>NZ_MKTO01000032.1:0-9273 GCF_001897665.1 Legionella sp. 39-23 | reverse complement strand
TACAAGGACCTCAACTGATTAAAAATAAAAAATTAGCTGCAGCAATGTTTTTATCTGTATCGACTTATTTAACGTCTAATTCAATACCCGAAATGGCAGATCTTGCCAATAAATTATCTGTGACTACATGTCGTGACCGTTTCTTTAATGATTTGCAATCACGGAGTCATTTACTCGCATATGATTTAAATGCCGAACCCACAAAAAATGCACCAGTTGCACCAGCGGCTTGAGATGACGCAAAGAGAATTGTTTCGGTAGAAAATAAACCCTTAGGAGGGGCAAATAGATATGTGACATATCAACAGACAAAAGCCTCTTACTCGCATAAGAATAATTGAACAGGAGAAAATGAATGAACCAGTTAGCAAATAAAGTTGTAGTGGTTACCGGTGGGTCGCGCGGGATTGGCGCTGCCATCGCTAAGAGATTGGCCAAAGATGGTGCTCGAGTTGCAATCACTTACGCTAAAAATTCTGATGCAGCAGATTTAGTGCTCAAGGACATCAAAGCTGCAGGAGGAGAGGCTATTGCTTTACAAGCGGATGCGCGTGATTCGGAGGCCGTGAAAGCTGCAATTGACAAAGTGGCGAGTACTTTCGGCCGTCTTGATGTATTGGTCAATAATGCCGGCACGGCGATTGCAAAACCTTTTGAGGAGACTTCATTCGAAGAAATGAATGAGGTTGTTGCACTCAACCTTATGGGGGTTTTTGTTGCAACGCAAGCTGCCCTGAAACATCTCAAAAAGGGAGGGCGAATCATTAACATCGGCTCTTGTGCTGGCGAGCGAATAATGAATCCCGGACTTGCTACCTATTCAGCCACAAAGGCGGCTGTCAAACTATTTACGCAGGCGCTTTCTCGTGAAGTAGGCGAACGAGGAATTACTGTTAATAATGTGCAACCGGGGCCTATAGATACGGACTTAAACCCAGCAACTGGCGATTCGGCACAACTACAAGTGGCAAACACAGCACTTAAACGTTATGGTCAGGTGGATGAAGTGGCTGCATTGGTTTCATTTGTAGCTGGCCCAGAAGCTTCTTATATTACCGGAGCTAATCTTACGATTGATGGGGGTACAAATGCATAATCAATTACTGATTTGTCTGCAACTACATAATCAATAACAGAAACCGAGAGGATCAGACCTTGAACCCTAGTTTAAAGAGTTCTTATTGAATTTTTGGCGGCACTTCAAGGTTTGAGGTTCATAGGTTTTTCAAAGCCCAGGTAATGCTTAAGGGGCTTAATCGATTTGACAGTGATAACTAGCCTACAGCCCTTGGATTGTATTCGATTGCAAACGATGCGAAATCAGAATAAAGAGGCTGAGCGAAAAAAAAGTAGTAGAGCCTGTAGCAAATAATGATATAGAAAATTTTACTGCAAATCTGAAAGTATTGAGAGATATTGAACGGGTTACTGGGCCAGTTGATACTGTTGCTGAGGCAGCTGAATTAGACCGACAAGATCTTAATCATAGTATTAGACCTTAAGCTTCTAAAAATATCAAAAAGATCAGAAAAAACCTTAGATCAACTCGGCCAGAGAGCACGCAAACTCTCTGGTTTTCTTATTATGTGAGCACTTTATCTAATCATCGTGAGGCTAAGCAATAATACATTGTCGTTCTGGTTTTTAGATGAGTGAAGAAACTGATTTAGATATCCTATGTCCAAAATGGCTGTTTTGGATAAATTTTTGGCAATCCCAATAAATGCTCGATTTTGCTCAAATAAATATGGTGATGTCCAACTAGGATGATTGAGATTAAAGAAAAACTCATTAAAACATGAAAAAGAATAACTTTGCCATTTTTTCAAGGGAACTCTTAGCCATAAGCGCTCCCGTAAACGAAAAGCAATTTGGGATTGATCGCTACGTTGTCTTTCTTCCAAACGAGTTCGGCTATTGATACTCAAATTAGAATCTTTTATGACTTGCCAATTTAACTGTTCCCATAATCGTTTTTCTGTATGTGTCTTGTTTTCAGGTGTTTTCGTTAAAATCCACCCAGGTCCTATAAACAACATAACATTTCTATTAAATTGATAACCTAATCCACCTAAGTAAAGGAATTGATTAAAGACCGAAGGAGTGTCAATTAGACGTAATTGTGGCTCTAGGTAATATTTAAAAGAAGAGTTTTCTGATATTGGTCCAATAATGTTTGCAACAGCCCAATCTTTAGAATAGGTCCTGGTGCTGTGAGTAGCTTGCATGCCAAAACAAAGAAAAAAACAAACGCTTATTTTTATCCAAAAAGAATAATTTGCTATATCCATAAAAATATTCTGTTTTAGTCTTTATGGTACGAGAGAAATACACAATATATTATTAAGCTCATAAAAACCACTGTTTTTGTGAGCTCTTTATTTTGTGTATTGAAATTAAACTTGAGTAGGTTTTATTGGTTTAAAAACTGTTTCAATTATTGTTTGTTTAATTTTGTGGATTTAGGTGCCATTTATTAAACCCAGCATCTGGGGGCAGGTCTTGAATTGCAACCTCAAACTCAATAAAAAACTGTTATATTCAAAGTTCAAGGCCATCTTTATTTCCTACGACGGTAATAGTTTCATTTACAGGCCCTAAGTAGATACTTTTCAATTGTTGCTCAAGTTCTTCTGATGTTAGTTCAGCAGATGATTTATCAAATGTTAAATTGCCATATTTGTCGAGAGTCATTCCTTTCATATTTACTCCAGTTACAGTTGTGGTAAATGTCAGCTGATAGAAAACATTATCCTTAAAACGTTTCTATACAACCTGTATTTGGTCGAAGGTTTACAGAAGGGTTGCTGCTTAGAGTGTTTTGTTCGGAATTAATATTATTTTCAGATGCAAAAAGCCCACCAGCATATAAGTATGCAGTCACATTTTTGAGCGCTTCTTGTGGAGATGGTGCACTAGACATGCGTCGCATGATGTCGATACTAGTTGAAGATTTCTGTCGGATTTGTTCCATTGATTGATTACAATATTGGCTTAATTGATAAGAAATTTGAGAGATACTGTGCTTATTATCATGGATTGCTCCTTCTACTCTTGCTGCAATTTCATTAACAAGAATGTCTCCCGGAGCTCTTATAAAAATCCGTACTGCCATGTTAAATACGGCATTAGATAATCTACTTATCGCATGTACGATACGGGTTAAATCTTTAATTATTTTATTTTTCAATTCATGCCAAGGTCGAGAAGAAAACGTTATAGGACTCAAAAGACAGCGTGCCAGTAATGGAATGTAATCGAAGATAATGGTTAATGTTTGATTTAAAGAAGTTTTTTTTGTAGGGGGATAGAGTAAGCAGGATAATCCTTTTATAAAATATTCTTTATCTCTGATGTCATTAAATAATTCTTCAATCACCATCATGAGCAAACGTTTTTCTCGATATGATAAGTATTGAAGTACATCTTGTCTTGTTAAGAGAAGTTGCAGCGCCTTTACTTGTAAAAATAGCTGAGGTGTCTTATTTTGTCTCGGATTTTGCTCTGGTAGATGAGACTTAAAAGAGTCAATTTTTTCTATAGGCAAATCAGCGCCTAAAGGTCGATTAATACCGATTATATTTTCAAGCATTTGAGTGACTTGAAGGTATTTAACTATATCATTATTCATTATCAGGGTTGCTGTATTTAAAACAGGCTGAGGAATAATAGTAATTACTGTATTTTGTAAAAGGGAAAATATTTGGGTGTACATTTGGGTTACCAGTGGCATTGCTGTTGGAGCGAGGATGGAAAGCATGGCTCCAAGCTGTAATGCCAAAATTAGATTTGTTTTAATGGGATGTTTTGCGAGAGCAAAAGTAACTCCCTCATCCAAGATTGTTTTTACTTTATCAAAGATTACATTTACTAGGTCATGCCATTCTCCCGAGCTAAGATGGTAGGGGGCACAGGCTACGTCAGGACTTGTTATTACTATAGGCTTAGTATTTTGAGAGCAATTTTTTTGAGCTTTTATGATGCTCTTTTCTTGTGTTATCAAAGAATCAAGTTGTTTTATGTTTTCTTGCTTTATTGCTGTAAGAGAATCGCTAATATCCGATAAAATTGTTTGGCATTGAGTCGTTCGATTGCTTTTTTTGAACTGTATTTTTGCATCTAAAAAAAGGTCATAAAAACCAAAACCTAAACGGTAAAGTATACCTAAGAATGTATTACCTACATCTTTTAATAAATTAACTGCTAATAAAGCGAGTTTTCGTCCGCTGTTTGACCCAAAACTGGTTTGCTTAAATGAACAAGACTCGAGAAGTTCTTTAACTAATGGTATTGTACTATTTTGGTTCTTTTGAGGAAAAAGGAATGTACTTAATGAAGAAATTTTTAGAAAGTCAAAAGAGAAAAGGGTAGTAAGGAAAGAGATAGGTACATCTATAATTAAATTTATAAGGAAAGATGCTACTCCAAAGATAGCTTGCTTGAGTACAACTAAAGTCCCGCGGAAAATATCTTTAAATACATTAGCTAAAGAAAAATTGCCCCATGTTGCTTTATGAGAGAGATTAGAAGGGCTTAGCTCTATTTTCCCTAATACATAGTGTTCCTCTCGTTTTTGAATACCGTGATTTGATAGTTCATTAATTGCATAAATGAGAGGTTTTATTTTTTCTTCATCAAGTCCGGAGAAATCAACAGCAAGTGTACTGCCAGTATCATTAAAGTTTCCCTGGTGCTCGAGCAAAATAGGATTGTGTGGATCCGCTTCATAATTCTGAATTACTTTGAGCGCCTCTTCGCAAGCATTATTTAATTCACCTCTGAAAAAGGATTTTGCTTTGCGGCTGTAGGTAAGGTTTTGATTCAGTTCTTGCGTTTTTACAATAATTGCCATACCCATATCTTTTACATGAGTAAGAATGGATTCTGAGCCCGTTGGTCTTAAGAGCACTTTAAGTTCTTCAAAAGATGCATTATCAATGGTTACGGATAACGCTTCTAATCGTGCACATAGCGCCTCATAGAGTTGGTCCATTTTATTAAGTGCATTTGTATCGAATGCACATAATGGATGCAATGTACTCCGATGCTTGGCTTTATATTGAGATAATTTTATTAGGAGGTTTTTAATTGTTGACTGAATGGCTATTTTTTGATTTTCATATAGATGTTCATTTAGCGTATTAGTTACACACTCTAAGGGCTCTAAAGCCATCAATAGGTCTTGAGAAAAATCCAGTAAGGACACTTTTTCTTTATGAAGCGATGTAATTTTATGATTTTCATAGGCTCGTTTAAGAATGATTTGGCGGTATCCACCTAATTGATTGATGGCTTGCGAAATAGGCGTTTCAGCTGGGATGAAACCAAATCGTTTCAATTGTTCTAAAGAGGGTTGCATGACATGGCAGATAAGCGATTTAAATGAACCATTTTTTTCTATGATATGGATCGCCTCGGTAGACGAAATTTTGATTTCCTTTTTAAAATAAGTATCGACGCTACCAGAATAGGTTTGTCCAGGAATTTTAGAAATTTTAGCGCTAACAAACGTGCTTTTGTTTGCTCGTTTGAATTGGTTGAGTTTTTTTTGTTGTCTCATTTTCGCTAATTTGATGGTATCACTCATATTCATGTACCTATTCAGAGTAACTAAAGTATTACGATTATTGATTATGTAACAAACTAACTGTCATGGTTTTTTACTGAAATTAGTCGTTGTTTGATCAATTGGAAGGCATGATAATCAGTATGGTATTTTATGTCCATCTCCAAATAAACATTGGAGATGGAGCTTGAGACTATAGGGCAGGAGCACCTGGAGGTGGTGGAAGTAGCACACCAAACTTATGAAACATTTCGAATTGATTTTTTGTTACTAATTTGGTCGTAGCAGCATTATTTGCGATTAATTTATCCATAACTGAAGAAATGTCTTCCCAATGAGCTCCTGGTGTAGCTACTAAACCCATTAACTGCGTATGTAACGCGTGTTTCTCCTTCATTAATGGCTGCATTTGAGCGTGCATGTCTTTGAGCATCGCTTTAAATTCAGCACGTTGTTCCTCTGGAACTAATTTTGAGATTTTAGGAGAAGAATTCTGGGATCCATGTCCAGGAGGCATATGTGCGTTTGCAACAGAAACCCCGCCCAAAGAGCTTACTAAGGCTCCAATTACTAAGTATTTTTTTAAGTTCATTTTTTTTCCTATCAAGTAATTCACAAGAAATGATAGGTGCTCAATGTAACGTGACTATGACATAGGGAGTTTGTTTTGTAACAAAATTGTTACATTTGAAGCCATTCTTCCAAAAAGACCCCTATTAGGAGGTGACCCATTTGCGCAAGTGAAAGATTTACAAACCGATGCACCGGATTGGAATGGGCTATCCTCACGTCAATTGATGCGATTAAAGTCAGCTTGTGAACAGAGGATTAAAAGCTGTACCCGTAAAGGAAAATTTTTCGCTATGCCAAACCGAGTCAGGATGAAATGCAAGCCACCATTGAAGATCTTTTTGGATAAAGGAAGGAAAATCATGCCGCAGAATAGACCACTCACCTCAGCCACATGGATTGATCTTTTTTCATCAGAAAAAGGGGATGAATTATATAAGCATCTGAAATCAGATAATACAATTTGGCATAAATATGCCAGAAATTATTTTAATAAAATTTATAATGAATATAAAATGTTTTTGGACGACAAATTTATCCAACAATTTCCACATGATTTATTAAGTTGTTTGTGGGAACTAAAGTTACTCGTCCATATTAATAGTATTAAACAGGGAAGGTTATTACCCTCTCTTATGCCAAGGAGTTGTTGAACAGATTCTATATGTTTTTTTTAGATTTACCCATTGTTTCTTATCTAATCCTGCATTTGCAATTAAATTTATATCTGGATAATTTTTAAATGTTGTATCATTGTGAGGTTTCTGCAAACTTGCAGAAACCTCACAGTAAAAGTTAATTTGTAGCTTTATCGAAGGGTTGACTAAACAGAAGTGCTATTTTATCTTAAGGTTACTTTCTTCTTTTGAAACTTCTTCAATATTTTCGCTTAAAGCCTCACCATGAGATTGCCAAAATTTAAATGTTCCTTTAGTAACTTTTGAATAGATTCCTAAACTTAAAACATGAAGCACATTTTCTAAAAACTGAACACCTTTGTTTGAGTCTCTTCGTTCTCTTAATGTATCTTTATTCTTTTCGGTAAGCACATTTGTGCATGCTTTTATCCGTAAATCTTCATCTGGAACGCTCGGATTATTCAGCGCATCCTTCATTTGGTTAACAATTTTATATTTATTAAGTACTAAATATAACTCTGGGTGAAGCTGCCAAGAAGGTGTCGTCCATTGATATTTCTGCACATTAGCTGGCCAGTATAGCGAACGTCCGGTGTTTGCTTGCTCAATGATTTTATTTATGTCTATATTGCCTTCTTTATTGGTATAATAATTAATGACATCCTTAGGCATGTCCTTTACATAACTAATTAAAGCCTCTTCGAGATGTCTTTTGTATTTATCACATAGAATATTCAATCGTTCTATTTTAGATTTTTTAGTCACAGTGTTTCTCTAATTGGTCGTATGATTTAATTATATACCATTAAGTATTAATGTTTTATTAAGTGGCCAACCGGAGTGAGCCGATATGAGGTTCGGCCCCGATTCTGGTAAAAAGTTATCAAATCGGGAGTGCTTTCATGTTGCATTGGAAAATCTTTTTCGCTGATTCCATAAAGTAGACACGGATCCAACATAAAAATTGTTCAATCATTCATCTAAAGTCCATTCCCAAGACAATTTTCCTGAGTCTGTTCATTTTTGGTTTCAGGAAAATTAAATAGAGATAATTTTAAATAGGAATTTTTAAATCTTTTGAGCATATTACCAAGTTTTAATAATTCATATTTTGTTTACATATTTCGTTTTCTCTTTTAAAAAATATGTTAAGAGATAAAGAAAGAACGCCGTGTAGCGAAGAGCGCACAGCGCGGCGCAGCATTTTGGACTCGCCCTTTTTATAAATGTTGGCTTTCAATATTTCTATCAATATTTGCAAGCGTTACTGCTCCTTTTTCAAGAATACATATACATCTATTTAAACGACTGGCAAGCCCGCTACCAAACCTGGCTTTATTAACCATTTGATCCTTCTGTGCCTCATCTATCAGGCTCTTTACTCCTTCTATAGTATTTTCTTTTCTTATGTTCTCTATTAACCTTAAAGCCTTTTCAACTTTATCTCCAGTTAGTGCTTCATCCCTTAGTTTTCTAGTTAAGAAAGATGGTTCAAAGTGTCCTTCATAATTAAGAGAGCCCCTTGATTTAATATATCGCTCTAACTCTTTAATACAACTTCCTTTGAAGGTCGTTACAGTTGGGGGCATCTCATCTTTAAGCATCTTTATTACTTCATCAACAGAGAGTTGCTCATCATTTGGAGTAGAAGTTGTTACAGAATTACTTCGATGATCTTTAACTTCCGTGTTTGCTTCTTTTAATGCATTTATTGCATCATCTTGCTTCTCTTTCTCTGTAGAAAAAGCATTACTAAGCGTAGTTAAATAAGTCCTTTGAAGGATAATTCCAAATTTTGACTTATAAGAATGAGTTGTATTTAAAAAATCTGCATTAGTTATATCTGGTCTATTTTCGCGAAGAAACAATAAAGCCTTAATTGTATTTACTGTGTCTTCCATTTTAAGTACAAAACGGGTAAGAGGGAAAATAACGTCTTTGTATTGTTCACTAGTAAGTTCCCAACTTGCTTGACTAATGACACTATTACGTCTTTCTCGTCCAAATTGCTGTTCTTCTTTTTTATCAAGTTGTAATGCCATTCCTATATCGACACAGATAACCTTACCCTCTGGAGTTGTAATAAAATTTTTTGGGGAAGCTGCGTCAACAATAATCCTTCCTGTACGATTAAATATGTCAATTAATGCAGCGCTAATTTCTTTATCTGTAGATTGGCGTCCTTTTATATAAGGGCAAACCCAACCCAAGCCAAACTCTGTTTGGATAATTGCTGCTGGTGGCTTAAGATCAGGATTTATTTCATTCCATAAACGTACAGAACGCTCAGGGCTATCTGTAATCTCATTTTCTCTTTTTTGAATTTTTAGTACTCGTGTTCCATCATCACTTACATAGGTATCGTTATAAACGCCTGAGCCTAATTTTTTCCAAGCCATAACAAAGCTCCATTTTAATCATTATGATTACAAATAATCTTAGCATATAAATTTGCATCATTTTTATAAGTATTTATTTCCCGTTAAACATAAGAGGCTA
>NZ_MKTO01000031.1:0-69392 GCF_001897665.1 Legionella sp. 39-23 | reverse complement strand
CGGTCTATACACTGTTAAGCCCGGCGTTTTTTAATAAGAAAGAAATACTTTGGAATATTGTTAAATGCTGGGCTTAACAGCCCAGCCTACTTCTGTTACGTTTTAATGAGCGGCCTGATTAATGAATTCATCATCGTCTGAGTCATCTGGGCCTGCTAAGAACTTATCTTCGTAATCAATTACAAAACCTGCAAAAATACGAATGATGCGATCATCAATTTTTTCAGGATAGTGAACTGAAACACTCCATGTTTTATTGCCAAAATTGCGATTGAGTTCAGCAATTGGATGTGGGTTATTGGTTGAGGCTAAAATCACGAATCGCTCAAAGGTGGGATTTGCATAGGCAAAGCCAATTTCAGTTGCTTTTCCTGACTCATCATAGTCATAAATAGTGAATTTTGCAGATTCAAGCGTTGCCAAATTTCCATCAATAAAACCAATTTGCACACCACGAGTATCATAAATATCAATCTCTTTGGCCCAAGGATATAAAGAGCCTAAAGAAATGACTCGTGTAATACCTGTGGCTTGCCATCCATCTTTATTGGATAAATCATAGTTTGTACGGATACGAAATGCGCTCTTTTTTATTGAGCCAGGATAGGTTTCTTTTTGCAGGGACTTAATCTGATAAACTTCTGAAAATTTATAAACATCCTTTGTCACTACAAAATCATAAGGATGATCTTCATGAACCCCATAACTGTTAGCAAGAGTTGCATAGGATATTGTAAACAGGACAAACAAACATGACACCAATAATTTACGCATACATGATTTCCTTTTGGTTAAATAATATTGAAAATGCCAATTTGGCAAGCGATGAAGGATAAAAAAATATAAATAATTCAATATCCTTCATGCACCTCAAGAAAGGCAGATGTATAGTAAATCAAATTTATTAAGAATTTATTAAGGAATAAATTGTCATCTAAAAATAATCTAGAAACGTCTCAGTGCGACAATATAAACTGGTCGAGTCAGAATGGAAGAATAGCCAATTAGTGATAAAAGTTTTAACCACAAAAGCCTCTCTCAAGTGATGCGAGAACACTTGAGAGATAACGATGAGTTTATCTAGGCCCCCCTAAATGAGGATTGTCCTGCTGGTTATCATCAGCCTCTTCGTGCACTGCAAACTCTTCTGCTGTTTCTGGAGTTGCAAATAAAAAAGCAGATGCAGTTGGGTTGTTGGCAGACTCAAAAATGCTAAATTGGGTTACACTTGCACCACGCTCTTTAGCTGCATGATTATTTTTTACTGGTTTTTCTACATCCTCTGAAAGAGATATGAGATCAAGTTCTTCTTGTATTTTTTGATATCCACGATTCATTGTTGGAATTTTATGGGCCAATTCAGAAATTTTTAAGTTGAGTTCTTTTAGTTCTTCTTTTAATTGTTTCAGTTCTTTATTTAAGGCTTTTTTCACTCTTCTTTTATTAGAATGATCAAGTTGTTTTGCTAAAGCATCGATTTGTCCTTCGAGCTTTGTTGCTTGCATCATCAAGCTTTTCATGGAGGTAAGCACTATGGTTCTGGAGGCATCTCTCATATGCTCCAGTTGTCCACGTATTGCGTGATTGCTATTGGCTAAATGTTCCAATTTATCGGCATGACGTTCTTTAAAGTCTTGATCCCAGCTTACATCGTTGATGTACTGTTCTAATACAGAAGTCAACTTACTTAAAAAACCACTCAGTGCTAAAAGATCGGTTGCAGGGAAGAGATTTAAATCTTGAGTTAACCGAGGAGCCATAATAATAGCGAGATTATGGTAGGTCATACGATTCGTATTATGGAATGTGCCGGCCTGATGCATTAAGTAGCAGTAATGATAAATAATTTCTCCTGCACGTTGATAGTCCACTCGTTTTGAAAGTAAAAGAGCCTGCATGAACTCATCAAATAATTGATTGGCCATATTTGTGCTTTCTTTTTTCTGTTGCGTATTAAGTAATAACTTTAAATTTTTAGAGAAGTCGATGAGTATGCTCTCTTTAGAATCTAATATTGGACTGTTTTTTAAGACGGCGGGTATCATTCCTAAAATGATATGGAGGTGCTCACCATGTACTTGATTATCTTCCATCACATAGTGACTTAGAATATCCACATTAAATTGCTCGCTAATAAGTTGCTCAAGTAACTTTTCCGTTTCTTCTTTGTCACCTGCAATGCGAAAAACCCCAGGAGTTTTTAATAGTTCTGGATGGAGGGATACAACTTGAACAATGGAGCGAAATACATTCACTATGATTTGGTTATTATAAGGGCCAGGCATTTAAACTCTCCGAATATTAACTTATGGCTTTGGTTATAAATATTTTCAAATAAAGGACAATTTGATGTGAGCTTATTTTGAGCATATCTGCCATTTCAGCGCAGAGGCACAATTTTGACTTGATAAACAAATAAGCAAATGCGTAAAAGCCTATCAATGATGATCCTCTATAACTATATAAAATGCCGGGATGATTTACAAACGAAGGGAAGTGGTGAATCGATTATGATTAACCCTAATACCACACTTTAATACTCGGCGTAGCCTGGTTGCTTGCAACCACGCTACCTGTCTTGTGTATTAAGCGTGATAAACAGAGAGATTTAAATTTATTATTTATAAATTTAAAAATAAAAGTAATGCTTTTTGTATATGCATTCTGTTTTCGCTTTGCGTGAAGATAATTGAAGCAGGGGAGTCAGGTAAGGTCTTGGATACTTCTTTTCCTCGCTCCATGGGCATGCAATGCATAAATACTGCTTCTGGTTTCGCATGAGACATTAAGGATTCATTGACCTGGAATCCTTGAAACGCTTCATGGTGTTCCTGACCTTCAAAACCCATACTAGTCCAAACATCAGTGTAGACTGCATGAGCATTCTTAACCGCATTTTCAGGTTTGGAAAAATGATGAATCATATTGGTTTTAATGCGCTGTGCCTGTTCGACAATCGACGCGTTAGGTTGATGGGATGCAGGGCAACAGTAATTAATGGTTACTCCTAATTGCGGCGCCAACAGCATCAAACTGTGCAAAATATTATTTCCATCACCGATATATGCGACAGTAAGCCCCTCTAATGAACCAAATTGCTCCCAAAGGCTTAATAAATCAGCGAGAATCTGGCAGGGATGATGTAAGGCTGAAAGGCCATTGATTATGGGAACTTTTGCACAAGCAGCCATCTCCTGCAAAATTTCATCAGCATGAGTTCTCACCATAATAAAATCCACATAACCATTGAGAACCCTAGCCATATCCGCCGGTGTTTCCTGTTTTCGCGTGTTGCTTACACTTTCAATCGCTATGCCACCCATGCTTTGAATTGCCATGGCAAAACTTAAACGGGTTCGGAAAGAAGGTTTTTCAAAAATCATCGCCAGGCTTTTCTGTGCTAGAGCTTGGCTGTAGAAAGAGGGCGTTTGTTTCAGTGCTTTTGCTTTCTCCAAAACAAGTTTCAACTCTTCTGCGCTTAATTCGGTTCCAGTAAGAAAGTGTTTGTTTTTTCGGGTAGAGGAAGCCTTGATTTCAGCTGTGGACTCAACGTTAGGTAATTTGCTTTGATACGTACCTACTTCAAGGTCAAAAATTGCTTGTTGTAGATTGATCACGAAAGTGTTGGTTGTCACTTCGCTAATCGATTGAGAATGAGTCTCTTCAATTGGCGTTTTTTTAACGGGATTGGTAAGGGACATGTTGAGCCTCCTTGATTAAGTCAGTACATGGATTTTTTCTACGGTTTCTATTTTATTCCTAAGGAATCCTTTAACCAGATATTCTCTAGTTTTTGAATTTCTCCATTTGCTTTAAGTTTTTGCAATGCTTGATTGATTTTTGTTGTCAAAGACGAGCCTTTTTTCAGTGCTAATGCATATCCATAATCAGCTTTGGCAATGACCGAGTAAGATAGTTCTGTATGTTTTTTGCTATAGATTTTACCTTGGGAGCCATCCATTAAAACGACATCAACATGAGCGGCAAGTAATGCTTCAACCGCTTGATTGTTATTATCCAATGCGGTGATTTCCACCTGAGGATAATGTTCTCGTAACCATATCTCCATCGTACTACCAAGTTGTACTGCTACTTTTTTTCCCTTAAGTTGGCTTGGTGTTGTGATGGGTTGATTGGAATGATATACCGAAGCCATGCCCTCAAAGAAATAGGGGGCAGAGAAATCAAAATTGACTTTTCTCGCATCGGTAACAGTGATTGTTGCTATGGCAATATCATCTTGCCCAGAACTTATTGCTGGAAGAACCGTACTGAATTGCATGTTGTCAAAAACAGCCTTTTTTCCAAGTTCTTTAGCAACGAGTTTTGCCAGATCAATATCAAAACCCTTGATTCTTCCATGCTCGCTATATTCAAAAGGTGGATACTCAGCGGATGTGGCGAAATGTAGGGTGTTCTCGTTTTCTTTTGTTTTGCATGAAGATAGTATAAAGCATGCTGTCAGGATAAATAAACTTAAAAATCGATTCATTTGAATTCAAATCCACTAATTATTCATTTTATGAATATACAGATCTGCAGTTTTTTTGTCAATGGAAATGGATATGATTTCAATTTATGTGTCATTCCCGTGTAGGAGGGCATCTATCCATCCATTAATTATGTGCTTCGTTGGGGAGATGGATTTCTACCTGCGCAGGAATGACAGGATTTGGGTGAAGATTCTTCAGGCTTATAGAGAGTTCTGGATTACAAATACTTTTTGCTAGGGTGTCATTAAAACAATCCACTCTTTATTGATATTTAATTAAAGCCTAATTGTTTCCATGCTTCATATAAAATGACTGCAACAGCGTTGGAAAGATTTAAGCTTCGATTGTTCTCACGCATAGGAATAGATAGTGATATGTATTTTTGTAACATTTCCTGAGGTAATCCACGGGACTCGGGACCAAATAAAAACAGGTCATCTGCAGTATATTGAACTTCTGAGTAACACTTTTTAGCCCGTGCGCTGCATGCGTAAATAGTTTTTTGATGGTGTTGTTGAATAAATGTTTCCCAATTTTCATATTGGGCAATAGAGGCCCACTCGTGATAATCCAGGCCTGCACGTCTTAATGCTTTTTCCTGTAATGAAAATCCAAGAGGGTGTATTAAGTGTAATTTTGCCCCAGTGTTGGCGCATAAGCGAATGATGTTCCCCGTATTGGGAGGAATTTCGGGTTGGTACAGAGCAATATGAAACATAAGTTTTATCGTATTAATAAAATATAACCAAGTCCTAATATTCCAGGACACTTTTCATTATAACTTGAATTTGTAGCCTGGGTGAAGCATAGCGTAACCCGGGATTGAGCAGTTCATTCATGCAATACCCCGAGTTACGCTATGCT
Organism: Legionella sp. 39-23; assembly: GCF_001897665.1. NCBI lineage: Bacteria > Pseudomonadati > Pseudomonadota > Gammaproteobacteria > Legionellales > Legionellaceae > Legionella > Legionella sp. 39-23. The sequence goes on along the minus strand of NZ_MKTO01000031.1, from coordinate 64,035 downwards.
TCACCAAGGCTACTGAATCAAAGGGTCATAAAGAGTTGGGTTGATAATTGTCTATACGCAAAAAATTAAGTTCATTCACATGTGGTTGGGTCGCTAAAAATTGGATACTCCACAATGCGATTGTCGCATTGTTATCTGTCAAAAAACGTCCATCAGCAAGCAGCAGTGGGTTATTATGAACTGTAATTAGATAGTTATCAGTAAACCAATTAAAAATAGTAAAATCACTTAATAACGTGGGGGAGCCTTTTATATAACCAGGTAATTTGGGGTAAGAAAATGCAGGATAACTTGCTATAAGTTGACTCTTTGATGCATTAAAAAGAGGGATTGAAGCATCAATGATATATATCCGATCTGTATTTAAAGCAATACCTCTCCATTGTGTTGAACTAAGTAATTTAGGAAATACACGTACTTTCTTTATATTTAACCTCAATTTGGCAAGTTCGCCACGAAATGCACTCATTGCGCGTTGATGTTGCACGATATGAAACAGCATAAATGAACTTACTAGTACTAAAGCAATAATAACGGGGCGCCTTTTATCAAAGACAAGCGTTGCGACAACGCCCAAAAACAAGGGAATGGTTACAAAGGGATCAATAATAGAAACAATGTCCCAACTTACCCTGGCTGTTGAAAATGGCCAAAATAAAACAGTCCCATAATGAGTGCAGGCGTCTAACAGACCATGAGTTGAATATCCAATCAAAGCGGCCAAGAACGTAAATTTCCAATGGGTGCGAAAGCGTTTAAAAAGTAATAAAAGTAACGTAATGATTAACGCACCCACTGGAATAAAAAGCAGGGAATGAGTGAAGTAACGGTGATAGAGGAAAAACAGCATTGGATTGCCTGACTCTTGAATGAATACATCCAAATCAGGTGCCATTGCTGCTAAGCCACCTACAAGCCAGGCATTGTGTTTATCGTGTTGATATAAAATTGCCTGCGAGCAGGCTGCTCCTAAAACTGCATGTGTGACTGGATCCATTTTTTTATTCCTGAAGGAGTATGATGCTTCAGCATTTTACAGCGGGGCATTGCTCACAGAAAATGCTTCCTGCCTTTTGCAACAGCAATCGTCAGGAAGCAAACAAAAGTTTAATGCGCAAGACAGGGCTCTTCTTCAAGATAGCCACTTAATACGGCGTGCTCACTGTTTATCCAATGAAGTCTTGGTGAACCCGATTTCTCCGTAGGTCTATATAAATGGTTTACTAGACTCTCTAAATAGCTTGGATTGGTAAATAGAGCGATGGCGGTACGATTCTTTAATACTCTAGATATTCCATTGCTGTAGAGCAAGTTAAATTCGCCATCTAGGGTGACCATAACCGTTTGCAGCACGCCCACCCCATAACCATCTTGCTTTACTAAAAATACAGAGAATGGGGTTGCGTATTGAGTACTCTCTTTGAAATTAATTTTGAACTCTTGAATACCATAGTCAGTTGGCCATTGAACATGACGTAGTCCTGTTTGCTTACTTAAGATACCGCGTTCATTGAATTGTAATCTACCTTCATCTACAGCTACATTGTCAACAAAGACTCGAGCTATCCATATGCCAGTTCCAATTCGTGCTAATTTAACAGTTAATACATATGTATTCGATATAGAGTCGAAGAGAGTGGATGAGGTTACATAGTCATCACCCTCGCTTGCCGTAGCAGGAAGATTGGCCCCGATTTTTACATTGCTGGTTGCTTTAGGTGCTAAATTTTTTGTGGGAATTTTGATTTTACTTAAGTGTTTGGGATCTGCTCTTTTTGTCATGCCAAGTAGGTAGGCACCCAAGTCTGTACGCAGGTACGCATTGGCGTCTAAAGAGAGGCTTCCAAAACGAGTAAACAGGAGTTCGCTGTCTTTTTTACCGCTTGATACAACAAAATAGCCAGGATTGAACAAGGCAAGATCGAATACATTTCCTGTTGCCCTCAGCGGGCATTGATTTACAGTCACTGACTTTTTAGTTAGTTGAAACATATTATCTGCATGTGCTTGCGATGAAACAATGAGAGCAGCTGCAATTAAAATTGATTTAAGCGACATATTAATTCCTTTTAAATAAAACTGTAGTGAAACAACAACTCGTTTTTGTAACACCAATCTGCTTTTGATTGTCAAAACAGCGCGCTCACTAGAATATCTTGATTTAGGTTCGCTGTCATTCTAGAGAGATATCTAAGTTTGCTTAAGGGGTATGATTAGATCTATGATACAAATTAAGCTTAGAATTCATTAGTTCCCGGACTCAGGACATTAACGCATGCATTTACTTTTTGATTTTGATGGTACGCTAGTAGATAGCTATGACTGTGTCATTGAAAAAACCAATTTATTGGCTGAACAATTCAACTTCAGAAAGATTAAGGAGCATGAAATCGAACATCTCCGTAATCTCTCATCAAGAGAGCTAATCAATTTTTTAAGAATCCCTTTTTACAAAATACCTTCGTTAATACGACAAATTAGACATCTCTTACACGAGCAAATGGTAAATATGCAGCCGGTTGCTAATATTCCTTCCATATTAGAGACCTTTTATAAGTCTGGATACTCCTTAGGTATTTTGACTTCCAATTCAGTTGAGAATGTTCTTGTATGGCTCGACATACATCAAATTCATCATTTTTTTAGTTTTATCCATGATGAATCGAATTGTTTTTCTAAACGCCATTTACTAAAAAAAACGCTCAGGAACTATAAAATTGATAAAAGCAAAGTGTTTTATATAGGGGATGAAACGCGGGATATTGAGGCAGCAAAGAGAAACAACATTCAGTCAATTGCTGTAACTTGGGGTTACAATTCAGAGCAAGCTTTATTAAAGCACCAACCCACTTATCTCGCGAAACAACCTGAAGATTTGTTAACTATCTGCTCCGCATCATTCACAGGGGCTAATGATTATTAAGTGACAAATTTTGTTTCTGATGAACTGAGCTAAATTTAGCTCATGTTAAAAATAAAAAAGAAATAGTTTGAGTCAAGACTGTTTTTTTATTTTTTATTTGTATAAGATAGCTACGTCTAAGTTCATTTCAAGTACCACAGGTCTGTGGATATTTATTTCAACCCAGTAGTGAGTCAGCAATCAACAGCGTTATAAAATGTCCTTACGGGGCTTGCTTCATTTCATTTTAAATCACCAATAATTCCATTTGAGTTATTCACATTTTCTGTGGATAAGTCTGTTTATAGTCTGTCAAATTCCGTGTAGGATTTAGAAATTAATCGACTGATTCATCATTTTCCAATGTGTCCTTCCACGTATTGCTAAAAACAATACATACCTTAATAACCTGATTACATTGTTAAAAAATTGCTAAATTTGTTTGTGTAAATCAATAAAAAACACTGCTTGTGATATATTCGAGCATCAATGATGAAAGGAAATGTGAGTTATGCTGAAAACACGAATTACTATTTTAGGAACCGTTACATTGCTTTTGTTAACAAATGTCTCTGTTGCTGAGAACATTGAGTGCAAAGATTACAATGGAAATAAAATCACGATCAAACCAAAGACTATAACTATTTATAACAATTCTGAAACAACAATTTATCCCATCATAGCAACCAGTAAAAACTCGGTAAATGAGTGGATTCAAGGATGCTTTGGTACTACGGAGCCTTACCCCACAAATTTTGTTTATAAATTGTACGTTAATGAAGGTACAGGAATAGAACCCAAATCCTCGATAACCATTACACTACCGTTATATAGCGAATTAGCGAAGGATCGTTACATTACTTGGTGGAATGGTGGGCGTGTTGTGTTGGCTGATAAAAACGATAGGTTGCGCAATAAGCAAGATGAGGCATTGGCAACGCCTGCTGGTGTTACGTGCGAGGGACAAAACACTGAATGTAAGTTGAGTACTTATTCCAGTGATGTGCAATTTCCAGAAAATATATATGCGCAATTGTCAGAGTATACTTTTGGCGACTCAATTATTCCGCCTAAGAAATCAGTGCGATTGTTAAAACCAGAAAATGTTGGGTATAACATTTCATATGTGGATCATGTGTATATGCCGGTTGCTATTGGACCTAAAAATAATCCCTATATTGGATTCAGTGGCTCAGCAATGTCTTTGACCAAATTTCGAGAGCAGCTTGATTCATTTCTAAAAAATATAGGACAAGGCTGGCCTGTTTATAATTTGAGTGAGTTGAAATTACCTGGTGGTTACAATATTTTTGCACAGCGCACTGGCACTTTACCTCCTGAGGACAATGTACCGGTTAAACCCAAAGACGGGTTTCCACCGGTATTGACAGTATTGCCATGTATTAAAGGCGAATGTACGGAAGAGCAAAAAAAATCACTTCACTTTGGGGACTCGGTTCAACGTATGCAAAATCTATGGGGTTCTTGTGTGAATTGGGATGAAGATCTAAGTAAATACGTCACCCAAAAGGTTGATTGTCCACAAGATTTAAAAGAAAAATTTGGCGTGTTACAACAATTTTTCAAACAGAATCATCAGCAATATTTGCAAATGTATGCAGATAAAAAGTGTAATTTAACGCCTGGCGTGGATCCTGTAGCATTTAACTACTGGGAAGCAATCAAGCACATTTATGGTTGGGTGCCTTTCAACGAGGGATGTGGTGCGGCGGCTAACCCATTGTCTGATACTAAGATTTCTGGATGGGATCATGCCAAGATACAATCTATGTATATTCATGATTTACAATATAATTATAAAGGAAACAATACTCCTGAGACATTGTTTAACCCTTATGTGCAATTGATTCATGATAAAAACTATCTTTCTATGGATGCTTATGGATTCTCTGTCGATGATGCGGTTGGCTTCATGAGCGAATTGGGGGATGGATTGATTTTTACTGTGGGCGGAACTAATGGCCTTGAGAATCAGCAACAGTTTAATTATGCAGATGGTTTCTCAGTGGCAATTGGTGTGCCTCAAGCTCAGGTTGAGCAAGTGAGTAAACCGTTGATTAAGAAGTATGGGGTATGTGTACTCAATCAAGATGCAGCTGACTTGGGTTGTGAGCAAAACAAGCAGGACGTTATTATGCCTGATAATAGTCAAATCGCTGGATTTAGAGTGGGTACGGTCGCTTCATATCCTATCAAGGTACGTTTTACGGACGTCAATGATAATGTATATACCTTTGTCGTCAATACCAAGTTTGCTCCATGCACGGACAATATGGATGCTTCTCAATGTCCGACTAATAAAGCGGAAATCGTCAATAAGCAATCATGCATTGTCATCAAAAGCAATGGCGAGAAGCATCCTCAGTCAGACAACTGGTGTCTGAATGCCAACCCTAATCAACAAAAGGAAAAGCAATTAACCAAGAATTTCATAAGCTTTCCACAACCAGTTGATTATATGCAGTAGTGTTGAAATAGGAGGTATCCCTCATCCGCCCTGACTGGCACCTGATTGAAAAGATCCCCTCCCCCAATTGTGGGTGAGGGGCTGGGGTGAGGGGCACATACCCCGTTATCTGAACTGAGCCTACACCGATAAAATACGCTCGATAGATTGTTCAGCCAATATTTTAATTTGTTCTGCAGTGAACCATGGCTTTGTAAAAAGATAATTCAAACTCATCTTATTCTCCATGGTTGTTACAACAAGATGAGGTGCGGGCATAAAAATGGATGTATTAAAATTGACATTGATTAGCTTAAGATTTCCATACGCTTGAGACAAATCAATTTTGCCTGCATTGGATACGGTAATTGCAACGGGGCGATCCATTTTCTCAATGGTTTCTTTATGTATGAGCAGATTTTTAAACACCGTATTTGTTTGGATATTTTCTTGAATGCTCGCGACGACCTCTTTGGCAAGATCCCATAATGACTCCCCAGGGCTTACTTTATAATAGCCAATAAATCCGGTTGTGGTTGCTGATACCGTTTGTGGGTCAATGGGCGGCTTTACTAAACTTCTTAAATCAATTACTGAGCGGCAAGCAATCATTAATTGTTCCTTGCTGTGATCAAGGTTTCTTCGAATGGTGAGTAAATGTCCAGCGCACAATGCTCCTTGTACCGTAGCACCGTTTTGTTTGCATTTATTAATGATTAATTCGGTTTGTTCTCTAGATAATTCCAAAACAAATACGTCACATTTTAAAGTGGATTGAGACACATCGGGCGATTGAATGGGTAAAACCCTTGGATTATAAGCAGATTCCGTTTGCTGCAATTCGTTAAGAAGGTCTTGTTTATTTAAGCGCCTAATATCTGGTGGAATATAACTTTCTATTGGTGGTGCTACCTCCATTTTAGGATTCTTAGGGCTATTGATAGTGCTACCCTGAATGAGTATGTTGCATGAGGTAAGCAGATTTTTAAGCAGTAGCACACAGGCATGGACGTCAACAATCGCATGATGAAATGTAATAATCAGTTCAAATTGACTTTGTTCCGTTATTTGTTGCGCTGTGTCGGGAAGTAACAAAACAACTTTAAATAAGGACTCTTCTCGATTTAGAGGACTATTGAGTACGTGCTCAATAATCGCTTGACGTTTCTCAGCTGAGTTGATGTGTTCAATAAGTTGAATGGGAATGTTATTGGAGGTTTTTCTTTTCACAAAATAATAATTATCTTTTTTACCTAAAATGAGGCAGTCTAATACAGGATATTGAACCAATAACGCTTTAAAGGCATCGTGAATGATCTCGTGAGTTATTTTCCCCTGTAATTTACAGAAAGCAAGAAGCGGCATATCAAAGTTTACAAATAGGGTTTCACTATTTGAAAGACATCGTAAAATATTCCGTTTGATATCCATTTTTACAGAAGCTTTTGTCATAAATGCTCCAATGGGTGATGTAAATTCTATGCTCATATTCAATTAAAAAACTAAGCATTGTTTTTTATTCTGTTCTAATTATAGTTCTTTTGTTTGGCTGATATTCTATGGAGGATTGTGATTAAGCTACAAGACGTAGCCTGGTTGCTTGCAACCAGGATTTGCGACTATTAGATCCCGGCTGCAAGCAGCCAGGCTACGTATTTATTAGGACAGTAATTTAGATGCGGTTGCCTGAGCTTTTTGGCAGTGCCACAAATAATGAGCCAGAATGATTTATCCCATTTGCTTCTATACCCGCTTGATTCCCCTCACCCTTATAGACATCAACGTGGGCTCCTACAATGGCGCCGCCTGCGTCTTGGGCCACACACCACGAAGTAGATTTTTTGCAACTGTAGATAAAACTCATTCCTACAGGAATTACCCGGTGATCTGTTGCGCATGATGCATGTGGTGTTAGCGAAATATTTTCTGAACCATAAGGACCACCATCTTCTTTAGCAAAAAATACATAGCTTTGATCGCGATTACGTAAGTCGGCGGCTTTATTACGATTAAGAGGGTTATCTAGATATTGACGGATTAGCTTTTCTGATGCGCCGCTTAGTTTCACTTCTTTAGACAGGTTACAGCGTAATTTTGCTTCATTATGACATTTAGGATCTTTAGCACAACGTTCCATTGTATCTAAGTTACCACCACAGGTTGGGTCTTGTGCGCATTGGACTATTCGACCAAGCATGGTGCGGGGTCTACCGTTAGCGCCATCGTAATTGATATGAAATTCTTTGCCATCAAGAATTAATGAACCAGAGCCTTGAAGCATTAAAAAAGCGGGATCATTTGGGTCTTTAACATAGCCAATGATATATTTTGGATTTAAAGCCCCCTGATTAATTTCAGCTCGGTCTGGAACCATAGAGTATGTACCATTAGCATTTTTCAGACAAAATCCGCGTGCTATTTTGGTCACCGGATCAATGCCGCACAAAGGTGCTTTCAAATTAAGTCGTTTACTTTCCGCAGCTGCATTGACAACACCTGGGTTACTATAGAGAGGATATAAAAATGCGCCGCCACGCTTGGTACGTGCTTCAACAGCGGCTGGTGCGTAATAGGCAGTAAATTGAAACTCGCCCTTTTTAAATCCTGCATGATTTTCAGGCCAGCCATCGCTTTTATACCAATCAAATTCGCTTTTGATGCTTGATAAATATTTTTGAAAATCGCCATGGGCGGCTTTGGCAAGAGCAAGCATTTTTTGGTTGGTATTTAAGCACCACTCTTGACGCTTGAGCTTACGACCAGCAATAGTTACTGTTTGAAACTCACCACGATTTTTATTGCAGTTTTCAATCTGATTATTTAGTGCCTTAATCACTTCATCCATACTGCCAGCAGGGGTATCTAATGGTAGCTCTGATGCTGAAATTTTATGAAATCTAAAGCGCAACACGCCCGGCTCTTTAGCTGCCATTTTCTGTTTTGAGGTAAAGTCTACAAGCCTTCTAACATCTAAACAGCGCTGAATTGGATCAGCTGGCAGGGCTGCTTGAGTGATGATACTAAAAGTCATTAGTGCAATTATTAATGCTGATTGAAACATTGGTAATCCTTTGACTTAGCTATGGTTGAGCATTTGCCTAACCATTGATTTGAATTTTGTAACAGAGATTATATAGGCTATTTGTTCTGTCATCAAAGGGGATGCGTGTACGAACTCATTTAATGGAGGCTATACTTGTTTATGAAATACAGAATTGAAAAATTAATAGTAAGGTTATGAAGAAATTTCACTTAACAAAAGACAAAACGCCAACTCATACAAATTTAGCTCGTTTTTTAAAAGATGAGGGGTGGAAATCAAGTATGTTTTCTGCGTTGGCGTCAGTCAATGAAGAATGGCTCCAGTTTTCACCGCTGATTTGCGAAACATTAGAGTATAAACATTTACTGGCAGCCTTTTTACAAGCAAATCATCTCGAATATTTGATGCCAGAAACCTTTTATATCGATGATGAGGTTTGGCCTCAAGTTTTAGCCCATATCAGCAACTCACAGTTGGCCAATATGCCTTGGATATTAAAACCATCTATGTTAAATAATGGACAGCATATTCATATATTTCATGACTTAAATGCCATTGAAGCACATTTTCTTTCCCATAAGCGCATGGGAGGTTCCCAAGTTTTGCAACGTTATATTGTTAAGCCACAACTTATTCAGGGGCCTGAGTTGGGTCATAAATTTTCTATTCGAGTATTGTTGGTGCTCTCTACTCATGCAGGTACAGCACTTTTCCCCAGTGGCTATTTGAATATTGCCTTAAAACCATATCAAGAAGATAACTTTAGCCAACTGGAAGCACATCTTACTAATGAACATCTAAGTGATGAACGACTTAATGTAGTTCAACGCTTAAGTGATGAAATAGCAATTTTCCAACCCTATAAGATGCGTATTATTTCTATCTGCCAAAGTGTAGTAAAGACTTTGAAAAGTCAATTCGCCACGATTTGGCAAGATAGCCAGCCACGCATTGCATGTTTTGGCTTTGATTTTATGGTAGAAGCAGAGGGTAATAAGCTTTGGTTACTGGAAGCAAATCATGGGCCTTGTTTTCCTGTTGAAGATTCACATCCTTTATTTAATGTTTTGTATCGTCCTTTTTGGCAGCAATTAATCAAACACTTTATTCATGGGGAAGCATCAGAGTTTATTGCTTTGGATTAAGGAAATCTTACTTTTTAACGTACTCTAATTTTCAATGAGGTAAATTGCAGTATTTAAGTTATATCTCCACTTTTATACCCAAGCGTTTTAATCATCAATTAATCATATATTGTAATCTAAATTTCTCTTACTCAAACAAAGCTCAGGATTCTTCAGGGAACATATCCGATCTAATTGTTTGTTTTTCGAGAAAATAAAATATAAAAGCACCATTTTGTATTTTATATGATAAAATTTTCCTATTTTATTCACTGATCACCTTTTTTTTTTGAGGTATTTTCTTGAGGAAGTAACTATGCGTTTTTTGCAGTTTGCTCTCTATATTATGTTAGTAAGTGTATTGATTGTGACCAAAGTTAATGCAACCGAAGTACATATTCTACAAGCCAATTTATTTTCTTGGTCTACTATGGATAAGAAAAAGAATCCGCCGCCAATTGTGCGCATGACCGCCTATATTAACGAACATAATTTTGATTTTATTGCGACTCAAGAAAATGATTACTCCTTGATGGACAGTGTTTATAAGCTCAATCAAAAATATAAAATGGCTGGAACAAGAGAAGATGCGTCTATTTTTTATGACAGCTCTCGCTGGGCTATGGTAGAGAACAGCCAAAAAATGATACCAATGACTGCTGATGGGGGCGGCAAACGAGTTGCGGTATTTTCTCAATTTAAGAATTTAAAAAGTGGGGATATTATCGCGCTTGGAACTACCCATCTTTGCATTGCATGGGGTGGACATGCTGATTGTGTCGGAGGGCAAGTTGCTGCTCATAACAATGATGTACGCACAATGAGTGAGTTTCTCGAAGAGTACTCTGCACGCGCAAACATTCCAACGTTTGTTACTGGTGATTTTAATAATATTCAAGATAACTTAAATCAAGCTCAAATCATGGAGTCGACTTTTGTTAATTATGGTTTGGCCGCTGTGAAGTCTAATGGAACGTTCATAGGACCAACTTTTGGAAATGCGGTAATTGATTTTGTTTATTATCGCCATGCAACATTAAAAAATGCATTACTTTATACACAAGCCCAGGGGAATCCTTCTGATCACGCAGCAATTGATACGGTATTTCAAATTGACGTTGTCAAATAACACGAAAATTTGCGATTTGACGTCTATTTTTTAATCAAGTTGCTTGCGTGGAAAGAGGATTTTCAGCGCTATCAGAATGGAAATTCGATCAAAATCCCCTCACCACTTGGGGAAGAGGTCTAGGGCGAGGGGGATGTTCCATTTTTATACTTAAAAGCCTAATGTTCCGGCTAATGCTTTCCCTGAATGCTCTTGATATCAAGTAGTTAATGGGATAAATTGGTTTAGTTCTTTTTATATTCTAGGTTAAGAGACAGTGGCTAAGAATAGTTTTCAAGATAAAATTATTGCTTTTCTGCTGTTTTTTACAGTAGTTGTGACCCTTGCCTTAAGTTTAGTTCCTCCATTTGCGCAGGCTTTGAGCTATCATGATTTTGCTGATCAACGCACCCTATTTTACATGAGTAATTTTTCTGATGTGATGTCCAATCTAGCTTTTATTTTTGTGGGTTATTTAGGCCTCAAAGCCATTTACTGGCTTTCTAAAACGCCAGGCGAACTCACAGCAGAAGCAAAGTGGGCTTATTTACTTGGGTTTGTTGGCACCATCTTAACTGGATTAGGTTCGGCTTATTACCATTTACATCCAAATAACGCCACGTTGTTTTGGGATCGAATTCCGATGGGAATTCTTTTAATGTCATTTTTCGCTGCAATTTTTATAGAACAAGTCCATCGCTCAATTGGCTTTTACTTATTAGTACCATTTATTGTGATAGCAGCACTTTGTACCTTACAGTGGGAGCTTAGCGAGCGCTGGGGACACGGAGATATGCGTTTGTATCTTTGGTCACAGGGTTATCCTTTGATCATGATCTTATTCATTTTATTATTTTTCCCCTCACCATATAGGCGCAATTATTCCCTTACAATTTGTTTCATTTTATTTGGTTTAGCCAAACTCATGGAAGGCTTAGATAAAATAATTTATCACGCAACCGATCAAATAATAAGCGGCCATACTTTGAAGCATCTGCTGGCTGCTGCAGCTGTTTATGCCCTTGTGTATTATATAAAGTCTCGCCAATTAAAGACGTTTACCCCCACGCCTAATTGCTAACAAGATAATTCTATGGTTGAACGTTGGTTCTTCAAGTTTTGATCTATACTTTTTAAACTCTCACATACACTCATATGTTTTATTATAAAACTTACGCGTGATCATTATCTTGATGATCACGCGTACCAGTTACTGACATCATGATTGACGTCTTGCTACTTTAAAATGTACGGGCACAGCGCACACTATGCGAGGTTGATTTGCTATTGATTCCCTGAGCTCCATTAGCAAAATCCAGAAACCATGCATTGTTCGTAGGATTGGCGCTGGACTCGGTAGAACTCCAATACTGGCCAGATATTCCGGAAGTAAATCCTAAACTAAACAAGTTAAAAATACTTGAGGTATTAGCAGGACAACCTGCGCTTCCAGAAGTTCCCAGTTCACAAATGGAAGGTAAATACCAAGTACCCTGAGGCAATAGTTCAAAAAAACAATTGCCCGCGGCAATAGCCATTGGGTCAAAACTGGTTATTTCCGATGTATTGCAAAATCCATCAGTAGCCCCATTACACGCGTCAGGAGGGTTTGTAGAGGTTTCAGTAATTCCAGGTACGTTGGTATTGCCAATACTCCAAGAGATGGGTGGGAAATCAGTATCTGATATGACGTGGGCAGTACCATTTACTACAGAAAATACTAAATAATTACTGATAGAAAAAGCTAAGGCAATTGACGGGGGAGACACCACATTATCGCCAGTAACAGATATGCCTCCCTGAGGTGCGAACGAAGTAGGGGTTGTTGAGGCAATGGTTATAACGCATGAGCCGTTTCCTGGAATAGTAGGACATGTGGTACTGGTGACCCCAGCTGCTATCCAGGAGGCAGGTAAATTAACCCTGACATTAGTCGCTGGGATACTGGTAGTGTTAGCCACAGTAATGTCAGTACCAACCGAATCATTCGTGGGAATAATTGCGTTAGTTGGTGCACTGATGGTCGTTTGACTGATGCATTGTACAGCGTTCATATCAAAGAAGGCAGAGGTTGTATTCGTTCCTTTGACCATGACATTGGCAATGGAAAAAGCAACTGAGGTGTTGGTAAAGAACGAAATGGTGCAACTTTGACCGGGTAACAAAGAGGCCGGACAGTTATTGTTTTGCACGACATAAAGAGAAAAAAAGCCACTTGTCGAAGACGCTTGAATATTATTTGCAGAAATTCTGGAGTTATTTGTAATGATAACAGCGCCTGGATTTGGGATACATTGCGGTTGACTCACTTGAACCACGCAATTTTGCAATGGCTTGGAGCAACTGACTCCATTTTTACCGGTACTAATGGTTAAGCGTGCTTTTTCTCCTGTTTTTGAGGATTCAGCTGCCCACAGCGATTGAACAGGAATAATAAAAAAAAGAAAAAAGTATAATGGTAGTTGCTTGACGCGGCACATAAAATTCATCCCTTTAATTAAACTGAGCGCATAGTTATGCAACCATATTACAGACCTTATCTTTTTTGCAAGAGTTTATTGAGATCTATCAGAAGTTTTCTAAGCTAGCTCAAGCTGCTCCTAGAAATAAATATTTTGATAGAAATTTGGACGCATCAAAAATCGAGTTTGCTATGCGATATTATTTTTATCAAACAGCAATTCTAAATCGTAAATTAATTACTGGAACCCATTAGAGAGGTTGCCTGATGAGTTCGATTTTTTGTAGGAAGAACTTTGTAGTATCAAAATTTTGTCTACATTTTAAATAATTAATACCTTTGTCCCAGGATGGGTTTTTACCCACTTGGCTACATACTCGATATGATTATTTTTACCCACAGCAATGCATCCCCGCGTTGAGTAGGGTAAGTTGCTTAACCAACTCAACCAACCAGATCCAGATGATTGCGTTGGCCCATGGATCCCTACATCTCTACCTGTATATCCTGCAGCAGCTTGCTTTGTAGTCGGATAGAGAATTGGAATAAAGACTTTAAATTGATTGGATTTTCTTGGATGAGCTAACCCATATAAACCAATTGGCGTTTTATTATCCCCCGCCTTTTTTTTGCCGACGCCTTTGTAACCGAGCGCTACTTTAAAAGTCTTAACTACAGTGCCCTGTTTGCAGATATTTAAAATGTGCTTTGTAGTGTGTACATTGATTCCATTGGATAAAGGGCACGTCGCAGTACCTGCAAACAAAGCAATAGGAAAAAAAATAGAGATCATTAAGAGAACTGCTTTTATTTTCATATAAGTAGACAAATATTATCGAAGTTGGTTGATAATTATTCCATAGTATTATCTTTATGCATAGGGGGAGCTGGTTAATTCGTTCACCAACAGTCAGAGCAAGGAAGCCTAATTGGAGTTAACTCTTTGATTTTAAATAATACTATTGAACAATCTCATTTTATATTTATCAATACTTCAGTTCTCATCTAATAAATCAATCCTTTATTTATAGCAATTAGCCGCTATCTGTTCTCCTTTTGTAGGGGGCCGTCCCGAACCGTCCCCGATGATGGAGCAATCAACAAAAATAATTTACACCATTTAAATTTAAGTAAAGAGCAGAATAAGATCTTTCAACAGGAGTCAATACAGACTTTAGTTGTGCAAAGAGTTTTATAGGCTGTGATAATTTAATGCAGTTGGTTTTCATTAGGGATATTAAGCTGAAATGGAAAGAAATTTCTTCCTAGGACTCAAATTAAAATTAATTAGAAAGAGAGCACCATGGCTCTCTGCTATTTACAATCACTCGCTTTAATTACAACATCTGTGATGGTCGCGCCATGATTGTCATTGACGTGATAGACATAAGTTATTCCTGCATCGAGAGCGGCCCTAATTTCTTTTTTATTACACGCACCATTGATCATAAATTTTTTCCACTCGTCAGAAAACAGGTTGCTTTTTATCTCTGATTTATCATGGGGAGATGTAATGGTGTAAGTCAGGGTGTTATTGTTCTTATCAAACGTCATTTTTGTCAAAATGGTTTCTTTGTTTATGTGTTTGGGTAGTTGGGTATTTAATAGATTTGTTTCCAACTGCAGTTTATAGGGGAGATCATTACGATGGTTAAAAACAATGATATTGGAAATAATCATTTTTATCAGAAGAGCTAGTCCTAAAATAACGCTGATTTTGGCTAAGATAGGCCAGACTTTATTTTTAGTGTAGTGATTACTACTCTTCCAAATGGCGAAGAAAATAAAAGGATAATAGTAATAAGGAAAGAATATAACTACATACACTATCCATTTTATATACGGTGTCGTTGAGATTTTTAGTAGGTTATCCATGATTATTCCTACTAAGATGAAATATAATATTGCGGGAAGGACGCCAAATACCCAATAGGTCATAGATAAACTAACTTTTCCTTTTAGCAGTTTCATGTCGTTTTTCTTATTTGAGTACAAGCTATTGTAAATAATAGTACCGATTATTTTTTACTTCAAGAAACCATCGGTATGGGGACGGTCCGGTCCCTCAAGCTCATTTGGCATCAATGTGATGAATTTGTATCCTGCTTTAATTGCCATACAGACAATTGCGCTATAGAGTATTGAAACTTGCGTTCACTTTCGCGAATGACAAAAGGGATGTCGTTTGTTGCAATTAAGTGGAGTCGAGGTTCAAGTATAGATTTTAAGCCCTCTAAGGTTTTTTGCGACTCTCCATTCACTTTAATTCCACCTAGCCAGTTGTTTTTATCTGTGTACTCTTCTTGCCAAGTATAAGTCGATGTTAAGGCCAAAATACCTTGGGGATTTAGACGTTCACTTATGGTTTTTAAGAACAAGGCGGGGTTGTAAAGCTTGTCTATTAAATTAGCACAAAATATTAAATTATAATCTTTAAAAATAGGCTTTAGATTACCAGCATCTCCTTGAATAAAATTAATTTTATCAATTAAATCATGATAATCCAGGTCAAATAATTTAAATTCTTTATAATCGACTAAATCACCTTCAGAAGTTATGGTATATCGAATAATACCTTCTTCTTTTAAACGCAATGCTTGTTGGATAAAACGAGTTGAAAAATCAATTGCATCAACATGTTCAAAGTATTTAGCCAATTCAAAACTAAAACGACCCACCGAACAACTTAAATCTAATGCCTTGTAAGAGGGAATTTTAACAAAAAATTCTTTACATTGGTTAATACAAGCCACTGGAAAATTAGGAACGCCAAAGTATTCATTTCCATAATGGAATTCCAATTGTTGGGATATTAATGGGTCAGCCTCATAAGCATTTATTTTTTCTATTGGTAGTAAAGGGGACTCGCTTTGTATATAACGAAAACCCGCATGTTGAAAAAAATGGCGCCTAAATGCGTATCGTGCTTTTTTTGTGGCGAGATTACCTGTTGAAATCCAAGAACCACCTTTTATTAAATTATGTTGTCCATCAAAAGTTGGGGTGGAAAAATCATCATAAAGCTTATGAACTTTAAAGCCAGGAAAAGCATCTATTGCGGTTTCTGTCCATTGCCATACATTACCGATAACATCATAAAAACATTTATTTTTAAATTTATCTACTGGGCATGATGACGCATAGTATTCTAAATTGAGATTTCCAGGAGCCTCTTGCCAATCAATAACATCATCGGCAATTTGGCTTCGTAGAAAAGTCCATTCTGCTTCTGTGGGTAAGCGGATGTATTTATTTTCTGTAAACGATTTCCAATTACAAAAAGCTTTTGCCTCATGATAATTGACTTCAACGGGCCAATTAAGAGGTAGCGGTATTTCCTCAAGCATATTTCTTTGCCAAAATTGACTGTTTTTAAATTGCCAAAATCGAGGCATTTTTGCATTAGTATAATTGAGCCATTTTTTACCCTCAGATGTCCACCACTCTGAGTTTTCATAGCCTCCAGCCTCAATAAATGATAAAAACTCTTGGTTAGATACTAAGAATTTCGAGGCATAAAAATCATTGACCAAAATGTTTTTACTACCGAACTCATTGTCCCAACCAAAAATTTTATGTTCATCGCCACGTCCTAATGTCAGACTTTCACCAGTCACCGCGATTAATTCATTGAAGGGAGCTTCAGCAACTTCACTACAGGCTCGCCATTTTTTTGATTTGCGCAGGTAGCTTAATGGAACCATTCTTAAAATCACCGAAGATGTTTCAAGGTGAATCCGTTCATGCTCAATACCCATTAAAATGACCCAAGCTAGAGAGTCTTGATTTATAGTTGTATTAAGCGGTATTGTGTCAATTAACTGTTCAATTAATATTTTTACTTGCTTACGGTAATCAGCAACTTCCTTAACTTTAGGCCAATTGTAGTGAGTTGCATTCAAATCATCCCAAGACATTTCATCTACACCAATGGCAAACATTGATTCGAAATGCTCATTAATTCTTTTGTCGATATAGTGGCCAAGAATCAATTTATTGATAAAAAAAGTTGCTGTATGGCCATAATAAAATATCAAAGGGTGTCTTAATGGTTCGGCGCGCAAATAATAAGCTTCATCGTTTGCAATACAAGCAAATAAGCTTTCATAAATTTCAAAACTGTTTCTAAAATACTCTTTCAGCCCATCCAGTTTTTTAGGGGTCAATAGATCATCTAGTAAAGGAGTTTTGGTACTTTTCATTTTGCTCGCTTCCATTCGCAATTACCTATTTATCATAAATAAGATTAGCATATTCCACGCCAGATTATTTTAATCTTGATCTCGATCCGTCCTGTTTCTATAGGCGTTTGATAAATAAATTAATTTAATCTATTCTTAAATTTATCTTACCCTTATTAAATGGCAATAAATAATGGAGGCTTGCGAACTATCCATTGGGTTAGAATTAGAAGCTAATGTGATTGATATCGACACAGGCAAGGCTATTCTCAATTTTAATAATGGAGAATTTCAAAAACTTTCTTCGTATTTGTTTTCTCAGGGATATCCTGCTCTTCAAACTGAGTTTGATGCCGCTACAATAGAACTATCTACTTTACCTTGTCACGATTTGGATTTGGCATTTAAAAATCTTTCGGAAAATTTGAGTTCTACCAATAATTTTTTATATCAACAAGGACGTTTGTTGCTTTTATTAGGCTTGCATCCAGGAAGAGGTCGTGATGAATTAATTATGACTGACAGCCCATATTGTCGGGCTTCTTTACCCTTAATGGCCGAGCAGGGTGGACCGTTGTTTTATTGCAGTTTTCAAATAAATCTTGGAGTGGATGTCCGTGATATAGACTATTTGATTCCATTATGTCATTGGTTGCAGGTTTACATGTGGCCTTGTTCGGTAATTACACAATCCTCACCTATTTTTGCAAGTAGAAACACCAATTATAAATCATTTAGAGTCCGTCTTAATGACGCTATTAGTGGGAGTCGTACTGGTCCTTTATCTTTAGATCTTTATGATTTAAGTGAATTTAAATACTATTGTCACAATTTACCTGATGAGGCAAATGCCTTACGAAAATATAATGTATGGTACGATATCTTCCCAAAATTGATTGACGAGAAAAATCCATCAGCAGGGTATCGTATTGAAATAAGACTTGCTGATACAACCGAGCTTGCAAAATTATACGCATTTACCCAGGCAATGGTCCTAACCTTTATGAGTGTTTTACATAAACTCAAAGCAAAGGAACCATTAGTATTACCAAAACATCGATGGTTTATGCTTAATCGTGATAGCGTATTAAAAAAGGGGAGGGATGCCAGAATAACTTATAATGGAAAAGAGTTTTATTCTGTACCTGATTATCTTAACACCATTTGGCGGCCGCTCGTTACAAACTATGCCAAGCATTTTAACATCGATATGAATCATCTGATCACCCAGCTTACTGGAGATTCACGCTCTAATGAAATGTTGAAACAATTTGAAACTATGACAACAGATCACATCGCGCTTAATTATGCTTATTATGATTATGGGGACCGTCCGGGACGGGACCCCTGCAGAAAATGATCAACTATTTCTGTAGTTATTAATGCCAACCTGTTTCTTTTTATAGAGGTCCGTCCCGGGCCGTCTCCTAGATATCAACTATAATTTTAAATAGTGTCTTCATTGGGAGAGATGTGATGAATGTTAGAAAAGAAATATTTACCATACTTTCCATGGCCTTAGTATCTACCGGCACTTTTTCATCCGGCACTATATCTGTTGTCAATATGAATGTTTCCGGTCATTTGACTGAGTATAGTCATACGAAAGAGGCATATGAAAAATTATTCATGGATCTAAATAAAGGAAATATTGACTTTGTTGGAACAGAAGAAATGCTGCATGGAATTAACGAAGATTTTATCACCGCCTTAGAAGCGACTAGTTCTGCATCAAATGGTTTTGTAGATTTTCGCCCTATCGGTAGAGAACGAGGCGGCATATCTGGGCAAAGCCCCGATGAAATGGTATCAATATTTTACAATGCTAGCCGTTGGACACTTAAAGAGTATAACAAGCTAGAGGATAATCCTGTATTAAAGAACAATTGTAATGAATACACACTAAATATAGATGGAAAGACCACACAACCGTGCAAATTAGCTTTTGAGAAAGCATTTGATCCTAATAAAACTACGCGTTATCAATATACATTCCCTCTAAATTATGTTGACGATAATCATCGTAGTAGTTACTTCCCCGGTGATACAAAAAATGAATGGGGGCCATGGAATAGATTAGCGACCTTTGGTGTCTTCACCAGCACGCAGGCGAGTGGCATATCTCCCCAGACTACCGTGATAGTCATAGCTGCTCATTTTCCAAAAGGAAAAGAAGGTCAAGTTATCTATAAAAAAGTTGCATTTGAATCCATATACGACCATATAGTTAAACCATTAACTGCTGCTTATCCGGGTGCCGCGGTAATTTTTATGGGGGATTTAAATTACAATCCAAATCGAGATAAAAATTATTTTAACCTATTAGATTACATCAAAGGAAAATCTCTTTTTAAAGAGCCGTCCATTTGTGGTAATGACGATGATGTTATATGGACAATCGCCACTAATAACTTGACACAATCTCAGTGCCTTCAATATCCACAAGCCGAGAGTTTTAACACAACGGATCATGTAGTGACGCAATCAATATATAATTGGTGAGGTTTCGTGTAGATCCTGGAGCCTCTAGATTTTTTATCTAGAGGCTCCAGGATTTTTATTGAAAATACATCTTTTTTAATATCTGGCTAAATTCATCAGAAAGTTAGCAAAGCATCTCTTAATTCCGAGAAATTCGCCTCGCATCATAGGTCAATAATTTGAAATAATCATAGGACATATAAAAATTACCTTTATCCCCCATTTTACTACCCCATGAATTTCGCAAAGTTAATAAACCTTTATGCTTATTCCCCAGATTATCAATAGCAACGGCATTATCATTATAACCAGTAATAATCATTGCATGTGCTGCGTCTGCATTTTGTACGCTGTATAAGATATCCTTGGTCAATACCCAAGTATCTTTTGAGGTTTGATAGTTCCCAACAGCTCCAACAACACCAAGATCTATGCGTGGGAGTAAGACAGTAAAGACTACTCTATCTCCTGTATTCAGGGCTGTTTTAACTTCATCCAAGGTCCATGAAGAACTTATTCTCCAATAAATATTGGACCAATTCACGAGCTTGCCGAAAACTTTCTCACTCATTGGGTAATATTGTTCGGGATCTATAAACGAATTAGGATCATGCTTAGAGTATGTAGGATATTGATTGAAACCACCGCAACCAATAGATCTTTGCTTTTCCGTATTTACTACCCCATATTGTTCAATCTGGTTAATTACAGAAATAGCATAGTTCCCATCCCAACCACTCAGCCCATATCCATGTTTTTCTAAATAACTGCCTAATTGGAGATGACAAAGCTGGCTAATATAATCTCCTTTACCTATGGCAGCATTAAGGGCACCAGTAATTGCAAATGTGATGCAGGTTCCATGTATGCCTTGATCGAGCACGGGTACATTATTCATATCCAGTTGTACTTGTTCTGCTTTTTCAGATGTTACAATTGCATAGGGAAATTGATGAATGGGATTTTTAGTTTCTTTTGCACGACTTGCCAAAAGCTCTTTAGCTTCATCAGAAAGCGTCACATGAAGCAATTGGATTATTTTTGTATCATTTTTATTATTAGCATCGCTCTGCATTAAAGAAAAAGAGCTATCTGGTTGCCCTATGAAATGCGGTATTGAACCAATAACAGCAACATCCTTAGCACTAGCTCCGTTACCTATCAATAACGTGAAAACAAATAAGTGCAATAATGGAGCTACAATTTTTTTTAGTTTCATAATTGTTAATATTAAAAAATAAGTGTTGCAATACTATCGTATAATAAGATGGAGACCCAGAAATTTAGCGTAATCTCACCTCATTTTTTATACTCGAGTGTTATGTTATTGTTTTAATGATAGGGGCCGTCCCGGAGCATTCCCCAGGGGATTACTATGAAAAAGATACGTATTCTTTTTTTTACATTGGGATTCATTTCTTTGGGATTAAATGCCGACCCCGTGCCTATCCCTGAGTTTTGCCTAAAAAATGTTGCTAACTTTGATTACGAATTACAGCAGAATGACTCTACTTCACGCACTATAAAAGGTTGGGGACCTACAAGAGCCCATTTGCAATTAAGTCCTGATAATATCAATTGTTTAAAGACCGCAGGATTAGATTGGCAAAGGCAGCGTATTCTTGCAGCTGCTGATTTTTGGATTAAAAAAAAATTAAATTACTGTCATCATTATCTTCCTAATTACGAAACTCCTATAGATAGAAGAGATGCTCAATCTAACCAGGGTGGATATTGTAGTGCAGCATTAAGTATTAAGCCCAATTCTGTTTATTATCAACAGCCAGCTCGTTGGAATTACAGTGGTAAAGGCACTGAAACGCTTGAAAACTGGGTTAACCATTCAATGTGGCATGGTATGGACTGTAGTAATTACACTACTTTTTTATATAATTTTGCTTTTGGATCATTATTTAGCAGCCAAGTTAACGCACAAGCTGGACAGGGATGCCATCAAGAGTATTTATCACCAAATCAACAAAAAAGGGGAATGGTATTAAATAGTTTACAAGCAGCAGGCCAATTAGTTTGTAGAGATAACTCGCTTGAAGTGAACCATTCTTGTAAAGATCACGGTGGTTACCTGTCTGTATTTGATAATAACGGAATGAAACATCCCGGTAGTATTACTAGCGCCGATTTGGCAGCATTACCCTTACAACCAGGTGATTTATTATTTATTGCTGCTTCACGTAAAGGCTCTCCAAAGCCCTTGTCTGTAACTCATGTTGTGATGTGGACTGGAAAGAAAGTAGGTTATGGTCCTAATGATATCCCCCCGGAACAAATTGCCCCTAACAGTTTATGTTCTAAAAGTTGGACACCACAGACTGGAGATTGGGTAATTACAGATAGTCATTATCAAGGACCAGATTATCGAATAATTACTCCATGTTTTTATTTAAATAATTTATGGGGAGTACGACGAATTATCCGCTGATTAAATATACTCAAGAAATGAGACTCATTATATCAATGGTAGAAAAATATGAGGTAGGGGTTGTTTGAGCTGCAAATGTGGTCTTCGGTGTTCATTTTTTTTATAAGTTCTAGTTTGCATAGGTTTTAATAAAGAATAAATGATATCGCTGGTGAGAAGGGCCTGTATTGCGACTTCGTCTCAATACAGGCTTGCTATATCTCTAACTCAAAGCCTGTATTTCTACCATAGAAGTACTTGTAATTCCCAAACGACTTGCCGCTGCATAAGAAAGATCTATAATTCGCGAGCTATAAAAGGGACCGCGATCATTAATACGAACTACTACTGTTCGTCCATTTTTTACATTCTTAACTCGTAGTCGAGTATTCAATGGAAGCGTAGGATGTGCCGCTGTCATCGCATGCATATTGTATCGCTCTCCGTTAGCTGTCTTACGATTATGGAAGCGGTGACCATAAAAAGAAGCTAGTCCTCGTGCTTTATATCCTTTTGCAGATTTAAGAGGCGTATATACTTTTCCCTTAACTTTATAAGAGGCCACATCAGGCTTTGTTTTCATACAAGCGCTTAAACTAAATAATAAAATTGTAATGATAAAATATTGTATGGTTTTAATGGTTAATCTCATATTTATTCCTTAAATACCAAATGAGCATGCAACATAGCATATTGATTAAAGTCTGGCGACGTTACTTCCAAATTAAAGTTTAGATCTTAGCTGGATGCACGCATTAGTGTGAAAAAATAGCTGGCGCCGGGCGAATAATCTTTGCGCTATCATACCATATCTAGGTTTTTTTATGTTGAAGAGAGATGATTATACCCAATGTATGTATAAAGGATGGGGGAGCTTGTAATAGAGGCGTGCTAATTAATGAATTTTTCTAGAGTTTCGAGTCAGTAATGATGATTGGTATCAATATGCATATTTTTTAATTGAGTACTCTCCACACCTTATTAACTTATGAAATAACCTGTGAGGAAACATTTGATCAATATTTTTCGTTCTAATGAATCAAAAGAAGTATATCACTGAGTTCACTGTTTATTTGATTGAAAATCTTGAAAATGGGGGATGAGCTTAATAAAAGTTTTTCGCTAATTAAATAGAGTGGTGATTTCTTATCTCGTTATTAAAATAGTGCAACCTATTAAAGCCATGTCAAGATATTAATCACCACAAATACTTATGGATTAGGTATAGCAAGCGCTACACCAAAATACGCTACTGAGAACCATATTTATACAGTGAATAAACTGACTTATAAGGCCCCTCTTAATTACCTGTTCCATGTATTATAATGTTTATAATCCCAGCATCTACCGTTATTACAATGCTTATGTACAACAACATGTTTACAGTGATTTCCGTAACAATTAGTAACATTTCTGTTCCAATTCCACGCCGCATAACTATTAGCCATAAATCCTGTAGCAATTAAAATGATTAAAGATTTTATAAAATTTGTTAACATTATGACTTTCCTTTGCATAGTTAATTTTATTTTAGTATAGACAATTACTGATCTTTTTGATCAATAATTGGCCTGTGTATTTGCATGAATATCGGATTTATTAGAAAAATTAGTATTAAGGTGTTACAAAGAAGGTAAAAAAAGCATTAGTACGTGCAGATATTAATGATTTTCGCTGGCATGTGCAAAATGGTACACCTTTATATGAGCTCTAATATACTCGTAATTGCTTATGCATCAGCGTATATAGTTTTATAATTAACACGATACTCAATTAATGACCTTTTTTGTATCAACATCTGCGCGTGTTGCAGCACAGGCTGAGTCCAGTCACCGAGTTGCGGGCCCTACATCCTAAGCCATAATACAAACCTTCGGGGACCTTCTCGTCAAATGCATTAACCTAATTTTGCAGCTATGGGGTCAGGCATTGAATCGTGAATTATTGATTAACAATTCACGATTCAATGCCTGACCATAGTGCGAGTCCCTATATAAAAGTAGGGTTGTTTGAGAGCAGCAAAGACCCAGAATTGACTGCTTGGCAATTGTTATAAGTACTATATGCAAATAATCCCAATCCTGTAAGGGCTGCGGCGATGCCAATTCTTGGTGATACTAGGCCACCTAATGTTGCAATTTTTAATGTTGTATTTTGTAGTAATATATCTTTGTCATCGATATCTTGCTGCCGTGGCACCTCTTTAAAAATCCATTTATGTTTGAGTGTAGATTGCACGGTATCAATTTCTTGATTGGGTTTAAATAAAATAGGTATTGATGATGTTTGGCCAGTGTATATCTGTTGATTTATTAAATAACGTTTTAAGGAAGGCATGTAACTTGCCAGGGCAAGTAGTTTTGACTGATGATTTATAATCAGTTGTCTCGGATTATAAGCTCGTTTTAAGAGGCCGATGATGATTTTTTCAACGGGTCGTTTCTCTGAAAGTTCAAAACTTAGAGCTGCATTGATCATTTTTCTTTTTATTGGAATTTCTTGAATTTCGGATAAAAGAGCAAAGATCGCAAAACGGTGGGGAAGATAAGCCTTTCTGTTATTCATGAGTTTGTTACAAAAAGTGGTGATCAAAGATTTTTTTTGAGTTTTGTAAATCACGCCCAAAGGAGATAGGCCCTTTTTATTTTTTATTGTGAGCTTTGCTCCGCGTACTAAGAATTTTATTAAGGTATTTTCATCTTTCACGGTTTCAATTGCTAAATGCAACGGTGTATCGCCTGCCGCATTTTGCTGATTGATTGTGGTCCTGTCAAAATGGCGCAGCAGAGTATCGACACGTTTTTTTCGATGATTACCTCTTTGTTTTGAGTTTTTTATTTCCAATAACAGCACCTCATGCAGCAGCGTGTTTCCATTTTTATCGGAGAGATGAGCAATAGGAGTCGCTATTTTTTTTCTTGCTATATCAAAAAGTTGAGTGTAGAGAATCTCTGCTCTTTTCTTAGAATAATAATAGGCATGACTTGTTTTGCCAAAAACGTTCATAATAAGTTCAGATTTTTCTTCACAAACTCCATCGACTCTCTTACTATTCCAATTCGCAGAAACAGCTGAAGCGACTAATCTTTCTTGCCGTATGTCAATCCAATTAGACGTGATGATGTGGCTGATGTGCAAAGGCGGCTTCGCAACATTCTCCAGTAGGATTCGAGCGTTTTTCATCCCCACTCCATTCGCATGGTCCAGGCAAACATCAATGGCATGAAGGATAGGTGGTATTTTACGCCCTCGTACAATTATTGCGCTTTTGTACTGATCAGGATCGTGACAGCGTACTTTTGTATCGGCAAGCACTACATCTGGAGAGTATTCTGAGCTCGAATAATCATCGGGTTTAAACGCATAGCAATTTCTTGTCGTATTGTCTTTAGAATAGAGAGGATCCTGAGAAGAAAAAGTCTCTTTGCTAAAATGATGTATAATTGGCTCTAAATTTTTCCCATTAGGGGATTGAATGTGTAACACCGCATTTCTTAAACTATTATCTGGCCACAAAACTGCCATGCTGCTAGCGACAAGCACAATATTAGGAGGCAGATTCTTCATGCTTTTAGCAAGTTCATTAATCAGCATTTTGTATTCTTTTAGGGAAAGAGGAGTATTTTTGGTATAAAAGCTGAATTCGTCGGTGATCACCTGGGTAAGGTTCCGCCCATTGTAGGCTTTTAATGCACATTGACCCATAACTTCAATTTGTTTAAGTATTCTAGTTACTCTATCCTTGTCTACACTATTATCGTTGCAAATAACTGTATGCGATTTCTTTTTTAAGTTTTTAGAGTTTCGATATTCACCGTTTTTCCCTTTATTTTCCCCGATCACCAAAATGTTATTAATGAAGAAACCCAATTTATCCATAATATTAGAAAGATATGTGGTTATTTATATTTAGCAATAACATAAAAATCGTCAGAGCACACTGATCTCATTGTTTTTATAGATATTTAATGAGGTATGCTTCTAAGCTCACTTAAGTAAGAGGGTTGAATTATTCTTTAGAGCGAGAGTACTTGGTAAAAAACCAAGTAGGCTACCCTTAAAAAAGCGAAAATTAGTACTATATAAGCATCATAAGATGCAAATAATGAGCATTTTTAGGGTGCTTTAAGATTCGTTTTGGTCACAATTTCTCTAAAAACCAAGCGCTCTTACATTAATGTGGTCATCTTAACTTATTGATTTAAAATGAAAGATTGGCGCGATCTGAGGGACTCGAACCCCAGACACCTTGGTTTTCGCTCATAATTTTTTTGTAGTTCAAGATTGCTCTACTGTTGTGTATTTTGGAGCATTTGGAGCAATATTTCCTTGTCAAGTTTTTCATGATTAGAAATGTAGACTTGTTTTTTATTATGTCTCTTTTCAAATAAAAGGTTGATTAAGCAGTTCTGAGTTTACCCGGATAGGTTTGAAAATCAGGAGCTTGCAACAATCTCTCGTTGGGTACTCTACGCCTTTGTTGGCAAAAAAAATACTTATTCAGTTCTACTATTGTATTTTAGTGTCTATGCGCGTACTATTTTTTGAGATAGCCGCATTCAATTCAATTTGCGATAATTCAATACTTATAAAATAAATGAGAAATTTAAAATGTCAGATAAATTACGTGGAAAAGTAAAATGGTTTAATGAGGGCAAAGGTTTTGGTTTCATTGAAAGTAATGGAAAAGATTATTTTGTGCACTTTAGCGCAATTCAATCGACTGGTTTTAAAACTCTTTCAGAAGGTACCGATGTTTTGTTTAATGCAGTAAAAGGACAAAAAGGGCCTCAGGCAGAGGATGTTGAAATCATTTAATATTTTGAGAACATCTTTACCGATGTTACTTAAAGAACATTCAGGGTAACCTACTTATTTGATGCAATCGAGTCTGTATTTGCTTTGGGGCGTTTCATAAGCAAATCTTGTTGCTAGCAAGCAAGTTGTTCTATTTAATTCATTTATTACAATTAAGAATTCATAGGTGTACCCCCCTATTTTCGGTAGCATACCTTCACATTGAATAAGACTCTTGCTAAATCCAATTTTCATTTGCAGTAAAGGCGATGGTTAGCCAACGTTTAGGCGTGTCTTCTCCAATAGCCAACGCAATTTCATTACGAATTTCATCTAAGGTTTCAATGCTTGAAATTGGAAAGTTCTTGGGTACTACTATATGTATTTCAATAAATTGCGCGCGTCCTATTTTTGCAACGTAGCTTGTATAAGTTTTGAAATTACGCAGTTTGGTAAGCTCATCTAAAAACTCTCTTATTTTTTCGTCAAGATCCAAGGGTGCCATGCGAAATATGTCTCGCATGGCATCACGGACCGCGGCCATAGGCACAAAAATCAAACAGGCAGTAAGAATCGCTAAAATAAGGGGGTCAATGTAGGGAGTAAAATATCCATAGACCCCACTATGCAACAAAGCTGCGATGCCAAATGCCACTAAGAGAGAAGAGGAAATCAATGCAGACATTAACCAGCTTTGTATGTCTAATCGCAAGAATTCGGAATTAATTTTTCGGTTTTTTTTCATCAAATAAAAATACATGCCAGTTGATAAAAAAAATACCAAAAGAGCAAACGCAAATGCCCAATCAAAATTAAGCTCATGCCCACCAGACATTAAACTGCCAATTGCATTTATCATTGCATAGGTACAAAGAAGTATGAGGATGCTACCATTCAAAACAAGTACCATAGGTTCGATATGCCAGTAACCATATTGAAATTTCCGATTCCCCTTTCTTGTTAAAAGACGGGCAACAAACAATGCCAGGATTGACATAATGGTATCAACTATATTAAACATACCGTCAAAGACGATAG
Organism: Legionella sp. 39-23; assembly: GCF_001897665.1. NCBI lineage: Bacteria > Pseudomonadati > Pseudomonadota > Gammaproteobacteria > Legionellales > Legionellaceae > Legionella > Legionella sp. 39-23. The sequence goes on along the minus strand of NZ_MKTO01000031.1, from coordinate 36,014 downwards.
CCAAGGAACCCGATAGTAGCCCAAATAAAATACCTACAACAGCTAAGAGAAAGGTAATAGCTATTGATATTTTAAGCGCTCGTCGTTCATGAAGATCCTCTTGTATTTTCATTTGAGTGATATCCTGAGATTAAATAATGTTTATCTGCTGTATATTATTGCTTCAATAGCTCCTAATATATGCATACAGCTTGTATTATTATGCCTTTCACATAATAACTTCTTCTTTTTTCCATTTGTTACGGTTAATTGTCGCAGTGTTTAGAAAAATCAATTTATTTTGCGCACATTAACTTTGCGTCCTTTTAATTTTCCACTTTGTAAATATTGGTACGTTCATCTGCTTGGCTGTGGTGGATGGTAACATATGAGTAAATGGCGGTAATGTTAATTTTGCCAATTGTGTTGCCTGCTAATCCTGCATCTTTGGTTAATGCCTCAAGTATGTCACCGGACATCGTGTTTTTGCCACAGAATTTTTTTTTCAATAATTCTCTTTTCTCGTTCAATAATACTGCAGTTCATTCTTTGTGAATAAAATGGTTTGATATATAGAGGTAAAATGCATAGGATAGTCTGTCTGCTGAGCAGAAGCTTTAATATATTAAAAACCAATATAAATTATCGATGACGTCCGCGTGAGGTGTATTTCTCTTGGGCCATAGTTACTTTTAATGGACGTCCTTCCAGCATTTTCCCATTCATATCTAAAGAGGATTGAGCTTCTTGTTGGGAGCTAAAAGTTATAAAGCCAAAACCTTTGATGTGGCCAGTAAAGCGATCTTTGATTAAAAGAAGCTCGTCTATTTTACCATATTTTGAAAATTCCTCTTGTAATGATTCTTCAGTGACTCCAAAGGGTAAGTTACCTACATAAATTTTATTTTGCTTCACTGTCGTTTTCTCCAAGTAACCACTACAACTACAAAGAGATATAGTGGTTAATCATATTAACTACTTAAATTAAAGAGCTATTATATTTTGTGCTTGAAGACCTTTTGCTCCTTGCGTCACAATGAATTGTACTCGCTGACCTTCTGTGAGGGTTTTGAAGCCAGAACTTAAAATTTCTTTAAAGTGAGCAAATACATCCGGCCCGGAATCTTGCTCAATAAAACCAAACCCTTTTGATTCGTTAAACCATTTAACGACTCCGTTTACTGTTTTAGACATAAGTAATCCTTATATTTATTATAATGCCTGCATAGGCGAATTTAGCCGGAAACCGGTCAGGAATTAAAAACTACAGAACGAGGGATTAAATGAATAAAACGACGATTTGGAGAGTATAAAATAGACATTTTCTAGCTGAGACTAGGTTACTACTCTTTAAGGTTAAAAGTCAATCTTATTTGTAGCATGTCAGTAGTTTAAAACTCTGAACCCACCTGTGTATGCTATAATAATAAGGGATTGTATAAGCATTTTATTTTCTTTTTTTCTTTACTTAATCATATTATACCTTTCTTCTTTCGTACTTATCGTGCGCATATACACTTTCATATCGAGAAAAAAATGTTTACCTATACCGCAAAAATATATTTCGATGACATCGAAATTAAACGATCCTCTGGGAATAATTTAAACTCTCTTTTTATTTGGATGCTAAGCCAGCAAGATGGGGAATTTGGTAATTACAATGGTCAAATTACTAATAACAAAACACATCTGATTGAAAAAGAATTTCGAACCAGTTCCTATTAATGTGCAGCTCCTTTCATTTTTGTTCAGCTATGTTTTTGTTTGTAGATGACGCGTTCTTACATGAGTGAATTATTTAAGTATTAACTCTTTAACGGTAAAGGAATTATTCATCAACATATATGGGGAATTTTTGAGCGTTTTCTTTTACTGTGTTTATAAAAAATTGACGACCTTGTTTATCAGAGAAACTATTAATGCTAATTAATTTTTGGGTACATGATGTACAGAGGTGATAGCAAAGGAATTTTCCATTCTTAGCTCGAGATTTACCTGTTAAGGAAAAATCATTTTTAATTTCTAAACAATAATGACACGTTTGGTAGCTCATAGATATCCTATATAAATAGCTAATTGCTCCTAATGACTATGAGGTAATGAAAAGAAAATGCAGGATAAAAATGAATTTCCCTAGATAGGCAATAAGAAGATAATAGGGCATATAATTAAAAAATAACAGCGGATGATTATAACATTTAATTGGCTAATAAACTATATCATGAATATCAATAGGGACTATGCAGTGTTTCGTCACCGTAAATTGGCGTGAGACGGAGAGCTGACCAAAATGTTTTTTCTAATGCCTTTGCCCTTTATAAAAAGGAGGAAGAAGTGGGCTCGAAGTTATAATTGAGAAATTGAATGAGCCAGCAAATAAGCAACTAATAATTTGCAAGCGCTTTGTTGCATCTAGAACTGATTCATTTTTATTTGGTGTAACAAAAATACCTTCAGGGTAATAGCATTTGGCAAGACCTTCAATTTGATATTCACCCTCAGCCAATACTTTTAAGAAGAATCATCTAGTAATTGATTGGCATATTGGGGTTTGTCAATATAATAAGGTTTTGTGGGAGCTTCAAATGCTAGTTTGAATTTGGATTTTGTTGAGTTAAGTAGTATGTTAAAAATAATTTGATTAATGCATTAAAACTTGAATAAAATGACCTGAAGGAATATGAACGGCTAAGTGAGTATGGATACCAATCTTCAAAGCCTGGCAACGCTACCTAAAGAACAAGTACTGTCAAAGCTTGAAACCTCTGAAAAGGGGCTTTCTATCGATGAAGTTAAACAGAGACAAAAAGTTTTTGGAAAAAATACAATTATTGCTAAAAAGCGTCGGGGTGTTTTTTTTGAAGCCATATCCCATGCTGCCAATCCATTAGTTGCGATACTCATTATTGCAGCATTAATATCGGGTCTTACTGGAAATTTAGTCAGTGCCATCATTATAAATACTATTATTTTCATCAGCATAGTTTTAGATTATTTTCAAAGTCACAAAGCCCTAGTCGCGGTTAAAAAGTTACAAGAGCAAATAGCTGCAACAGCTACCGTGTTACGAAATAATAACTGGATTGAAGTTCTATGCGATGACCTAGTACCTGGTGATATTATTCGACTATCAGCTGGAGACATGATTCCGGCTGATTGTATATTACTAACCAGTAAAGATGTCCATGTACAGCAATCTGCTCTTACAGGTGAATCCTTACCAGTAGAGAAAGAAGCAGTAGTCATTAAACAAGTTTCCAATAACATGCCGGAAGCCATTAATTGTGTCTTTTCAGGCTCATCCATTATTAGTGGCAAAGCAACTGCAGTAGTAGTTGCTACTGGACACGATACCTTGTTCGGCAATATAGCAGAAAGTCTGTCAAAAGCACCATCGCGCACGGAATTTGAGAAAGGCATAATCCGTTTCGGCACTTTCATTATGAAAGTGATTTTTTTACTGGTCATATTTGTCCTTGCTTTTAATATCTATCTACATCGTCCTTTATTGGAATCCATTTTATTCGCTATTGCTTTAGCTGTTGGACTTACTCCTGAATTATTGCCAATGATCACTACGGTTACGTTGGCAGCAGGTGCGGTCCATATGGCTAAAAAAAATGTTATCGTCAAAAATTTATCTGCAATTCAAAATTTTGGCAGTATTGATATTCTATGCAGTGACAAGACTGGAACCTTAACTAGCGGTGAAATGACACTGGATAAGGTAATTGATTCTGTTGGCAATAATTCAGAATATGTCATGCTGTTTGGTTATCTGACAAGCTTATTTGGAACAGAAATTTCCAATCCCTTCAATTCAGCCGTTTTAAAAAAGGCTAACCTTAACCCATTAGATATAGCGATTCTTAAACACAATCATCCAGATGTACAATCTTATAACAAAATAGATGAAATCCCATTTGATTTTGTTCGTCGTCGCTCAAGTGTTGTTGTGGATAAAAGTGGAGAGCATGTTCTCATAGCAAAAGGAGCCCCAGAACACATCTTTAAAATCTGTACCCATTTTGATGATAATGGTGACAGCAAACTAATTGATGATCCGGGTCGTAATACTATTAATAGCATCTTTGAATCTTTAAGCGGGCAGGGATATCGAGTCTTAGCAGTTGCCTACCGCAAAATCATCCCGCAACCAAGTTATAAGGTTTGTGATGAAAAGGATATGGTATTGTTAGGATTTTTAGCCTTCAATGATCCTCCCTTAGCCGATGCCAGCGAACTTATTAAAAAATTAAAATTTGAAGGCGTCTCCGTCAAAATTTTAACCGGAGACAATGACCTGGTTGCGCGACATGTTTGTGAACAAGTGGGATTGGATGCTAGTAATATTATTATTGGGGATAATTTAGAGCACATCGATGATCAAGCTTTAGCTCAAATAGCAGAGCGCACAAGCGTTTTTGCACGCGTAGCTCCAGCCCAAAAGTTGCGCATAATTACTGCTTTGAGGACGCGCGGACATGTAGTTGGTTATATTGGGGATGGCATTAATGATGCCCCCTCATTACATAGTGCAGATGTTGGTATTTCCGTGGCAAATGCAGTGGATATTGCGCGTGAAGCCGCGGATATTATTTTATTAAAACGCCATTTGCAAGTATTGCTAAATGGCATACTTGAAGGACGTAAGTCCTTTGGTAATGTTATGAAATACCTTATGATGGGAACCAGCTCTAATTTTGGTAATATGCTAAGTATGACTGGGGCTGTTTTGTTCATCCCTTTTTTACCCATGTTACCTACCCAAATATTATTAAATAATCTCCTGTATGATATATCTCAAGTCTCAATTCCAACTGATAATGTGGATAGTAGTTTTATTCGAAAACCAAGACATTGGGATATTGATATTATTCGAAAGTTTATGATTTATATTGGTCCGATAAGTTCTATTTTTGATTTTTTAACCTTCTATGTCATGTTACGTGTTTTTGCTGCGACTGAACCTCTTTTTCAGACTGGATGGTTTGTAGAGTCTTTAGCAACGCAAACTCTGGTCATTTTTGTTATAAGGACTGCCAAAAACCCTTGGAAGAGTAAGCCAAGTTTGCCACTCATGTTTACAGTATTTACCATAGTAGCTATTGGCATATTATTGCCTTTTAGTCCTTTAGCTAAGTTTTGGAGTTTTGTTCCACTACCTCCAGCCTATTTTGTATTCCTTACTGCGGCAACAATAGCCTATTTATTTTTAGTTGAAATACTTAAAAATAAATTAATGTGGCATTGGTTAAAAAAATAAGGTGGTGCTGTAGCAATTTAGACATATCACATTACACTCCAAGATAGACATTAATTGACTTTATATAAGATAACGCGATGCTCAACTTCTCACGGAACCATACGGGTCCGGGCTCTTGGGCGAGCCAGAGCCCGGTTTTTAAACTATTCCAAGGCACAAATTGCAAGGTAAGCGCTTAAATACCCCCATTCTTCTCAGGAATTATCAGGTTAGGAATACGTTATAGCCTCTAGATAATTAATTATTGTCTCATTCAAGTTCACCATTAAGCAGTGAGCGTCAATTTGAGTGAGACTGCATCATGGTAGCCTTCATTAATGCCCGTGATAATATTCTGGGAGGTCAGGATATCAATCGGTTCCTTTCTATAAAAAGCATGAGCATAACCGCAATCAACAGTGAGATAATTCATCAATTGATATCCTATGGAAAAACCAGTAATCAAACTATCGCCTGGGCCTATTTGAAATCTCCCATTCGAGGGCGACTGATTATATGTTCCCGCTACTCGGAAAACCCACTTTGGTGAAACTTGATAAATTGTCCCGAGGGTTAGAAGCCAACTGTTGTGAAAGTGATAATTAATGAGCGCGCGGGGGACAATAAAGACCTGCGAGCTGGCCTTCGTGGCAAAATTATGCACAGAGACCTCTTTAAAGATATTCCATTGAAGGTATTGAACAGTTCCTAAAAAGCCTAATTTTTCATTGACAAAATGGCTTAGTGTCATGACACTTCTTGCTGGTGTCCAGTATTTAAAATGATAATCATTCGAAGAAATACTCTGCGAACCAGTTATCGTACTACTACCCTGTAAATTATAAGTTACTGCACTGCGGTAATTAACCCCCAAAGCTGTTCTTTTACCTGGTTTAATCAGTATCCCGAAATCACCGCCCAAACTGTTTGCTTTACTGTCATTTAAGCTATTGCTTTCAGGAATATTCAAACGGGGAATACCGGCAGCAATAGGCTCCTGAATGAGATGTGCATAGGTAAAATTAAGGTTTCCTCCTATGGAAAGAAATTGATTGATTTTAATGCCAAGCGCGGGAATAAAATCAATATTATTCGTTTGATTGCGTGCAAGGAAATAGCGAAGAATGGGTTGGTTATCCAACTCGCGATTAAAATCGTTTGCAACGACAGCAAAACCCGCCACGAATTTTTCATTTATAGGGATGCTAAGATACATGGAAGGCAAGAAAAAATTGGATTTAGTGGTGGTTGAGCCTGACTCGGTACCCTCAAAAGGTATTTTTTGTGTACTTCCGCTAAATTCAAATTGCGCTCTTGCCAGGGTGCCCAGAAGGATAAACTGTTGATGAGGTGAAATAGTTAATGCCGCAGGATTAAAGTAAACGGCTGTTGCATCCTTCACTACAGCAGTTCCAATTGTTTGCTCAATAAAAGAGGCATGTAATGTCGAGCATAATAATAAAAAAATTATGGGCACGTATTTTCTGAAATTAATTAAGTTTGCCATGAACATTGAGGCGAGAAGGATAGTATTCTTTAATTTGTACGAGTATTTTTTCGTATAGTCAAGGTTAGGTTAACGACGATAGGATCTCATTCATATTATTCAATATAACTCAACGTTAACCGGTTCTGTCGAAAATTTAATACCAAGTTCAAGGCAGCCTTATTTAGGGCGTGTTTATTGAGATAATTGTCACATATAGACTTCATGTACAAAGCAAAATTGGTAGTTCTGGCAAATATCTTAATAAAAAATCCATCTTTTTGTTTATGCATCAGTACAGCGCACCAGAAGCACTGGTGTTGTAGCAATTCGAACAACATTCTCCGCCACGCTACCCAGAAAGAGACGACTAAAGCCACGTCGACCGTGCGTGCCTATAATTAATAAATCAGCAGGCCATTCTTTTGCTGCGTCAACAATTACCTCAGCTACTCTTCCCTGAAATGGCTTTAATTCCAAGATGGATGTTTCAGGTTTGATAGATGATTGATTGGCTATCCTTTGTGCAGCATTATCTAATATCTTTTGTCCATCTTCTCTACACCCAGCAATAATTGAAAGATAGTCAAAAGAAGGTCCGCCATAATGAACAAAGCTTTCATCAACAACATGGATAATCCGCACATTAGCGCTCTGATCTTTCGTTAGTTTAATTACTTCATCCACTATAGAGTCAGATATCTTACTTCCATCAAGTGCTAGCATAATATTCTTATACATTATAATGGCTCCTTTGCTCGTATTAACCTCAGAGAGATTGTAGTGCACTAGTTCTATCTAAATGAATAATGCTGTCAAATTGATAGGGTAAATGTGTAAAAAAATAATGACTAAGACGCTCTGTTTCTGGCCGATAAATCACGCCAATCGCTCTTTGTAATCGTGGAATTTTAAGAAAATGATCCAATTCATCATTACCAATTAGATTTAAAATAAAATTTTTATAACGAACAAGATGAAATAATTCTTCATAGCTACCAGGAAGCCCTGGAACAATTTTTTTGCTTTGGGCTGGTTCATCCCAGTCTGAAGCAGCAGTAACGAAACCATCATAGGTTGAAAAACCAATCGAATAAGTATCAGTATGCTGTTCCCGTACCAGTTGCCCAATATTAACCTCACCTCTTGCTCCCATTTCTGTAGCACGGGCATCACCTAAATGTGAATTATGAGCCCAAATAACAATCTTAGCTGGCTTATTAAAACGATGTTCTAAATGGTCAGTAATGACATTAAGCGTTTCAACCATATGTTTATCGCGAATATTCCATGATGTGATATGCCCTTCAAACATGGAGCGATAATAGGCCTCCGCATTTTTAACTAAGCGCGCATTTTGTGCTGCGAAAAAATAATCATCTTCTGCACTTTTATCTTTATCATGCAGGAATTTAAAGGCATTATGTTGTAACTCATAAAGTGTTTCTAATACCTCGACGATACATGATTTTTTTATTCTGGTATTGGTTAGATAGCCATACATTTGGGGATCAACATTCAGATGGTCAAAACAGGCATAACGTTTTTTGGCCTGTTCAGCAGCATTGGGGTCAACCTTTGTTAAATAATTAATAACCGCTTGCATGGATGCATTAATGCTGTATAAATCAAGACCATAAAATCCAACTTTATTTACAGTCGTTGGCAAATCATTGTATTCACGTAACCACTTGAGAAAGGGAGGCATGGTGGTATTGCGCCACATCCAGGATGGAAACCGTTTAAAATCATCCAAAGCACTCTTATTGTCATCCACATCACTTCGACCTTGTATGTACCGATGTACACGATGAGCATCAGGCCAATCCCCCTCTATAGCTACAGCCATAAACCCCTTTTTTTGGATAAGTTGTTGGGTTATTTCGATACGAGTCTGATAAAATTCATGTGTTCCATGCGATGCCTCACCTATCATAACAAAACGGGCATCACCAATTCGTTCCATCAGTAATGAATAATCAGTTGGCTTTTCTAGGGATATTGCTGCCTCATTAATTACATCAATGAGCTTAAGCTGCGCATCGATATTCATAAAAAGTCTCCTTTCCCACTATTGAGTTCTGGAAAGAACATTAAAGTTGCTTTAAGTATCTAACAAACCAATTTTTTGCAAGTTCTGCAGCCATATCAAGAGTTCCAGGTTCTTCAAACAAGTGGGTTGCGCCTGGAACAATTTCCATTTCCTTGATGCAATTTAATTGTGACATTGCTTCTTTATTCATTTGAATCACAACATCATCATAACCTCCGACTATAAGTAAAGTAGGAGCCTGGACGCGAGCTAAAGCATCTCCAGCTAAGTCAGGTCTCCCACCTCGTGAGACTATGGCATAAACCAAATCTGGTTTAAGTGCTGCAGCAACCAAAGCTGCACCTCCACCGGTACTTGCTCCAAAATAGCCTATAGGTAAAGAACTAAGTGGCTCTTGCCCCAAACACCATTGAGTTGCATCAATTAATCGTGATGCTAAAAACTCGATATCAAAACGAAATTGACGTGTACGGCTATCAATAGCATCCTCATCTGGAGTGAATAAATCAAATAACAAAGTAGAAAGTTTGGCATTGTTTAAAATTTTTGCGACATATTGATTGCGTATGCTAAATCGACTACTGCCACTTCCATGTACAAATAGCACTAGTCCGCGTGTTTCCTCTGGAATATATAATATTCCATTGAGGATGGCATTACCGCTTGGAATGGTGATGTCGTGCGTTGCCTTTAAAGTAAAATGAGACATGATTCACCTAGATGAAGAATGTATTGAATGTGATTTTTTTAATAATTCAATCACCTCATTATCAGAGGTTTGCGGAAAATTTTCATACCATAAACCTACTGCATAAAAATCAATTGGTTTTAGTGGACAAACGATTTTATCAACTAAAGGAGCCATTTCTTCACAAGTTGAATAAGCGGCAACAGGAACGGCAATAATAATAGATGTTGGTTGATGATTACGGATTGCTTCTATTGCTGCCATCATGGTAGCGCCTGTGGCAATTCCATCATCTACTAATATGACTATTTTTCCTTTGAGATTTGGAAAGGGAGTATTACCTCGATATAACAGCTCTCGACGCTGTAATTCCTCTCGTTCTTTTTCTATTACATCCTGTAGTGATAAGTGATTGAGGTTTAATTGACTCATCAACGGCTCATTAAAAAAGACCGTACCCCCTGAAGCAATGGCTCCCATAGCAAGTTCCTCATGACCTGGAAGTCCTAATTTACGAACAATAAAGACTTCAAGTGGGGCTGATAATGCATTGGCAATCTCATAGGCTACAGGTACTCCTCCCCTTGGCAAAGCCAAAATAATAACGTCCGGTTTATTTGCAAAATCTTTAAGGTATTTTGCTAGAATAACGCCCGCTTCAAATCGATTGATGAACTTATCCATTTTTCACCTTTGATAACACGTTATTTAAATTTAAAGCAATTATAGATTATTTTAGTCCAATTTATAGCCAATGGCATTAGCTTTTAGCTTGTTACTGTTAATGCATTAAATTGATTTGATTTTTTTTAATATATTTTTTTGCCTGATTTTTTCAAAAAAATTATGTTGACTTGACAAGACGATTTTATGTAGAAAAATTTAAAGGCTGTATCAAAAAATCTATAATTCAGCTATGGAAAATATGAGCGTTCTATCTTTTTGCCATCAACGGTGAATATTGATAAAGCAAAAGCGACGTTCAAAAAAGGGATGCTTGAGGTTGTTACAAATCTGCTACACCTGGGTTTTTTGGGGTTTTCGTCTCAATCTCAACAAGAATACATTGATTTTTTTAGACAAAATTGAAAATAAGTTATTTTCTGCCAAAAGTTAGTGTGGAAATAGTTGTGCCTTTACTGAGTTAATATATAGTTGATCTATAATCCCTGTAATTAAAGAAGCCGGTCCAAGGGCGACACTAGATTTTGGGCCAACACATTCAGCATAAAAATGAACTGCATTTTTAGCAGCAATGAATCGGTCCTTTTCAACAGCACTAAAAACACTAATGATTGCCGAAAGCAAATTTCCTATTCCAGCTACTTTTTGCACGGTGTCTGAATCAAAATTAAATTGATTCATTTGGTGAGAATCAATGACCCTGTGTTTATTCCCACTAACTACCACGGCTACATTATGTTTTATTGATAATGATTTTGCGTGTTCAATAATTATATTCTGCGCAATCATGTGATTGTTATTTTGTATTACTAATTCTCCTGTCAATAAGCTAGCAATTTCATTGGGGTAGCCACGTATAATAGAAATTCGATGATTTTTTATCATATTGATAGCTGTGTCGGTTCTGTATTGGCTTGCACCTGCTCCGACAGGATCTAAAATAATAGGTAGGTTAATATCATTTGCTATTTTGCATATATGGTTGCTCAGTTTAATAAATGCATTATCTAATTTTCCTAGATTGATCACCACAGATTTACATATCCCTAGTAGTTCTTTAACTTCTTGTTCTGCATTACACATTAAAGGAAATCCACCAACACTGCGAATTCCACTAGCCACGTAACCCATAGGAAAATAATTGGTAATAGTTAAGACATAAGGTTTTTGCTCTTTAATTTTTTTTAAAATTTCAATTACTTCCGGTGTCATAAAAATTCCATTTCAAATTATTGTGCAATTAAAATGACTTTATCGCACTTTTCAAATGAGCACTACTTATTCATGGATAATTCTTACTTGCAAAATTCAACATACTAATGCACCATGTTTGCCTTATTAAATCATTAAGTTTAGTCAATGGAAGAATCAGGGAAAGGCATAGGGACAGGTTTAGTATCAACTGCCATTCATAATCCTCATCTTATTATTGTGGCTTGCTTGATTATCCTTTTGATGGGTGTTCTTGCGATTTTTAGTCTTCCAAAAGATTTGTTGCCTTCAGCCAATTTGCCCGCAATGCAAGTCATTTCATCATACCCAGGTATGCCAGTGACTGATGTGGAAGAAAATTTAACTGCCCGATTTGAACGTTATACTGCTCAGGCAATTGGTATTGAACGACAGGAATCTAAATCTTTAGTCGGGGTAAGTATCGTTAAAAATTTTTTTGAACCCACTACAGGTCTTAACTCCGCTATGGCTCAAACTACATCCTTAGTGATGTCGGTTATGAGCCAACTACCTCCAGGAACTCTGCCGCCTTTAATTCTGCCTTTTGATCCTATGGCATCTATTCCTTTGGCGCTGGTTGCGGTTCGAGGTAATAAAAGCATTGAAAAAATATATGACGTAGCCCGTTACACAGTACGTAACACGATTCAAGCAGTTCCGGGAGCAATGGCGCCCACTGTGATGGGAGGAAGATTAAGAGAGGTGGTTATCTACCTTGATCCTAAAAAACTTAATGAATACAACTTCTCGCCCTTAGCCGTTTTAGAAAAGATGGTGCAACTCAATACTTTTATTCCTTCGGGTGATGTGAAAATTGGTAATTTTGATTATCAGATTATCAGTAATGGATTGGTGCAACATATTCCTGAAATGAATAATTTTCCATTACGAGCAGAATATGGTGTTCCGGTATACCTAAAACAAATAGGAGAAGCAAAAGACTCAGGACAAATTCAAACCAATGTAGTGCTTATTGATGGCAAAGAACAAGTGTATGTTCCTGTTTATCGACAACCTGGAGGTAACTCGATTAAAGTTGTAGAAAATGTAAAAGCGGCAATTAAGAAATCGATGAAAACCCTACAGGATATCGATTTGACTTTAGTTGCTGATCAATCAATTTTTATTCGCAAAGCCATATCGAGCATTACTCAAGAGGCCTTATTAGGCGGTGGCTTAGCAGCGATTATGATTTTCCTTTTTTTAGGAAATCCTCGAGCAACTTTTGGAATTTTACTCTCGTTGCCACTGGCCTTATTGGCAGCAATGATTGGTTTGAATGCTTCCGGACAAACCATCAACGCAATGACTTTAGGTGGGCTGGCATTATCCATTGGGGTATTGGTTGATAACTCCATTGTGGTATTGGAAAATATCAGTAAAAAACTAGAAAGAGGGCGTTCACCGAAACAAGCCGCTTTGGAAGGAGCATCCGAAGTGGCAATGCCTGTTTTAGCATCAACACTGGCTACTTTGGTCGTGTTGTTCCCCGTGATTTTTTTAACAGGTATTGTAAAAATATTATTCGCAGCGCTGGCTAAATCGGTTATGTTTGCGATGATAAGTTCATTTTTGATTGCAATGACGGTAATGCCACTTTTTGCCTCACGCTTTTTACATCGCTCTGACCACACAAAATTACCTGGTTTGTTACTTTGGCCACAAAAAGGCATTCATCATTTGACTGAAGGATATGGAAAAGGATTGGCTTGGGCATTGAAATACAGAAAAACAGTATTAGCGATGGTAATTGCTTTATTCCTTGGTGGAATATCGCTCATCCCGCTTATTGGTACTGAGCTTTTTCCTCGTGCTGATGCAGGCAGTTTTATTGTGACCATGCGCATTGCCTCAGGAACTCGTATCGAAAAAACAACAGAGTTTGCCAAAGAAATTGATGGCAAATTACGGCAATGGATAAAACCAGGCGATCTGGAGATGATTATTACGAATGCTGGGGTTGAATACGGTTTCCCAGCCGCATTTACCCCAAATGTTGGCACCCAAGATGTGTTTTTTAATATCGCATTGACTGAAAATCGGCAACATACATCCCAACATTATGCCAAAATCATTCGCGAAAAAATGAAAAAGGAATATCCTGATGTGGGAATTGGTATTGAATTAGGTGGACTATTAACTTCAGCATTGAATTATGGTCAAAGAGCGCCTATTGATGTTCAAGTCGAAGGTCCTGATATCAAAGAAGAGTTCAAAATTGCAAGAGAGTTGGCACATCAAATCAAAAAAATACGGGGAGCTGTGGATGTTCGTGTTCAGGAGCGATTTGATGCTCCTATTATAAATTTAGATATCAATCGTGATAAAGCCATGGATTTAGGAATTACGACCAACGAGGTTATAAAAAATGTAGTGAGTGCGGTCACAGGCAGTGCAACCTTTGCTTCTAATGTCATTTGGGTTGATCCAAAAACGGGGATTAATTATCCTATGGGTGTGCAATTTGCAGAGCAGCAAGTATCGAGTTTTGAGCAGTTTGCTGATATTCCAATTCGTGGTCATGAACGAGAACGTGTTACTCCTTTGAAACGAATAGCTACAATTACCCAAACTAAAGGACCAATCCAGATTGATCATGTTAATTTCAAACGAGTCACGGATATTTATTTGGATGCTCAAGGACGTGATATCGGTGGGTTGTCTCGAGACGTGCAAAAAATAATCGATAAAACCCAATTGCCAGAAGGCTATTCGATTGCCATTCGTGGTGAAATTCGCGAGATGATGGATTCAGTACAATCTTTAGGAGGGGGGTTCTTACTTGCTGCAACATTGGTTTATTTAATTTTGGTGGTTCAGTTTCGTTCTTTTTCACTTCCCTTGGTCATTATGGTTACTGTGCCTTTGGGGGTTGTAGGGATTGTACTGATGTTGGTGTTAACCCATACCTATTTTAGTATTCAAGCAGCAATTGGCGCAATTTTTATGATTGGAATTGCAGTAGCGAACGGAGTTTTATTGATCGAGTTTATTTCTTACCATACGAAACTCAATGATCATTTAGAAGAAGGGATTATCAATGGTGCCAAAGAGCGGTTACGGCCAATTTTGATGACTTCACTTGCTGCAATTCTTGGTCTTATCCCTATGGCGATTGGGATAGAAAAAGGGTCTGAAGCGAATATTCCCCTTGGTCGAGCGGTCATTGGAGGGCAACTCTTTTCAGTCATGTTGACTCTCTTTGTTGTCCCTATTTTATATCGTATGTTTTTTGCCAAGGCACACAAAAAAGCGCGAGCATCTAAATGAAGCGTAAATGGAACATAATCTTTTTCTATTGTATTACAACCTCTGTTTGGGCTAATACGAACCATATTTTAACTACAGAAGAGCTGCTTCGTCTTGCTGCAAAAAACAGCCAATCAATCTCTCAAGCCCAGTTAGAAGTGCTTGTGAAACAAAAAGAGATTGATGTAGCCAAAGCACGTTATTTCCCTATTTTAAGAGCAGAAGCAATAGATAGCGCGGGTTTTCCAGGATCTTCCAATTGGCTTGGTATTGAAGGTTTAGTAGGCTCTCCATATCGCTCAGGCCCCACTGCAGGAGTCGTTACTAAACAATTAATTTATGATTTTGGCCGAACAGCAGCAGCTGTGAAAGCAGCACGCTCAGAAGTTGATGTAGCAAAACAATCCACTCGCGTAACTGCCTATGAAGTTCAATTATTCGCCTTACAAGCCTATTATCAATGTGCTACTTACAAGAAAAAACAAGAGATATGGATTAACTTAGCTAAGGAGTCAGCACTTATTACCAAAGAGGCAAAACATTTTGTAAAAACAGGCCAGCGTTCTGTAGTTGATAATTATTTGTCGGAATCCGAGACGCAAGAAGCACGCACAGAACATGCATTTTTAAGAGAGCAAATGCTTGGCAGTCTTAAAGAACTTGCAATAATTACAGGAATAGATGCATCCACCATTGCTTGTCCTGTACTCTCAGATAAGCTTATCGATTCATTGAATTCACAAAGTCGAGTCTTCGCAAGTCCTTATGTGAAAAGAGCAATTGCGGATGCTAAAGCTGCCCAGGAAAAATTAAAAAAAGAAAAAGCAACGTTCAGACCTGAGATTGTTGCGATTGCCAGTGGTGGGGGGATGGATAAAACTCATTTGGTACGCAAAGATAATTATGCTGTGGGAGTTGGGGTATCGATGCCGCTTCTTGATTTCAATATCACAAGTCGCATTAGCCAAGCTCAAGCTGAATTATTAGCAAAACAACAAGCAATTGCGGCACAAAAGCAATATATCGAAGAAATGAATGCAAAACTTGATTTAACCATCAGAGCGACAATAACTCGAATTAAGCATCTGAATATTGAATTAAACATTGCACAAGACGGTTTTAAGGTGGCTAAACAACGTTATTTTAATCTTGAAGGGGATTTGGTTGATTTACGTGAAGCATGGCGTAATTTAGCACGAGCCCAAATAATCATTGAAGATGCGCGTAATGATTTGTTACAAGCAAAAGGGGCTAAAGCCTTACTTAATGGATGGGGTTATTAGTATAGTTGTATGGCTTAAAAACAAAGCTCATAACTTAGTACACATCAAAATAAGATAAGAGATAATTAGATGCACAACTCAAGAATCAAAAGAAAGCTACAAATCAAAATTGTAGAGAGCGGCTCTAATGTGACCAGATAATTATTTCAGTCAGTACCAAATCATTATTTTTTGGGTATAAAATACTTATGCTACTTCAAATACCATATCCAATATATCAGAGGAGTTGCCACCAGCAACACTATTATTTCAAGTGGTAATCCCAGTCGCATATAATCAAGGAACTTATACCTTCCAGGCCCCATGACCAAAAGATTATTTTGATGTCCAATAGGTGTTAACACCGCACAGCAGGAACCTATGGCTACAGCCATAAGAAATGGATCTATTGGTATCTTTAAAGTATTTGCGAGACTAATGGCGATTGGAGCCATAACAATGACCGTTGCAACATTATGAATGAAATTGGCGATGCACATAGAAATTCCTATTAAGAGTGCAATTGTCCAAAAAATCGATAGATGCTGTGACAATCTGAATATCAGCTGTGCCAAGAGATCTGCTCCCCCGGTATGAGTTAGCGCATCTCCTAAAGGAATTATCGCTGCTAGAAAAATAATGACAGCCCAATCAAACTGCTTATATACATATGCCAGTGCTTTACTATCAGTCAAAAGCATGAGCAGTGCTGCGGCAGAAAAAACAATTTGAACTGGCATAATAGATAATCCTGATAATAAAATTGCAATGACGAAGATTATTAAGGGTATAAAATTTTTAAATTCCATTTTTAATTGTAAAGTTGATGTCTCTATGGGAATCAAACCATAAGACGGAAGAGTATCTAACACATTTGGATCTTTACAATGCAATAGAACCATATCACCAGCTTCAATAATTATATTTCTGATTCTTCCAATTTTAGAATTGGTTGCCTTTGATATGGCGATAAAAGAAGTTTTATAAACTGATCTTAAATTAGTTTCTTTAACTTTTTTGCCTATAAGATTTGATTTAGTTGGTACAATAGCTTCTAGTAGGATATCTTCTGACTTGTTTTTACTTCCTTTTCTTATAAAGTTAGAAATGACTATATCAACAGAATTTGAAAGTTCTTCTAAGTTTTCCAGGGTTGATTGGATAATAAATCGATCACCTGATTTGATTTCAGTATTTGTTTGTAAACCTAATTTTCGCTTTCTTCTTATAAGTCCCATAATCTCAGCTAATTCTTTAATATTTTCTTCAAAACAATTGAAAGTCTTGTCTATCCATTTTGATTTTGGGGGTATACGAATTTCAATGGTGTAAATGGGTTTAAATGAAGTTTTTTGTATTCTCTTTTTAGGCAACAAGCGCCAACCAATAAACGCAATAAATATAACCCCGAGCAGAGCTGTAAAAAAGCCGACATAGGTAAAATCAAACAAACTAAAAGGTTTACCAATAGCTTTTGCTCGAAAATCTGAAATAATTAAATTGGATGCTGTGCCGATTAATGTGACCATCCCTCCCATTAATGAGGCCATTGCAATGGGCATCAAAATATAAGAAGGTGAACGGTTGTACTTAAGAGAGCTATAGATACTAACAGGTAATACAAGTCCTAATGCGCCTGTATCATTTAAAAATGCAGAAACAAATGCAATAAAAAGACTGAATGAAAGTACCTGCAAAGATTGGGTATGCATATCAAATTTGTTAATTGCAATTTTAAGAACATTTGATTTAGCAATAATATTTGTAGCAATCATGATACTTGCAACTGTTATTACAGCAGGGTTATTTATTCCGGAGAATGTTTGAGCAACTGGAACTGCACCAAGAATAACAGCAGCAGTTAATGCTAATATTGCTGTAATTGCATAGGACCACTTATTCCAGATAAAGAAAATCATTGAAAGGAGTAAAATGAAAATGACTGAATAGGGCTGCAATTGTGTAGGTAACATCGTTAATTACCTCAAGTTAAACTGATGTGAATAAAATATTTCCATTTCACATGCAGGCTCTAGAAAAAATCCAATTTAAACTAAATTATAGATAGGATTTTCTTAATCTACATATTTAAATTTGATTTTGTCCCCACAGTGCAATATTCAATTATATATGGAGCTTTGTAGAAAAAATATATGCATTGCTTGATTAATCAGTAAATTGCGATGTAATAAATTGATCAGTTACTGCCTAGAACTGCCTGAAACAACTAGGGTTATATTACACTTCGTTACAAATCTGCTACACCTGATTTTCAGATTGCTGATTTTTTTCTGAAAACCAAGACCGTTTTAGCCAAAAGGCAACATTCACTAACATAATAAGAACAGGCACTTCAACCAGTGGACCAATGACTGTTGTAAAAGAAATTCCAGAATTAAGTCCGAATGTAGCTATTGCTACAGCAATGGCTAGCTCAAAATTATTACTTGCTGCTGTAAAAGATGCTGCTGTTGTTTTTTCATAATTAGCACCAATAAGCTTACCCATCGCAAAACTAATAAAAAACATCACAATAAAATATAGTATCAAGGGAACTGCAATACGTATCACATCCGCTGGAAGTTGTAAAACCATAGCACCTTTTAAAGCAAACATTGCCAAAATCGTAAAAAGTAAAGCAACTAAGGTAATAGGAGAAATTTTTGGTAAAAAAATGGTTTCATACCAAGACAGTCCTTTTTTCTTAATCAATACAATACGAGTTAAAAATCCGGAAAAAAAGGGAATACCAAGATAAATCAAGACACTTTCAGCAATGGTCATAAAATTAATGTGAACTATTCGTCCAGTCAAACCTACCCAAGGTGGTAAAATCGTGAGGAAGAACCATGCATAGATACTAAAAAACAAGAGTTGAAAAATGCTGTTAAATGCGACTAGGGCTGCAACATACTGATTATCGCCCTCAGCCAACTGATTCCATACAATAACCATGGCAATACACCGCGCTAACCCAATGAGAATGAGTCCAGTCATATATTCAGGGTAGTTATGCAAGAATAAAACAGCAAGCCCAAACATGAGAAATGGACCAACAAGCCAATTTTGAATTAAAGACAATAACAAGATACGCCAATCTTTAAATACTAGCGGTAACTCTTCATATTTCACTCGAGCTAGAGGAGGGTACATCATTAAAATCAGTCCGAGTGCAATAGGAATATTGGTCGAGCCAATAGATAATGAGTTTATAAATTGTGGTGTTTCAGTAAATAGTGAGCCGATACCAACACCTGCAGCCATAGTCAGAAAAATCCAGAAAGTTAAATACCTATCTAAAAAAGAAAGACGATGGGTGCTACAAGTGCTCATGATAGTAATTCCTTTTCTATCTCCGTCAGTTTGATTTTTTTCATATGAAGAGTTTGATCTCACTTGCTCCAAAAAGCAAGCATCTTCAATGATCACGGGTATAGCAATATAAATCTTATAATTTAATGTTTGCATTTTGCAATTTAGTTCCTAGTATTTTAGATATAGATATAATTTTTTTGTTCGATACTTCATTGCGTCGATTTAAAGTGAGCCATCATGGAATCAAACAATAAATTACATGAAACAATAGTTCAGGAAGGTGAAAGGGGGAGGTTTGCCCAGGAAATTATTATAGGAGAACACCATCTCATAGCAGATGAGCCAGTTATATATGGTGGAAATGATCTAGGACCTTCACCCTATGATTTCTTACTTGCAGCATTAGGTTCATGCACCTCTATGACTATACGTATGTATGCTGATCTTAAAAAACTTCCCCTTGAAAAAGTTAGAGTGAAATTAACGCATGAGAAAACCTATATCGAGGATTGTGTTGGATGCGAAAAAACAAGCTCAAAAATCGACCGAATCAATCGCAGGATTGAACTAATAGGAGCTCTTACGCAAGAGCAGCGCTTAAGGTTGCTAGAAATTGCCAATATGTGTCCAGTGCATCGAACATTAACATCCAAGATTCTTATTGATACAGAGCTGATTGAATAATAGTAAAGTAGTTAGCGCTACTATCACAAATTACTTCATGAAATTGTATTGATAAATATTTGAATTAAAAATGTCAATTTAATGACTAAAAGATTAAGCTAATTTTTTGTTCCATCCACCTCCTAACGCAACAAGAAGTTGGGCGCTATCCAAATAACGTTGTGACTGTGACTGCGCATAACTGATGCGCGCTTGCTGATAGGTTCGGTCAGCATTAAGTAAATCGAGTAAATCAACTGTGCCTACTGTAAATCGTTGACGTTGTAAGGTGACTGAGGCTTTTAACGTATCAAGAGAGCGACGATCTGCTTGCACGAGTTCCGCATCATGACTCAACGCACGAAGCTTATCTGCAACTTGACGCAAACCTTCTAGTACCGTCTGTTTGTACATAGCCAAGGAAGTTTGAAACGCATCAATTGCAGCTCTTTTTTGTGCCTGGAGGGTGCCACCATGAAAAATTGGTGTAGCGACACCTGAAAATATATCCCAGGCTAAGTTAGAGCTGTTAAATAAATTAGCGGGAGTCAGTGCTGTAGGATCAACTGAAGCAGATAAGGTAATTGTTGGAAACAGTTGTGCCTTAGCAATCCCAATGGCAGCACTGCTTGCATGAAGCTCCGCTTCGGCAGCCATAATATCAGGACGCTGTGAAACAAGCATGGAAGGGAAAACAAGAGGTAAATTTTTTGGCAAAGTAAATTCATCCATGCTAAAGGCTGGTGGGCTCCATTCTGCAGGAGATTTACCTACCAAAATAGTCAGTGCATGTTCAGCAGCATCAAGTTGTTGTTTCAGTTGTGGCAAGTTGCTACGGTCTTTTTCAAGCTGGTTTTGAGCCAATAAAAAATCGGTGCGATTCACTAATCCAACGACTAATCTTTTTTGCATCAACTCAAGACTCTTTTCATCGTCTGCAATGATTTTTTCTAATGCCTTAATTTGCAAACGAATGGATGCAATAGTAAGCGCTTGTGCCACAATGTTACCGGTTACTGAAAGCTGTGCTGCTGCAAGCTGGTAGGCTTGATTTTCAGCCAGAGCGGTTTGTTGTTCAACTCGCCTTGATGTAAGCCCAAATACATCGGGGACAAAATTCACTGTAGGTCCAAATGAATAAAGATTGTAGGTAGGTACTCCTTTAATGGTAGTAGCAGGTACAGCAGATAATAAACCAAAGGCCAAAGGAGGTCCTTTCTCACGCTGAGCACTTCCTGAACCATCAATTTGTGGATAGAACGAACCACGTGCCATAAGTATTGATTGTTGTGCTTGAGCTAATTTTGCTCTTGCTGCTTCTATTGTTGGACTATTGGCAATCGCTTGTTGAATTACTTGATTCAGTGATGGTGAATGGAACAGTTGCCACCATGCAGCAGGAACTTCTTTCCCAAGAATCAAATGTTGCGAAGGCTCTCCATTTCCAGGAACCAGGTGAGAGGCTACCTTTGCTTTTGTGTAGGAGGTCGATTCAGGCGGTGGTGGACGTACAAAATCGGGTCCGACACGACAACCACTAAGCAGGGTTAATAATATGATACTGATTAGATTTTGGAATTGCTTAATTAGACATTGATTCCAACTCAGCTGTAGTATGGCGCAGCGCTTTATCCTGGTTTTATTCATGACCATCCTTTGGGTCAGCTAATGCTTTTTTACATTTAAGTTTATTTTGTCGCTACGTCCATGTAAAATCAATTTTAATCTTAGGAAATTAAAAGTAGAAAATGGACATTTCTAAGAAAAAGAGTTTCATCACACTCATTCTCGCCCTTATTCTAGGCAGTGGGATAGCGATTTATTGGTTTTTACGACCCCAAACCAACTCTGAACTTCTTACCATTTATGGCAATATAGATATCCGCCAAGTAGAAGCTGCTTTTTATGTCAGTGGCCGTATTCATCGATTATGGGTACAAGAAGGCGATCGTATCCATAAGGGGCAACTTCTTGCAGAATTAGATCCAGTACGTTTTCAGGATGCTGTAGCCAAAAATAAAGGACAAGTAGCGGCTCAAGAAGCTACTTTAAAAAATGCTAAAATCACTTTGGCACGCAATCAAACCCTTGTTAAGTCCCAAGCAGTATCAAAACAAAACTTAGATGATTCTGACGCTGCTCATCGAATCGCTCATCATACCTTACAGGCAAATCGCGCGGCATTAGCACTTGCCCAGCAAGACCTTATCGATAGTAAACTTTATGCTCCTAAAGATGGAGTGATTCAGGATCGCATTCTTGAACCAGGAGACATGGTGACACCGCAAACTCCTGTATATACTCTTGCATTGGATAATCCTGTCTGGGTACGTGCTTATCTTCCAGAAAAGGAGCTAGGTAAAATACAATTAGGTATGAAGGCATGGATACAAAGCGATTCGTTCCCTGAACAACGTTTTCCAGGATGGGTAGGATTTATTTCCCCTGTTGCTGAATTTACTCCTAAGACAGTACAAACTACTGAATTACGTACACAGTTAGTTTATCAAGTGCGGGTCTATGCGTGTAACCCAGATTATCGTTTACGTCTGGGAATGCCTGTTACTGTAGAAATTGCCTTCAAAAATAATTTGCCACAACCATTAGGCAAGAATCCTTGTAGGACATGAGGACATGACCATTTCTCCTTTGCAGTTTATCGAGGTGACTAAATTTTTTCCTTTTGGTCCGACGCAAAAAAAAGTGCTGAAGGAGCTCAGTTTTTCTTTGCGTCCTGGGAGTATCACGGGTCTTTTGGGCCCTGATGGTGCAGGTAAAACAACCTTAATTCGTCTTGCGACAGGATTACTTCTCCCTAATACAGGAAAAGTATCCGTTTTGGGTATGGACAGCCTAGAAAATGCATCGCAAATTCAAAGCCAAATAGGTTATATGCCACAGCATTTTGGACTCTATGAAGATTTAACGGTACGAGAAAATTTTGATCTTTATGCTGATCTGCAAGGCTTGAGCTTCCAGGAAAATACGGCCCGGCAACATCAACTACTTCAATTAACTGGCCTTGGACCTTTTGCTACTCGACCCGCTAAGGCCTTATCAGGAGGAATGAAACAAAAGCTTGGTTTAGCATGCGCTCTATTACGCTCACCTCGTCTGCTAATTTTAGATGAACCAACAGTAGGGGTCGATCCTATCTCTCGTCGTGAACTTTGGAATATCGTGCACGATATTAAAAAAGAAGGAGGTACGGTACTCATCAGTACTGCCTATTTCGATGAAGCAGAGCGATGTGATGAAATCATTTTACTGCATGAAGGTGAAATGTTGCGACAACAATCGCCAGAAGAATTTCATTCTTCTTTAATCAATCGAACTTATTTTGTAACCAATCCTCAAATTTCTCGACGTCTCCTCCAAGAACAGTTACGAAAACGTCCTCAAGTGATTGATGCACGTATTGTAAAAGAAGGAAATCGCGTGTTGTGCTCTGATAGCCAACCTCATCCTAAACAGGGAGAACAATGGGAAAACATAAAGCCTACATTTGAAGATGCGTTTATGGCGCTACTAGGAGGAATCAATGGGACTGAAACGAATGAACTGAAAATCCATTCTTACACCCCAACAAAAGACATTTCATCCGCTGAAACAATCATTGAGGTTAAGAACTTAAGTCGCCATTTTGGCAGTTTTCTTGCAGTAAATAACCTCAGTTTTAATGTCAAAAAAGGAGAGATATTTGGCCTTCTTGGAGCTAATGGAGCGGGGAAAACCACAACATTTCGCATGCTTTGTGGTCTATTACTTCCTTCATCTGGAAAGTTACACGTCGCAGGAGTTGACATGCGCTACGCCACTGCTGCACGAGCCCGCATTGGCTATGTATCACAAAGATTTTCACTCTATGGCAATTTGAGCATTGTTCAAAATTTACATTTTTTTTCTTCTGCCTATGGATTACGTGGTAAAAAACAAAAAGAACGGGTAGATTGGGCCTTGAATAGTTTTGAATTGGAGGAATACCGCAGTATTAATGCAGCTCAATTACCTCTGGGGATTAAACAACGTTTAGCTTTAGCTGGCGCCCTTTTGCATGAACCACCCATTCTTTTCTTAGACGAACCTACATCGGGTGTTGATCCTCTGACTCGACGCGAGTTCTGGTGGCGAGTGAATAAACTAGCAGAGCAAGGAGTCACTGTACTTATAACGACCCATTTCATGGATGAAGCAGAATATTGTGATCACTTAGTTCTTATGTCCTTAGGGGAAATTCTTGCTCAGGGAACGCCACAGCAAATTTGTGCACAAGCTCAAGATGCACAAAATCCGAAACCAAGCCTCAACGATGCATTCATTCGTCTGATCGAGCACCATGAGATGCAAACTAGGAGAGAGTCATGAATGTCCAACGTCTACTTAGTTTGATCCGTAAGGAATTCATTCAAATCGTTCGCGATCCTTCAGCAATTGGGATCGCATTTATTATGCCTGTTGTATTACTTTTTTTATTTGGCTATGGGGTATCTTTGGATTCTTATCATGTGCCCATTGCAGTAGTCGTAGATAATCCAACATCCTCAACAAGTTCATTTATTGGGGGATTACAGCAATCACCTTTTTTTGCGCCGAAACAATTTCCCGATATTAACGCGGCGCAACTAGCGATCACGAATCGTCAGGTTAAAGGAATCCTGTGGTTACGGAATAATTTTACTCGTCAACTCTTACAGGGCAATACAGCTCCAATTGGAATTTTCGTCAATGGGGTTAATGCCAATGAAGCAAATATTCTTGAAGGATATTTGCAAGGTGTCTGGCAAATATGGCTGCAACAATATGCCCAAAACATGGGTTTAACTCTAGTTATCCCAATCGAGAATCAAAGTCGAGTGTGGTTTAATCCAGCACTACGTAGTCGCGACTATCTGGTTCCTGGTCTTATTGCCATAATCATGACACTCATTGGGGCATTGCTTACCTCATTGGTTGTTGCAAGGGAATGGGAACGTGGCACTATGGAAGCGCTTATGGCAACTCCTGTCACCATAGGTGAAATTTTGCTCGGAAAACTCATTCCTTATTTTCTTTTAGGTATGGGTGGTATGATGATTTCTGTTTTGCTGGCCATTACGCTTTTTTCTGTACCCTTGGTAGGCGATTTTTGGGTGCTGTTTTGTTTCTCGGCTTTATTTTTGTTGGCTGCTTTAGGAATGGGATTATTGATTTCTAATGTGGCACGTGATCAGTTTGTTGCGAGCCAAATTGCCGTCATCGTTACTTTTTTGCCTGCATTTATTCTTTCAGGATTTATCTTTGATATTCGCTCCATGCCCTTTATCATCCAAATGATTACGCACATCATTCCTGCACGTTATTTTGTTAATATATTGCAAACTCTTTTTCTGGCAGGGAACATTTGGTCTATTTTGCTCTGGAATGGCCTTGCTCTTTTACTCATGACTTTCTTTTTTTTGGGATTAACTGTTTTACGTTCGAATAAGCGACTCGATTAAATGTGGATACGAATATGGGCTTTAACGATTAAAGAATTATTATCACTGTTTAGGGACAAAAAAGGTCGATTTGTTGTTATCGCACCACCTTTAGTTCAATTATTAATCTTTGGCTATGCATCCACTTTTGATCTAAATCATATTCCCTATGCTATTTATAATGAAGATCCAGGCTTTGCTGCTCGTGAACTCTTGGGACATTTTCAAGGTTCACCTATTTTTCAGCACGTAGCGTCGATTCACGATGATAAACAAATCGCTCCACTTATTAATAACAAAATCGTTTTATTGGTTTTGCATATAGACCGGAATTTTACGCGCGATTTACTCCGCCATCATTCTGCAAAAACACAAGTAATCATTGATGGACGTAATTCCAATACTGCAACGATTGCGCTAAATTATGCCAACAGTATCTTATTCTCATTTAATGAGCTTTGGGCTAAAGCCCACGGCTGGTCAAAACCACCTGCAGAATTGGAAATTCGTGCTTGGTTTAATCCCAACCTTTTGTCTCGTTGGTTCATTATCCCTGGTATTATCGCTCTTCTAATGCAAGTTGTAACACTACTCGTGACAGGACTTTCAGTAGCACGAGAACGTGAACAGGGAACGTTTGACCAGCTCTTAGTAACTCCAATGAGTCTTTCTGAAATATTGATTGGTAAGGCATTACCAGGACTTATTATTGGTGGTGTAGAAGGATCAGCGATCGCTATTATTGCTGTATTATGGTTTCAAGTACCCTTTATGGGCAGTTTATTAGCCCTTGGTCTAGGCATGTTTTTGTTTTTACTCGCTGTAATCGGAATAGGGCTTATGATTTCCTCTCTTGCTGTGACACAACAACAAGGATTACTTGGTGTTTTTATGTTTATGGTTCCTTCCATTATATTGTCAGGTTTTGCAACACCTATAGCCAATATGCCTCCTTTAATTCAAAACCTGACCTATCTCAATCCCTTGCGGTATTTTCTTATTATAGTGCGTGGTGTATTCCTAGAAGGCAATCATATTATTCACTTGTGGTCTCAATATTGGCCACTTGCACTCATATCACTTTTTTCATTGACAACATCAGCATGGCTTTTTCGTAAACGTTCATGAGCCTATCTTCAAGGGACCCTAGATATTGCTTTTTATAAAGGGTTGATGTTTTTTTTG
Organism: Legionella sp. 39-23; assembly: GCF_001897665.1. Taxonomy (NCBI): domain Bacteria; kingdom Pseudomonadati; phylum Pseudomonadota; class Gammaproteobacteria; order Legionellales; family Legionellaceae; genus Legionella; species Legionella sp. 39-23. The sequence goes on along the minus strand of NZ_MKTO01000031.1, from coordinate 9,516 downwards.
ATCATGAATGAGTGTTTTTTGCTACATTTGAATTTAAAACCAAGTACTCTACTTCTAAACTGATTAGGTTAACTAATTGATTTTAAAAGACAAAAATGGCGCGATCGGAGGGCTAAAATCCCAGACACCTTGGTTCAAAGCCAAGTTGATTAAGAATAAATCATAATAAAATGAGTATATTGCGATGTAACAAATTTAGCAATTACTGTCTGGAACAACAGGTGCTTTTACTGAGTTAATATATAGTCGATCTATAATATCTGTATTTAAAGAAACAGATCCAAGGGCGACATCCTGTAAATAGAACCATCCAATGTAACCTTTTTGCTTCTAGCTTTGCACACCAACTCAACCAAGATGTTCATTTACCCATTTTACTAAATCTTGTGAACTCATGACGCCGGCGCTTCTCACAACTTCTTTGCCATGATGGAAAAGAATTAGCATTGGGATACTCTGAATTGCATAGCGAGAGGCTAAAGAAGGTTGCGCTTCAGTATCAACTTGGGCAATTGGGTTCAATAAAATGTGCTGCAGACTCGAATTGTGGTGCCATCATTTTGCATGGGCTACACCTTTGAGCCCAAAAATCAATGAGCTCCGGAATATCATTTCGTTCGATATGGCGAACAAATTGATCATTTTCCAGCTTTATCGGCTTACCATTAAAAAGTGCCAGTTAGCACTTTCCACAATTTGGATGTTCGCTGAAGCGCGATGAAGGTACTCGGTTAATTGTATTACAATGAGGACAAACAACATGCAAACTTGTATTCATGAGTTAAGCTCTCATAGAATTAACTATTGAATTGTATTGTAACTTATCATAATCGATTTTCTTATGGCAACATACGTACTATTAGGAAATAGAGTAGATGATCGAATAATAACCATTAAAAAACTGAGATTATAAATGACAAAAAATTTTCAAATCTTGGCGGATTATACTCATCCAGAAATACAAAAAAAAGCGCATGATTTAACTCAAAACAAACTGGATATTCGCGAGCAGATTCAGAGTATTTTTAATTTTGTACGTGATGAAATTAAATTTGGCTTCCCCAAAGAGGGCGATTGGGTTTCTGCCTCAGAAACACTAAAATTAAAATTAGGACAATGTAATACCAAAAGCACTCTTTTCTTGGCTTTATGTAAAGCAAGCAATATTCCAGCACGAATTCACTATTCGCTAATTAAACGAGAAATTCAGCATGGTGTTTTTCCTGAATTTCTATATATCTTTTTACCGAAAGAGATATCTCATTCCTGGATAGAAGTTCAAATCGATAACACATGGCTACGTATTGATGGTTATATTGATGATCTAATTTATTTTCGTGGAGCAGTGGATAAATTGGCACAACGAGGCTGGGATATTGGTTTTGCAGTAGCATGTCCCCCTCAAGAACACACTTCTAAACCCAATTTTGAACAAAAAAATTTCCAACAAATGTGCGCGGTAACTGAGGATCATGGAGTATGGGATGAGCCTTCAGAATATTATCAATCTACTCTTTATCGAAATCGCCCCAGTATTGTCAAACAATTCCTATATCGTCTTTTTATTCATCTAGTCAATACACGTATAGAAAAAATACGGAACAACTCACTAAACTAAATAAATCTTTTATTTCGTACCGACGCCCAGTTTTTTGAGAATCATCTCTAAAGGACAAAATTGGGTAAATCCACTTTGGAATAAATTAGCTCCCACAAAAACAGTAACCCAAAGAAAGTACTTACTCAAATATAGAGGACTTTCAGGTACACCAAATGCCAAAGAAAGCAAGATAAATGCCCCAGCAACTATACGAACAATTCGCTCTGCATGCATGTTAAACTCCTGAGCAATGATCTAAGAATGACGCCACTTCCACCAACTTAAGTATAATAAAGGAATGAGAAATAATGTAAGTATTGTTGAAGCAAAAGCTCCAAAAATCAGGGATATGGCAAGGCCGCCAAACACTGGATCAGATAACATGACTGATGAGCCTAAAATAATCGCTAAAGCAGTTAACAAAATAGGGGTAAGCCGAACCACGCCTGATTGGGTTACTGCGATTTCAATAGAAGAGGCACTGCGCTGATTCTCCAAAATAAAATCAATAAGCAATAACGAGTTACGTACCACAATTCCCGCAAGGGCAATAACGCCAATCATGGAGGTCGCGGTAAAAGGTTGATGCATTATCCAATGACCTGGAAAAACCCCAATAATTGTGAGTGGAATAGCGCCCATAATAATTAAGGGAATGAAAAACGATCGATAAAAACCTGTGAGCAATATATAAATCAATACAATTGCGACAATAAATGCAGAGCCCAAATCGCGAAATACATCTAAGGTTAAACGCATTTCTCCTAACCAAAACAGTTGATTCCTGGCAATGTCTTGAGGCTGCTCCTCCTTAAATCCTAAATTTCCAACGGTCAGTTGACTCTCATTAGGTAATTCTAAGTGCTTCAACATATGGGTTGTTGTTGCAACTGCATAAGCTGGGCTTGAATGCAACATTTCACCAGTGACGTAAACAACTTGATGTTGATCCCGAGTAAATATAGGCTTTTCTTGGGTCACACTCTTAAAATCAACTACTTTTGCAAGTGGAACAAGCTGGCTTTGTTGATTGAGTAAATATAATTTTTTTAATGCCGTACTGTTTTCTCTCGAGAGTTTAGGTAAGCGAAGTATTATATTTTCCGGTTCAAGAAGACCTGGCCGATGACCATTACCGACTTGTACTCCTTTGAAATAACCGAGTATATCGTTTGCCAGCATACTTGGAAGTAAACCTGCTAAAACAGTCGCATTACGGTTAATGAGTATGGTGTATTGGCTTAAATTTTCAGTGACTGAATTATCAATATTGATCATGCCATAAATTTTAGGGTATACCGTATTACTTATATATTGCCCTAAAGTCCTCAGTTGTTCATAATCAGGCCCATACAACCCCGCTTCCATTTGTGAACGAACAGGAGGTCCAGGGGGGCTTTCGAATAGCTTAATATGTGCCAGAGGATAAGAATGACGTACATCAGATAAAGAATCATAAAACTGTTGTGCTATTTCATGAGACCCAATGCTTCGCTGGTGTTTATTGATTAAATTAACCCGGATTTGCGCATAATTCGTCCCTCTTTGCATTGCATCCCCACGAACCATCGCTGCAAAATCTTCAGGTGCTGCTTGACCTAAGAACAGTTGATAATTTGTGACAAAATGATTTTGAGCCAGTACATGAGAAATGTCTTTTGTTATGTTTCGTGTTTGTTCTAATGATGCTCCTGCCCCAGCATTGACTTCAATAAGAAAGGTATTGACGTTATCATCCGGCAACATTTTAAGTTCCACACCCATGGTGCTTAAAGGACCATTAGTACCTGATGGTCTGATGAATTGCCAAAGAGGTTGAATCATCACCAAAATTAATAGCGCAAACACAAAACCGTAGAATAAATAACGCTTCCACCTTGATTGTGATAAAGAAGTAAAAAGATAAAGATACATTTTATGGATAAAACCTAAATGATGTTTCTCTTGAGAAATGATTTCAATTGCCTTTAATCGTCGTGCCTTGGATTTAAGCCAACGATAAGCTAAATAAGGAACTACTGTATAAGCAATAATTAATGAGACCAGCATAGCTAATGGCGCATTAAATGGAATAGGCCCCATAAAGGGGCCCATCATTCCCGACACAAACGCCATGGGAATCAAGGCAAGAATTACTGTAAACGTGGCAATAATCGTTGGCTTTCCAATTTCATTTGCAGCAAAAACAACCAATCGACTAAAATTATGCTGAATTCGCTCCTGCATATGCCTATGGATATTTTCAATCACAACAATGCTGTCATCGACTAATAGACCTAAGGATAAAATCAAAGCGAACAAGGTAATTCGGTTAATCGTTTGGCCAGCTATCCAACCGATACCCAGCACGATGCATAGAATAAGTGGAATGGAAAAAATTACAATAGAAGCTTCCCTCCAGCCTAAAAACAACATTAAGAGAATCACTACAGAGGCTATAGCAATGCCTAAGTGCTCCACTAAAGTATTCACGGCATCATTCGCATCATCACCATAATTGCGCGTTATCGTGGTCGTAATTTCTTTAGGGATAATATTATTTTGTTGAACTAACTTCAGACGCTCAAGAACTGCATTTGCCACCTCAACGCCATTACTTCCTTTTTGACGTGCAAGTGCGATGGTTACTGCGGGTTTAAGCTGGCCAGAATTCTGATGTAATGTGGCGGGACCAAAAGCAAAATAGGATTGAATGGTATCATCTGCTGGTGCTAATTCAATTTGAGCAATATCTTTTAATAAAACCGGTTTACCATTATCAACCCCAATAATAACCTTCCCCAGATCCTCAGGAGATATCAGATTTCCTTCGACACGCAATGGCGTTTGATGTAAATCCGGTTCTAGTTTGCCAGCATTAAAACTGACGTTATTCACCTCCAAAGCCTGTTTTATTTTTTGCAAAGGAATGAAATGCGACGCCATTTTATCAGGATCTAACCACACACGTAGGGCAGATGGAGATGCACCCATAACCCAGCTTTTGCCTACCTGAGGTACTCCGCGTAACTCTTCCAATACCCGAGTGGCAAGATTTTGCAGCATCGTTCCACTGTATAGAGAGGAACTCAGTGTAATTGTCAGCAGTGGAACATCATACAAACTAATCGATTGCACCAGGGGAATCAAAGTGCCTGCGGGCATCTTATCCATATTACTGTTGATTTGGTTGTATACTTTAACCAGACTGTTTTCTTCATTTTCATTAACTTTAAAACGCACAGTAACTATTGCATTATCATCCACTGCCATACCATAGTTATGATCCACTCCGGGTATGGAGGCCATAAGGCCTTCTAATGGTCTAATAATTTGATGCAACATTTCATGGGCATCACTTCCTGGACGACTTACTGAAATAGCAACAACAGGGACTACAATTTCAGGGTTATAGGTTCTTGGCGTCAATTCTAATGCCAATATACCAAATAGTAAGGAACCAATAATAATCAGTAAGGTAAGTTTTGAGTGAATAAATGCTCGTGCTAATTTACCCGCACTATTTAATAAAGGTCTTTTAGGGATATTTTTATTCAAATTTTTTTGCTCCATGCATCATTAATATCCTTTTATTTTTTTACTTCTCAAAAGAAGGAATAAGTTTATTCGTCAGCATTAACAATCGGCCACGGGCCAGGACTTCATTGTATTGTGATTGGATGCACTGATTCTTGGCCTCGGTCAGCTTCATTTGGCTTTCCAATAATTGTCCAAGAGGTACAAGCCCTCGTCCATGTCGTTTGGCAAGATGCTTTACAACTTCTTTTGCTTGTGTCGCATTGGCACGATTGGCTTGATATTGAACTGCTGCAAGTTGTTCCGCACGTTTGGCTTGCATCAATGAAAGACGCAAACTATTGGCTGCATCTTCTAATTGAAAAGTAGCCTGTTTTACCTCTGCAATTGCTTTTTTAGTTGCCCCAGAGCGCTCACCAGAACTGAACAATTCCCAATTTACGCCCAGTGCAATGAGATTTGAAGGAAGACCTGCACCAATGGTATTTCCATTCCAATCTTGACGTAATTGTAAGTTAACTTGGGGTTTATTAGCTGAGTTTACTGCATCAACGTTTGCCCGACCTGCGTCAATTGTTGATTTAATTGCACTTAACTGGGCATTATGAAGCAGAGCATCATGCGTGAGATCAGCAATTGATTTTTTTGTGGCAGGAAAATTGACTGAGCCTTTAGGAGTATACGAACGCTCCTGATGCCCAATAAGACTGCGAAACGCATCAAGTTGATCTTGAGATTGGGCTTGCGCTGCCACTAAAAATGTTTTTGCGGTTCGAAGATAAGTATCCGCAAACAACAAGTCACTTTCAATGACTAACGATTGGTTAAAAAGAGCCTTGGTTGTTTTGAGATATGAGGTTGCAGCATCCACATTTTCTTTAGCAACAAGCACCAATTTCTTTGCTGCAAGTACCCCTTCATATGCTTGCAGAATATCATAAGCTAATTGCATGCGTGCCGCTTCATCTCCATGCTGTGCTGCACGAAGTAATGCATTAGTATTTTTAAGCCGAGCAATGGTTTCACCACCTGAATAAATCGGCACAACTAATTTAAATGCAGTATTGTAGTTGTTGTAATAACCCGGTGAATCAAGTGCTTGTGGTTTAGTGAATAGAGAACCCGGTCCTGTAAATTGAGCGAAACCAAAATCTGCAAAGGTTGCATTACCTTGACTTAATTTATAACCAAACACAGTCAAAGGATTATCACTGCGTCCGGCATTCATTTCGAGACCCAGCTTGGGTAATCCTGAGCCGCGTGTTTCAATAATTGCAGCTTGAGCAGATTCAATATGAGCTTGGCTTGCACCTATGCGTGGATTACTGCTAAGTGAAAGCCTGACTGCATCAAAATAACTAATTGGTTGAGATACCTCAGCCCTTGTTATTGCAGAAGCGAAACATTGACTCATTCCAATAAAAATAAGCCATTTTATTTGAGTATTTTTCCAAAACATCGCAACCAACATACCTAATTGTTCTTTATCAACTGAATTATTGCTTATAACTCTTGCAAAACGCGTTGCAAGCGAGTTTTTACTTCTTTTGCAATCGGTTTAATTTCAGGCTTATTCACTAATTCGAGTACTGCCTCTGGATCCATAAATTCAATAGATACTTTGCCTGTATCATCTTGTCGAACGACCACATTACAAGGAAGTAATAAACCAATGGATGGATCTGCTTGAAGCGCACGATGAGCTAATTGAGGATTACATGCCCCAAGTATCCGGTAAGGAGGGATTTCTTGATTCAATTTTGACTTCAGTGTTGCAGAAACATCAATTTCTGTAAGAATTCCAAAACCCTCTTTTTTCAGCTCTTTAGTAACTTGTTCTATTGCTTTCTCAAAAGAGTAAGATACTTTTTTGCCAAAACCATATGAATTATTCATTGCTATTCCTTGCATTAAAAAATCTATTTTTGATGGTTCATTATACCTCATATATCTATTTAGAGTAATGCTTCTGAACAAAATGAACGTCTTCGTGCTAGGAAAGATAAGGTCGCCCCACAACAAGGGAACATGCGTACACTCATAAATTATTTTAAAGGCAGAGGAGGTTGCGGTAATGAATATAGGGGCTTGGGGATCAGGAATTTATATTAGGAAATTTGGTGTTTGACGCACATCGCATGTTGGGTTACGGCTAACGCCTAACCCAACTTACCTCGCTTGGTATATAACCAAGTGCTCTATATCAAACATTATAACTTCTTAACTTAAATTATATAATTTTATATGTCTCATTACGTGCAGTGATTCAGAAGAATCGACTCCAGATTGAACAGCAGGAGTATTAAATTCTTGTAAAGTCTTACCATATAAAATAGAAGGGAAATCACCAGTGTTTGAATTACTCCAGCCAATTGTTGCAATAATCGTATACATGATAGCTTTTGCTTGTTGAAAGATGATCTTGTAGCCATAAAGCAATCTTAATGCGGGGGCAGTCAATATCTTTTGTCTACGGTTCTCAACCTAAACGTAGTTTTGCATCGCCTAGTATATGTAGCATATCCAATGCAACGGTTGCTGCTACTAATGCTGTTGTTTGGGCTATATCATATGGAGGAGAAACCTCAACAATATCACCTCCAACCATGTTCAGTCCGAGCAACCCCCACAAAATTTCACGCTGCATAGCAGATGTCAGTCCACCGGGCATGGGAGTGCCTGTTCCTGGTGTAAAGGCTGGATCCATGCAATCTACATCAAGACTTATATAGCATTTTCGATCGCCAACTATTTTTCTTATTTTGTCTACTACGAATTGTGTTCCTTTTTCTAAGCAATGATTCGCTGTTATAACATCTAATTTAGGTGTTTCTGGAACGCTTGTACGGATGCCAACTTGGATTGAAGCTTCAGCATCTATTAATCCTTCTTCAACTGCATAATAAAACATACTTCCATGTGTCAAGTAGGGCATTTGCACTGTATCTGTGTGTGCATCAAAGTGGATTAAGGCAAGTTTGCCATGTTTTTTAGCCAGCGCTTTTATAGCGGGATAAGCAACTAAGTGATCACCACCGAGGCCTAGGGTAAAAATATTATGTGAGCACAATTCACTTATGGTTGCTTCAACATTTTCCAACATGGCTTTAGTTTGGCCAGGAGGAAAACCAATATCTCCATAATCAATAATTTTAAATTTGTCATTTATTTTATATGTATGGGGCCAACAAGTGCCAAGTATACTTAGGTAACATGATTGATCACGAATGCTTCTAGGTCCAAAGCGAGCGCCTGAACGATTAAATGTACTTAAATCAAATGGAACACCATAAACAGCAAGATCAACACCTTTTAAAGTTCGTGAATACTCTGATCTAAAGAAAGTAGGAATACCTTCATAGGGTACTGATTTTGTTAGAATAGGTTTTTGTGAGGCAGATTCATAATTTTCCATATTTAAAACTTCCTATGTTGTTCATGAAAATTAGCAAGCACTGTGACAAAGATTCATGCATTTGCTATATATTTGATGAGTAAGTGATAATCATAATTATAGAACAAGAATGCGATAAATTCGGACAAATTAAAAATTAAGCGACGTGTTTATGGGTTTAGAAATTTTGAAAATTACAGATTAAGGGTTAAGGTTTTGTGATCTTGATTAATGCCCCCGGATTTGGGGAAGATCCAAATTAACTCATTGAATTAAAATTAAATTTAATGTGTGCTATTCATTATTAGGAAATAAGGATTTTTTTCTTAATTCCAAACCCGAAAAAACCGCAGATTTTTCAATATTTCAATTTACAAGGCGCTAATTTTTTCTGTTGACAGATATTAGCCAATCATATTATGCAAACATAAGTTTGCTCATACGATCGGCTTCAGTCCATTTCTATTTATGAAATCAAACAATTCTGCGTGCTTTGAACAAGTTCAGCGCTTTTCTGAGCCACTTCCTTTTGAGTTCTTGAAAATAATCCTTGTTCTTTGGGTGCAGCAAGTTTTGAGGGGGTTGGCTGTCGATTTTCCTTATTTGAAGCCTCTTTCTCTTTTCCTTTTTCAGAAGGGTTTGGTGCTGCTTTGTGACTCTTTGTCTGGCCTTGATTGTTTTTTTCAGCAAAAAATAATCCATGTAACTCACTTATTTCGGCAAGAGGAGAAGCAGTGTTTTTTCGCTCTTTGAAACTGTTGGCATAGACATAAGCACAAACTCTATCGAGTAGTTGCTCTGGCAACGCACCCAGTTGGCTCGTTTCTTGCTCTTCATGTTGCTCAAAAATTGGAAAAAATACATTTTTCTTATGATTACGATAGATTTTTTCTGAAGTAAAAACTCTTTCTATTATATGTTTCTTTAATGCATATGCTTCTTGAATACTTCGAGCGTGATTGGAGTTAGGAGACCGGTAAGGAATAATATCATCTCCATAAAAACT
>NZ_MKTO01000030.1:0-70628 GCF_001897665.1 Legionella sp. 39-23 | reverse complement strand
GGATAATCCTTATGGACTGGACCTGACTCAGGAGCAAAGCGTGCTTAATTTTGCGGGGATGACAGTTGTACCATCACATAGATAACCGGGCAGGCAGGGCTGTTAAGCCCAGGATCTGCTGAGTTAATTCGTACTCTCCAAAAATTCTATTATGAAGCCCAATTAACACGTATCTTCTCCGGGGTGTTTCTAAGAGGGAAATACTTTAGCGCTGGGCTTAGCAGCCCAGCCTACAGTTATTTGGCTTTTTTTGTCGACGAATTGCCTAATATATGGACAGGGAGTGGAAGGAGCCAGCACACTAGATAGATTTAACGTTTAAAACCTAGATAGCAGAGGATGATTCCGATAATCAGATCAAATCCAATGGCGCTATAGGCAATACTTTCATTTTGCACAAAAAGAACAGTCGCTTGATCAATATAATGCGGATAAAAAATCATACTTGCTCCTTTCAGCAAGATGAGCCAAGAAATAATGGTGATTAAAAGCCGCCAGCTCCATTGCCAAACATTGTGGCTTACAACCATAAGTAGCCCAAGAATGAAAGTCCAAAAACCCAGAACCAGTATTAATGGTGCATCTTTTAACAAGGCTTGGACATAGATTGTAAATTGATGCATGTTGATTAATATGGCCACACTGATAACGATCAGATAAATTCCCAGAACCTTACTTAAAAACTTTGATGTATCCATTTGAGTACTCCTTTTATACTCTTATAATTGAAGTGTAGTCCAATTGAAATTTTGTGATTGTCGTAACCTGGCGTGGCGTAGCGAAAAACCGGGATCAAATGCATAGGATATTGCTCCCGAAACCTCGGGTTACGACTTCCTCACCCAGGCTACAATGAATGGAATTAAAGATTTTCATAGAGCTAATACACTAATATTTCATGCCTTTGTTCTTCCTCAGCAACTTTCATGGGGGGAGGGAATAAACTTTAGCTTTGCGCATAGGTGCGTGCTGAAAAATATTCTTCAGTCAGGCTTGTTACATTCTCTTTTGCGTGCGTCAGTCCAGATAAATTTTTTATCGCTAGTTTTAGGCTGTAATTGGGTTAAGACCTCTTTAAGTGGTTTCTTTTCTTGCTTTCAGTTTTATGTCATCGCGAATATGCAGGCTCATCATTTGCGCATTACGAGGGGAAATATTAAGCCCAGCATTTTGTGCTTTGCTATAGTAGCTTTGAATAAGATTTAATAAGTGCTTTGCATCATCATAATGGGTAATTGATTCTTTTCATACAATAAGTCGAGCTCTTCAAGGATTTCAGTTTTGGGTTTTCATTTAATTCCTGATGCGCATTTTTAATTTACAAAGTGCGTAATTACATGTCTTATGGTTTGTTTGGCGGGCACTGTAGTGTAAAAACGATTTGCACACAACTAAGGGAGGTACTTATTTAGAGCGCATGGCTAAATATTTATCAATCATTTGTCGTGAAAGGCTAATGGGTTTGGGTAATTGAGGCAGTTTTTTTATGGAGAACCATTGGGCATCTTCGATTTCCCTTGTATCAATTTGAATCTCACCACTTTCATATTCAGCAACAAACCCTAACATCAAATTACTTTGAAATGGCCATGGTTGGGAGGAAAAATAATGCAAGTTTTTTATCGTTAGTCCTACTTCTTCTTGGACTTCACGAACAACGGTGTGCTCAAGCATTTCTCCTGGCTCCACAAAACCTGCCAAGATACTGTAAATTCCAGGCATGAAATGAGGCGAACGCGCAAGTAAGATTTCATCATCTCGCCAGATGAGCGCCAACATGACTGGTGCAATTTGCGGAAAAATTAATGAATTACAATTTGAGCATACTTTGGCCCGTTCTTTATCACTGTATTTTGTTTTATGGCCACAATAGCCACAGTATTGAGTACTGCTGTCCCAGTGCAACAATTGTTTTGCTTTGGAAACAAGTAAAAACAAATCCTCATCGCTTATTAGCTCATGTGCTTGGCGAATGTGCTGAAAAGCCATGTATTCGGGTAATGCTGGTGGTTGTTGGCCAATTTGCACTGCAAAACACGGTGTCTTTCCGTATGTTCCTAAATAAATTTGCCGTTCAATCGAAAGATCGAGGGCGTTGATATCAAAAAGATGAGGTATGGTATGGTTTTGCAAAAGAATATTTTCACCGTGAAAAATAAACCAGAATGCGGGTTCCACAAATGAAGTAGGGGGATGTATTTGAGGAATAAATGGTTTTGACATAATGATACAATCCATAAGGTATACACTATTAAGTGTACATAATGGTCTTACAAGTGGTCAAATTCTATAGTTTTCCCTCTCCCTTGCCTTCTGCCAATAATAGGAAAGAGGAAAATCTTTTGCAATCCCTTCTCCCCAAGGGGAGAAGGGACCCCAGGGCCGATGAGGGGCTCTTAAAACATCCCATTACTATTTGCTGCCTCAGCAGGAATAGGTTGAATTACATCCCAATGTTCATAAATTTTATTGTTTTCCAGGCGAAAAATATCCACTATGGCTCTTCCTTGTGTTCCTGGTTCTAGAACAGAATGGACATGTACAATCACATAATCGCCATCTGCAAGAATACGTTTGATCTCACTATGTGATTGCGGATAAGTCTTTTTGAGGTAGTTAATGTAATTTTTTAAGCCATCAATCCCATCTTGAGCCAGAGGATTATGTTGAATATACCAAGCACCTAAGTAATTTTGTGCAGCATCAAAGTCTTTTTCATTCAATGCTTTTTGATAAAATTGAGTAACTATCTGTTTGTTTGCTTCTTGAATTGCTCCTGCGACTGCAGCAATTGAGTGAATCAATAAACTCCCAGTGATTAATGACATCAGTATTTTTTTCATTATGGCTCCTTGTTAATCTAACAAATTGATTATAAATGGCTATTTAAATAAAAAAAGCGCATAATTTTGACCAAACATATCTAATTTTTAGATGGATACGTGGCGAATCATGACTAAGGTAACTTTGGAACAATGGCGGGTATTGCAAACCGTAATCGATGAAGGAAGCTTTGCTAAAGCGGCAATAAAATTGCATAAAAGCCAATCCAATATCAGTTACACGGTTGCCAAACTTCAGGAAATGTTAGGTATGCAATTACTACAACTTGATGGACGCAAGGCCGTGTTGACTGAACAGGGAGTGGATATTTTAAAGTTATCGCGGCAAATTACCCGGGCGGCAAAAAATGTCGAAATTGCTGCGCTAAATTTAAAATCACCTTATGAAAAATCATTGCGTCTTGCCATTGATGAGATTTTTCCAGCGTCGGTATTAATGACCGTTTTGCACCAATTTGGACAGGAGAATAAACAGACTAAGCTGATTATTCATCAAGGTTTATTATCAGGTCCTAGTGATCAATTAGTCCACGGTGAAGTAGAGCTCGCGATTATTTCAAAAATTCCGGAGGGTTATATGGGTGATAAACTCATGGATGTGCATTTTCTTCCTTATGCTCATAAAGACAGTCCGTTGCATCAAAAACAGAGCACACTTGACGATCTTTATGATGAACGTTATCTCATTGCGCAGGATTCTGGAGCAAATAAAAAACGTGATGAAGGCTGGTTGGGTTCTGAATTTCATTGGAAGGTAAGTACCTTGGAAATGAAAGTTCAATGTGTGGCACATGGGATAGGTTTTGCCTGGCTCCCACAGCAAATGGTCGAAGAGAGAAACTTACCTATCCTTCCTCTCAATATGAAAGAAAATAACATCAGAACCTACCCAGTCTATTTAGTGCATCATCAACCTCAAGAAATAGGGCCATCAGCAAGACATTTAATTGATCTCTTTAAAAAATACTCGTGCAGCCCACGTCATCGTTGACAAAAAAAGCCCAGCCTACACTTGCTCTTGCGATTCTATGTCATCCCGAGCATGGCGAGGGATCTCATGATGACGTGGATCTAATGACATTAGGGATAAATTGGCCTATAAATAAAGATTAAAACTACCCTTAATCAAGAGAACACGATGAAAAGTTCAAAAATAAATTTGATGCTCAGTGGGTTGATTTTTTTATGTTCTGTAACAGCCTATAGTATGACTGAAAATGTTTCTCAGTCTGATTCAGATGCCGCGCGAATTTCCATGTTGGAGAAAGCACTGGCTCCACAAAAGCTGGACGAAGTTGCGAATTTGTTCGCAAAAGCGAATAAACAACGTAATGGCGCCGTTCAATTTATGTTGTTTTCGGATCAATTAAAAAAGAAATATAAAGACAATTGGCCTTATTGGGTTTCCGGAACTTCCAGCCCATGGATTACTTCTTATAAGATTAAAAAAATGGCAGAAAGTAAGAATTCTTGGGAGTTTGAAATAACATATCAATGGGCAACTGCTGATGGACCTTTTAATCCTCCATTGGTGCAAACTATAGTGGTCGCCCCTGTTCCTAAAAATATGAATTCATCACAAAAATTCTGGATAATGGAGTTTAATGAGAAGCCGTAAGATCAAACGCAACAGCACTAGTATTTTGCGTGAACGAAAAAGTCGGGCCTTGGCCCGACCTATGTCAGCTGAGTAAGGTTTTTCCAGGTACACATACGTTCACATAAATGAGCGCTATAATTACCTTAAGTATCTGTTTAAGGAATAAACAATGCATAATGGTGACGATGTAATAAGACAAGACGTGCAAAACATTTTATTGAGGAATGGGTTTTCCGCCAATGAATTTACAATAACCACCAAAAATGGTTCAAGCTATGATCCCAGCCAAATAGTGAGTGCACAAGTATGGATAACGATTGAGAAGAATTCTATAAAAAAACAATATGGCTTATACCGAAGTAATTGGCCAAATGATTTTGAAACAGATTTAAAAAATGGTTATTTTAACTAACTGAATAAGCAGCAGGGATGTTCTGTTCTGAAATACAGCTCTCCTTTTTGAACAATTGAGCGGATTTTAATAAGAATATTGTTTCTATGTAGTGTCATTGCCGCACAGGCGGGAATGACAGGAATTTAGAGGAGTTACTTAGTGAAAGAGTTTTTTCTATTTTTTGAGTACAGCAAACCCTAGTGCCGCAACTGCTAAGGCAGCCATCCCAATAGTTGTTGGAGAGAAAAAGCTATAAGGGCTTACTTCATCCTCGTCTTTTGGCGAAGTAGGCACGTCGTCTTGTGCAGGAACTAGGCCTCCACGTGCTGACGCTTTGTTTTGCTCCCGGAAAAATCTGCGCTCTGCTATTTTGTCTCTAGAAGTATAATAGATGTCTGTATGTATTATATCTTGCCCACTGGGTGTTGACGGTACGCCTACTATCGCCGTGGCTTCAATTTCTGAATAACCATTTTTTTGTAATTCTTTGATCTGTTGTTCTAATACTTTTTTAGTGGGAGAAGCACTCGGTGCAATTTTAAGCGATTCTGGGCGTATTTGTCCTTCAGACTGAGTATCATTCCAGGAAACACTTTTTTTGGTCTTTTTAGTAGACTCAGTTGATTTGGATAAAATACTTTTGATCTTTTTACTCGATTCAGTGGGTTTGGATGAGTCGTCTTTGCTTTGCATTGGATAAACCTCTTGTTTTCATCAAAAATCAATCAATTTTATCAATAAATGATTAAGGAAATATGAGCTTCAAAAAAGGAGAGCATTTTTCTATTTTCTTGTGGTAATGAACTCTATTGTTGCTTGGATTAAAGCTGCTCTTACGCCAATAGTAGGTGGTGAGAAAAAGTTGTATCGATTTACGTTTTTGTAGGCTTCTTTAGAGGTATCCTTAACCCGGGTTATGCTTTGCCTTCACCCAGGCTATAATCTTTGTAACTGTTGGTCGTTTTCTATTGGTTACTAAACGCAACAATTCCCACTGTAGCAACTGCTAAGGCGATTCCCACTCCGACTCCAATAGTAGTTGGAGAGAAAAAGCTACAAGGATTTACTTTATTCTCTTCCCGCAATTTTTTGCCCTCCGCTATTTCTTCTTTAGAGGCATAAAATATTGGTTCTGTTATAATGACTTGTCCACTTGGTGTTTGCGCTTTTCCTACTATCGCAGTGGCTTCAATTTCGGTATAACCACTTTTTTGTAATTCTACAATCTGCTTGTCTAGTGTTTTTTTGTTAAGAGAAGCACTTTCCCTAATCACCAGATGTCCCTCATCCATTTTTCCTTCTGTCTTATCGTCATTCCATGAAACACTCTTTGGGGTCTTTTTAGCAGATTCAGTTGGTTTGGATAAAATACTTTTGGTCTTTTTAGTAGATTCAGTTGAACTGGATGAATCGTCTTTGCTTTGCATTGGATAAATCTCTTGTTGTCAAAAGTTAATCAATTATATCAATAAATGATTAAGGAAATATGAACTTTAAAAAAAGGGAGGTATTTTTTCTTCTTGCCTGATTCAATTTGTGTGGAATTATCGTGTTTGACGAACATAGAAACTCTGTTTTATTGTATAAATTTAAATCAATTTAAACGACAAATCATTAAGAGAATATGAAATTGAAATAAAACAATGTATTTTTAGGATCAGATGCGAGCGGCTTTTTAACGGTAGCAATTTATGAAAACCAAGCAACTTTTTGAGCGGGCCTCTTATTTAGCGCAGGTCAGAAGATTAAGAGCTCTGGCTATAGAAGCACTGAAGCACTACCCATTTATTACTCATAATATTGAATTTATTAAATACAGTGCGAACGCGATTTTCAGAATCACAGATCACCAAAATAAACGTTATGCCTTAAGAATTAATCCTTATGGACATCATCAACATGCCGCGATTGAGGAGGAAATACACTGGATGCAACACATACGCAGCACTACAGATCTAATAGTGCCTGCGCCAGTAAAAACACTTTCTGGACACTACTTTATTGAAGTGCAACACCAGATGGTCCAATCAGACCGCTATTGTTTTGTCTCTGAATGGTTAGCGGGTAAGACAAAATGGAACGGTATCAATGAACAGTATGCCAATACCTTGGGAAAATTGATTGGTGCGTTGCATCAGAGCGGGCGCGGCATATCCATGCCGCATAGAAACTATTGGCTCGCTGATGGGCTAATCGGTGCGGAAACCGCAAAGTTTTATAACATAGAAACACTTACAGACGTGTCCATTCAGGAACAAAAGGTACTTACTGCAGCAAGGCGGATGGTTTATGAGATCTTAAAAGAATTCGAATGCAAACACCCGGAGAAAACTGGTGTAATTCATTTTGATACCCAGCCTAACAATATTTTGGTGCATCAGGGACACTTCGCAATAATTGATTTTGATGACTGTGGGCTTGGATTTTATAATGATGACTTGGCTGTCGCTTTGTGTGCATTCGAGCATTTGGCCGAGGGAAATTTGCATCAGTCATTTTATCGGTTAAAAGAGGCTTTATTGCGTGGGTACGGTGAACACATGCCTCTTTCCGCTGAAGATATTCGACTACTTCCCTATTTTATGTTGGCAAGAAAACTGGTGACTATTGCCTGGTTGGAGGCTCGCAAAACAAATCCAGGGATCGGTTATTATATGCCAACCGCAGTTGAGCGTGCGATACAGTTTTATCAACACATCCTTTTACATAAGGTTTTTAAATAACGTCTTTTTACCGACTTGCAGGGATAGTCTGTTTACTCTAATTTAGGACTAGTAGCTGGCTGCTCCACTTGCTTTGTAGGTTTGCGTGAAAAAAAAGAGCCTACATAACTCAAGAGGGAGCGATTAGAGTTTGCCTCAACGTTCTCTTCAACTTCGATGATTTCCGGTTCGGGATACAAATTTTCTTGCACCATTTGAAAGCCTGAAAAGACACTTTTTAGCACGAGCGGCAGCAAGGCTAAGGTAATCAGCATGCTGCCTAAATTCGTTGACTCGTTAAACAACGCATAATTGGCTAAGGATTGAAAAATCGCGATGAGAAGCGCGATGCCCATGGTGTTGGAAATCAGTCTTGATGCATTGATATTTCGGTTATCCATGGGTAAATCAGCACTTTGATTAATTTCATAAAACGAAATCCATAGCCATAATAAGTCGAATGCCACACTATACCAATGTTGCTGATTCATTTCGGTGACATTGGCGCCCACTGTTTTCGCTAAATCAAACGTCATTTTCCCACTTTTAAGTGCTAAAGCCATGGTAGGTTTTTCTTGTGAATTTGCCATGGGGGCAAACTGTTGTACAAAAAAGCTTTTGGGGAGGTGAATATCAAAAAGTTCATAAAAGCTTTTCTCAGAACCAAATAATCGTTGCAGTTGTGTTTCACTGATATTTGCTAAAGCAGCTACTCCAGGAGCAAAAGTACCGTCATCTGAATGATGCGCAATGACCACATTTGAATTCTTCATCATCATGACATCATTGGTACCATCGCCATTGGCGACAATAAAATACTGATGATCCTTGAGATAACTGGCTAGAATCCCTTTCCCTTCGGTACTCATTTCCGCAAAAATAATGACTGGGCGCTTTGTCTTCTTTCTATCCATCAATTTTTGAAAATGCGCTAATATGGTTTCATTGACACCCGCAAAGATAACCGTGGCATCAGGGGGGCAAGTTTCTGCACTTAAATCGACTGCATGGTTTTCAGTTTCATCTGCACTCACGATAATAATGTTTTTTGCGTTTTGTGGGCATAACACTTTGGCAATGTTTACCGCAGCTTTCTTAGTATCACCAGTTGCTACAAACACTGGGACGGATATTTCTCGACATTGAGCAATAAATTGCTCCGCCCCTTTTTTTACCGGGTTATCAATAATAAACGTTCCGTGATATTGTAATTGTTCAAGGAGTTTTTTGTTTTTTATAAGGAAACTCTCAATTTCCTTTTTATTATCCTTATCAAATAACTCTCTTAAAGCGGCAAATTCAAGCTCACTGAGTTTTGTATGTGCAATACACCAGTCGCGTGATAAGACTTCAGTACGGCTTTGCATCGAGGTATAGGCCTCTAATAACGGAGTAGCTTGAAAGGCTTCCGCTTTAGGTACCCCGCAAAAGACAAGAGATGCTTCATCACCTTGCTGAATGAGGGTAAAGCGACCGCCAAACGTACGATATAAACCCAGATGAAACGTCTCGACTTCTTGTCGTGCTTCTTTGATGGAAATGACCTTTTTAAAGTGATTGTTCCCCAAAGTGGTCACTTCCAAACATTGTTCATCATCCAATAACGATTTGAATAATTCCAAAATCGCATGTTCTTCAGGTTCTAATTCTTTTTTATGATTGGTATAGGCGTAACAAAAGACTGCAAAGGATTTAAGCCATTGTGATTCTTCGGGTAAAAGAACTTCTTCTTTGTTTTCTTTGACAAGACGTTGTACCTCAACTGGCATCGCGGTGGTCCACAACCCTAATACATCCATTTGAGTTGTAGTCAGAGTGCCGGTTTTATCAGAAATAATGACAACTCCATTGGGAAATTTATCGCGATAATATCCGCCCAATGCATTACATAAATCTACTAGCCGTCGTGCATCAATCGATTCAAAAGGCTGATCTCCCAAATTGCTATTCAATTGTTTCATTAAGTAGCTATTTACTGTTTCACGTAAAAAAGCTTCGGAAAAGGGAATCAGCGTTTGAAATAGGGTGAACATGAGTTTGAGTGTTTCTGCAGGCATGAGCGTAATGTCTCTCTGCAGAAAAGCCGCCATAATAATGGAGCCTAAAATAGAATATAAAACGCTTCTTTGCTTTCGCTCAGCGATAATGTCATCAATAACGGACTTTTTCTCATAGTTACTACTTAATATCAGTTCTTTCTCGGGTTTAATTTGAATAAAAATGTTGTCATTACCGTAGATATTTAATTTATCACCTACAAGTACTCCTGCTTGTTTGCCATCTCTAACAGCATATAAGTCCACTTTTTTGTAATTGGAAGTCAAATTAGGTTTGGTGTGATGCTCGATCCACACGTCCTCACCATTTTGTGCTTTAAGATTGACGCTAAATTTCTTTCGCTCCAGTGTTTGTGTCCATTCATTTTCTACATTACGTTGTAATGCAACAAGCTCTCCGGATATAGGTACACAATCTAAATTGATGCTCTCATCGCAAAGCACTAAATCTCCAGTACGAAGTTTATACCTAGGAACGTCTTTGATTATTGGGCCATTTGCGGTGAACTTTAACACCTTATGTAACTTATGATTGTATTCGTAATCATGGTCTAATTTTTCTTGCTGTACGCGCATTTTTTTTATAGTCGATGGTGCTAAATCAGCGAGTAATGCAGGTAAGTTCCGAAATTTTTGTACGATGCGATCGGCATAACGAATATTGTGCGCAATGAGCCCCAATTGAAAGGCTCGCGAGCTTACCATCAGTTCGCCGGCAATAAAGTGATTGATCTGGAAATACAAATTGGATAATGGGGTTAGCCCACTGGAAATCACGGCTGTGTCTGAGCGCTGTGCGCCTTGATTGTATTGGAAACGGACCAGTAATTCTTGTGCTTTGCGGGTGAGGTAAGCAATTCCACTGGGAACAACTAATGCGCTGGCTCCCAGTCCGGCAATTAATGCATACTCATCTGAAACACGGCCATCGAGTAAAAAGCCAGTACCCTTAAAAACCGAACTATACATAGAGGTTATTGCCATAACCTCACTGGCCACAGCCGCCGATAGCGCTATTCCAGAATCAAATTTCTCATCGGTAATCCGATTTAAGGCACAATAGCCTAAGATGGTGGCGCCAAAAATAAATTTGACAATAAAATCATATTCGGAGCTCCCCATTAGGTATTCACTAAGGCATGGGGTGAGATAATGGCCAAGAAGCAAAGCTGCTCCAGAGGAAATTGTAGGCCAGATGTATTTATTAAAAGTACTCCAATCCACCGCATCTAAAGAAAAGGTCCAAGCCAGGGTGTTATACAGTTCTTTGACTCGCATTGAAAAAAAATTGTTTATCCCTGCGACGGTACTTTTTAGAAAGTAGCTGCGATCAGGTTCGGCTTGTTGTATCAATTGAATAGGTAAGGCTCTGCTGTTTTTAGGATTTTTGTTGTGCAATTTTTGGGGGGTGGGTATTTTTGTCTTCATATCTAAATCCTTTTATGCATGCCAATAATCTCTAGTGGATATTTAGGGCTCATCTTGATAATTAACTTATCTACAACAAAGGTTCAAGAGGGTTGATAAAAAAAGTTCTGAATTACTTTTGAAAAATAAAAGCAAGCATAATTCATTATTTGTGCTAAATTTGTACAGATGGGGGGGGGGATTGGCAATGTTGTTGGATTCCTTATCCATAAAAACATTTAATGACTATCAAAAACAAACTCAAGGAATTCATGGATGAATACAGGAGGTTGTGAAAATGACGATAGTGAAACGAATAACCGATCTTTCGAATTATACCACCGTACTTCCTTATGATAGTGAGTTATTTGGCATATACCAACCGTTACTTGGATGGAAATCAAAACGAATTCAACAGCGCTTTCAGACGGGATTTCAAAATGACAAATCCTCTATTTTAGAGAAACTAAAAAATGAATTTGCTGGTTTAATCGATATCAACTTCAACCAAGATGGACAAATCAACATTCAAATTAAAGCAGGTGCATTGGAAGCAGGAAAAATCCGCACTTTTGATAGCGTTGTATTACAACAAATTTCCTTGCAGCTGCCGCCATATCAAAATTATCAACCGAGTATATGGGATACGATCATTACCAGTGATAATGTGAATGCAATCCTCAATAAAAATATTGTAAAAATATATACGGATGCCTATTCGCAAATTAATAGCCGGAATAATTTAAATCCCAGTACGGGCATTCTCATGCGTGCTGGAAATGTTACTGGATCATCGATTAATACACGCAGAATAGATATTGGTGTATTGGAACATCAATTAGAATATGAGTCATCTGTGGCAGGTACTGTATTATTTCTTGTGAAGCAACGCGCCTACGATCTCTTAGCAGACATCTTTTATAATACGGTGAATAATACTGAAGACGCGACACGATTAACAAAGATGCTTTCTGCCGATAACAGTGGTGATGCATTTCTTAATATTAATGATCTAGACCCTACCAATAAAGAATATCTTGATTGTGTTGCTTTATCACCAATCAGTATCGTTCATTTATTTCGACAATATTTCTTTGAGTTAGATACTTTTCTTGGAACACCGGTTGATCATGTTTGGCTGAGCCCCGGCTCTACCGTAGAACTCATCGAAGTCCATACGCGTACCTCAACAGTTGAACGCACATTGGAAACCACGCTGGATATCACCACGAAGTCTTCCACAACGACCACAACCCAAGATGAGCTTTCTGATGCAGTGAAACAAGACAATCAACAAGATGTCAATTTTGGTGCGAGTGTCAAAGCGTCGTATGCATCAGTCGAAGCGACGTCCAGTTTCGATGATAAGAGTTCACAACAAACGGCTCGCGAAGCGACACATAAACAAATGCGTCAGCAAACAGATCAATTATCTTCTGAAATACGCAAAAATTATAAATCAACGTTTAAGACCGTGACGGAAATAACGGATGTTGCGAGCACAAAACATACGTTAACGAACACAACAGAAGAACTCATTAACTATGAGTTACGACGAAAAATGCGACAAGTTGGTGTGCAAGTCCAGGATGTTGGCTCGTACCTTTGTTGGCAAACCTACGTTGATGATCCAGGCAAGGAGTTGGGGATTGCAGAGCTGATCCATATTGCCAAACCGGCCGATTTGGATAGTATTCCGCATCCGGAAGAAATCCCAACGTTTCAGCCATTTCAAGAAGAAAAAATCATAACCATCCCTTTTGTTTCTATAGATAGTACGGATGCGGACAATAAGAAAGTTTATGTCAATGGTGTTTATTCTGGTACAGAATGGGTTGTGTTTGATGATGTGGAAAAAATTCAAGTGGATTTTGCGCAGGAATTCGTGTGTTCCAAAGCAAATTATGATTTGACGGATGTGGAATTTGACCCTCAAGGTAAACCGGTTAAAGTGTCAAGAAAAGATGCCATTCAAAATTTATCGGATAAAGCAACGTTTACTTTGCATCTGGATTACGCGGATTTTCAAGGAGAAAACAGTCTTGAAGTAACACTTATTCTGCATTGGAGTCCAAAAGCAGGTGCTAATGATGCAATTATCCAACAAAACAATGCAAATCTGGCTAGTTTCAAAGCGAAAGAAAAAGCAGAATATGAAAAAGCCTACGTGGAAAATGTTAAAGATAGGGTGACCAAAGCAAGTAAAATTCAATCGCGCGATAGTGATGAATTAAGGGAAGAAGAGCGTATAGTGGTGTACCGCCAGCTTGTTCAGGGGATGCTTTTAAACGATGTTCCACTGCCTGATGATCGAACTCGCCATGTTGTCGCAGAGCTTGTTAATTCTATTTTTGATATTGATAAAATGCTGTATTTTGTTTCGCCAGAATGGTGGCGGCCACGCTTACATCGCAGCAAACAACAGTTACAAGAAACACCAACACCCGTATTTAACCCATCAGGCCCAGTACTTAGTGGCGTCAATAAAGTGTTGCAGAAGGGATTGATGAACAAAATAAGCATTGCCGACTTAAATTCTGAAAACAATATTATGAGTTCCAGTACCGTGGGTTGGGGAGGTGTAAATGATCTACAAAGGGATAATTATTACATTACGGAAGATTCAGATCCTGCCAAATTAGGAAGTAGTTTGGGATGGTTGCTGCAGCTTGATGGGGATAATATGCGCAATGCATTTTTAAATGCGCCATGGGTCAAAGCGGTAATTCCTATCAGACCAGGCAAAGAAGAGGCGGCCATTAATTGGTTAAAAGGTGTTGAAGGCATGAATGGGATAACTGATGATGTTATTTATCATACCAACAATTCAGATGAAAAAGACATCAATGGCAATCCATTGGATGGGCAAAAAATGATAGATGTCATTATGGACTTAGCCAAAAAAATACAACAGAAATACCAGGAAGGAATCCAGACGGGAAAATACCCCAAACCGGGTGAAGTATCAGATCCCGCATTGGTTGATGACAGCAATACCGTAACGGCAACACCTATTGATAGAGTCTACGAGCATGGATTCTTTCCCTTACAAGGAGGCTTTCGTGCAAACGTGGGTAAAAACTATGAAATTTTTGATCAATGGATAGAAATTCTGCCAACCGATCAAATTGTTCCGGTCGAAGTAAAGTACGATCCCAAAACGGGTAGGCAGATCTAACCATGGCTAATAAATGGTTAAAAATATTTCCGGAGGCAACACGGAATCGTATTGACTATTTTGTCGATGGGGCGAATGCGTTTACTGCGATTGTAAAAGCGATTAAGACAGCAAAAACCCAAGATCATTATATTTACATTCTTGGGTGGATGCTGGATGTTGATTTTCCTCTTATTGAGAGCGATCAAAAGTCCACTTTGTTTGATTTATTAAATACCGCTACGGCGAGTGGAGTCGAGTTGCGGGTATTAATCTGGAATAACCCAAGTGTCGAGCTGCAACAACTGAACTTGAAGAATATTCCTAGATTAAATGGCCTTTCTAATACATATGCTCTCTTAGATGATCATACGTACTCCACGTCCGAGTCACAGCAATTTATCGGCCAATTCGTCCCTTTTATTATGCAGAAATTTAATCGATTTAAATCGATGTTCAAAGAGCTGGATCCCTTTTATGTCATCCTTCGCTATTGCTTATCCAAGAATGTAGGCAGCCATCATGAAAAAGTAATTATTGTGAAAGGGGGGGAGGGGCTCATTTCTTTTTGTGGTGGAATGGACATCAACAAGAATCGATTTGATGTATACCACAAGGACTATTCAAACGTTCATGATGTGCATTGTAAAGTTCAAGGACCAGCAGCGTATCAAATTCTCCAGAAATTTAAAAAAAGATGGCATAACCATCCTAGTACAAAAAATGTACTTCTCAAAGGTGAAAATGAAACGAAGCCAGATGAAATCACTTTTGGTGATTTTCATTATGGGAAAGTTGTTGGCACTTATAATGATCCCAATAGTAATGATAAAGATCGCAGTTTGAAGGACGCTTATTTTTCTATCATAGCAAACGCGCAAAAATATATTTATATTGAGGATCAATACTTAGTCAATGTTGATGTAGCAACGCAACTCAATAAAAAAATTCAAGAATCAAATTTTGTCAGTTTAATTTTAGCCATTCAAGACTCGCAAGAAACCACAGACATACTGATTCCTGATAGAAAAAGAGGAGAGTTTTGGGATGCGTTACTCAACGGGGTGAATCAACAGGTTAAGGATAAAGTGGCGCTTGTTTTAATCGATCGCGTCAATGCACCTAAAGAGAATTACCATCCGGCGATGCATTCCAAGATAATCATTGCAGATGATGAAATCGCAATTATTGGTTCTGCGAATGTGAATCAGCGTTCTTTTACTCTTGATAGCGAAACGTCGATTGTCATTTTTGATGATAATGGCAGTTTATTTAAAGATTCTTTGGCCAGAAAATTGAGACTGGAAATATGGAAAGAATTTGCCAGTAAAATGATGGCGCCTGATTCAGTCATTGCATCTTGGGAACAGTTTTCTAAAATTTTAATGAATAAGACCATACATCCACTGATCTTAATTCCCTATCTGAATAGCATTGAAGATCTGGATAAGCGAATTATCGACTACATTCATAATAGTGGTGTCATCGCACCAATTGCAGCCAATATCTTGGTTGGCGACAGCAGTGACTTATCTGTTGCATTGGCTAATGTTTCGGTAGTGCTTAGCCCTTTTCAGATTGTGCAAACATTTAATAATCTGTGGGATTATGTGATTGATCCTCAGGTTAAGTAATACCCTCATCTGCCCTCTTCTCCCCTGGTGGGGAGAAGGGATATTTAGTAAATGGAATGAATATAAAAGAACCCCCTCTCCCATTTATGGGAGAGGGGCAGGGGTGAGGGCATTCATTTACAGATCATTAAAAAAATAATTTTGTCTCATTATAAAGTACAAAGATGAGTTTGATTAATTTCTGTAGATGCGCTAACTCCCATCAAGGTCATGGCGATTCCCATTTCATTGCGAATCAGATCAAGCATATGTTCTACCCCTGCTTGCCCGCGTGCCGCCAAAGCATAGACAGTAGGCCTGCCTACGAACACGGCTTGAGCACCAAGGGCTAGCATACGCACTACATCGAGTCCTGAACGAATTCCTGAGTCAACAAGAATTGTAAGATCAGAACGGACCTTATCTACAATCATAGGCAGTGCTTTGGCGGTAGATAATACGCCATCAAGTTGGCGTCCGCCGTGATTGGAGACAATAATTCCATCTGCGCCGAATGCTTTTGCATCTTTTGCATCTTCTGGATCAAGGATTCCTTTAATCAGCAAGGGTCCTTTCCAAAACTGGCGTATCCACTCTAGATCGCGCCAACTGATTGAAGGATCAAAGTTGTTATTTAACCATCCCATATAATCTTCTAAGCCTATGTTTTTTTTTAAATAGCTAGAGATGTTTCCCAGCTCATGTGGACGTCCCATAAGGCCAACCTGATAAGCCCAAGAGGGTTTCATCATGGCTTGGAGGACGCGACGTGTGCGAGCAAATGGACCAGACATACCTGAGTGTGCGTCTCGATAGCGGGCACTTGGCGTGGACATATCCACTGTGAACACGAGATGAGTCACGCCACATTCCTGGGCTCGTTCAAGCATATTCTGCATAAAACCACGATCTTTCAGTACATACAGTTGAAACCATACTGGTTGAGGACTGTGGACGGATACTTCTTCCAAGGAAGATACTGAAACTTGTAGATAAGGTAAAGGGGATCCCTTTTTGTGCAGCAGCTTTGGCAGCTTGGAGCTCACCACGTCGGGCATACATTCCCGTAAGACCTATGGGACTTAAGATGACAGGCATTGCCAGTTTTTGTCCTAAAAGTTCTGTGTCAAAATGGAGCTGTCCTACATGTTTTAAAATACGTTGCCGTAAGGTTACCTTGGTAAGATCTTCGACATTGGCTTTTAGTGTTTGTTCCGCAAAAGCGCCGCCATCAATATAATCAAATAAAAAGCGAGGGAGTTTCCGTCGCGCGGCTTCACGGTAGTCAGTGATAGAAGAAATAATCATGTTCAAGTCCAATGTGAAATTAAAACCTTAGTACCTGGTTTTAAAAAGTAAAAAATTTTATCGTTCAAAAATATATTGGGCTAAGGACTCGCTTCTTAAAATCATACTATATCTCAAACTCATTGACAGATTAAGCTTTTGATATTGCTAAATATAAGCGTGATGAGAGGTTTGGGAAGTTAATATTGAGTTAAGAGTATTCGTCTATAATTGAATTATACCTGTTTGTAGGAGAAGTATTGTGGGTAAAAAGCGAAAACTTGCAGTCTTTGATGTTGATGGCCCTATAAATCGCGGATATCACAAACCCCAAGATACCTCTAATGATATCTACTATGTATCACCTAATCAAGATGAGGCAGCAATAGGTGCGGGTGATTTTGTTGCCATCAATATGCCTTTTGTAAAATTAACATTAGATATCTTACACCAAAATAATGTCCATCCAGTAATTGGCTCTCAACGTATTCAAATGGCAGATGACGATCCACGCTATGGAAGCTATATTAAAACCATGTATGGGGCTCTTGATCATTTTTTGGGAAAAGATAGGCCTTTCCTCAAAGAAGATATTGCAAGAGACATTGGTAAAGCGCTTCGAGAGACGAATACTGAACAGTCAAAGAACGAATTATTGAAAGCATATCAGGAGCGTTTGGGTGTAGCAGCCGAAGACATTATCTTTATTGATGATGATTTAGTTTATAAAAACGATGCGGAGCAAGCGGGGCATTTATTTGTTCATGCACCAGTTTCAATTAAGACTAAATGTAGTGTCGATGACAACGCTTACCTTTATGAAACACTTTTACGAACTGTTCCTGCTCATGATATTTATCGCAGTATTGAACAATCGAAGGCGAGCAGCCAGGAAAAAAATGAGTTTAAAAAGCAATTGTTAACGTATCAATTAGAACACCTAAACCAAGTGACACAGTGGCAACAGCAAGTATTGACTGATGAGGGACTACTTACTAAGAAGGACGTCTCAAAAGCGGTGCTTACCCCCAAGGAACAAGCCGCAAAGGCAACCTTACAAGGTATTCAATACCTTATTATGGATACTAAATGGGATATTGGTATGTTTGGTGGAGAAAAAATCGTTGATGAAGTTACAGGAATTAAGAATACCGTCCCTAAAGGAATGAATGAAGTCTTAAAAACAATTGAGCAAGCTAAAAATGGAGCAATAACTTGGAATGAAGCATTAACACAAGTTGAGAAACAAATTAATGAATCAGCTACTAAAAAAGATCATGGGGTCTTTAATCGAAGAGGAGAAACCTCACAACTTTTTTACGACAAAGCAAAAGATGTACTGAAACAATTGCGGGAGGGCGAAGTGTCGCAAGATGCTGAGCAAAGAAAAGACGATGGTATGCATTTGTAATTAGTTTGTCATTTACTTACAGTATTCGATATTCATGCTTCTGTAATAATAAAAAATTTCAGCACTGTAATAATGGAAGTTCATCATCTTTGGAGAGCGTCTTGAAGACGCTCCGCTAGTACGGCTACTTTGGGGTTGCTCCTCGGGTAGCGCATATTAGCGCAGTGTCATATGGTTATTTTCTTTTTATTTTGATGGTTGCGGGATGTTGTTGAGTTGCATTTTTACAAGGTTGGTAATTGCTTCAAGCATTTGTTGGCATGACTCGGGATTCCCTGGCGATTGTTTGTAAATAATATTCGCCAAAAATGCAGAGAGGGCTTGCGATATGATGTTGTTATTACGCAAATTGGGTGGTAGTTTTTCCACGGATTGAATTAAAGAGGACAATAAGTTTTGTCCGATAAAATTCATCGCTTTGGAATAGTCCTCATTGGTTAAGGTTCCATCTGCTTGCGTATTTTCGTCTCTGTTCATGCTTTATCCTGTGATTTTAACTAAGTGAAATTATAAAGTTTGTCTTAAAGCACTTCAATGTGGAAGAGACTTTTAATTGAAGCATGCATGCGTATTGCATAGACGAGTAGGCAAAAATCCCCTAGATTGGAATGAGAGAATGCCCATGAAAGTAGCCTGTACGCTGTTGCTAATAGAGGCTACATGTTTTTTAAGTACTTAAACCTCTTTGCCTGGAGTCTGATGGGGTGGAGGAGTCTTCGGGATTTCTCAGGTTATTCATGTTTTGACGCATACCACTGGTTGCCTCTTGCGATTTTGTTGCCAGCCACGAGTCAATATAAGCTTGTCCCTCTTTGAGTTTTGTTTTATCTCCAGTAGCAGTTGCTAAAGCCTCTTTTATCTGCGTTTTGATTTCTTCTAAGGTCCCTTGAAAGAGATGGCCACTACCACAGGAATACATGTGATAATTCGTGGGCTTACCGTTTTGATCTAATTTGGCTAAATGGAATTCGCGAGGCGAAGTTGCAGTTGCTTGCCCCTTTAAGAATTCAGTTGCTGATTCATGTGAACTAAAACCCAATGAACCATCTCTGTTAGGTTCTTTGTTGAACTTTTCTTTGAAATCCGCAACTAATTTGGGCATGTCTACACTCATTTTTTGTGATTGGAGTGTTATTTTTTGTCTATGTTGCTCTTGTTCAAGCTCTAACTCTTGCAACCTCTTTCTTTCTCTTTCGCGTGCTTCTCTAGCTCTGCCTCTTATTAATCGTTCCATTTCTGTATCAGACGTTGACATAAACAAATCTCCAAATAACGGCAGTATAAAAATCAAAATAAATTCAATTTGTAACAATATAGATCAAAAAAGAGGTGTGGCATTCAAGGAACTGCACTTTATTGCGATTTTTTTACAATTAATCGAGGGATGTTAGGCATCTAATTTGCATTTAATAAAAGGCTCTTTATGTGATCCAGGATCTTGATGTTATGAAGATGTATATTGCTCAATGTGATGCAACACAATTCAAAATTTATTCAACTTTTCTTTAAAAATAGTTATTAATCCATTAGCATTCATATTTTTTTATGAGTAAATTATGAGTTATGCTTTATTGCCTGAAAATGTTACAAGTAGTTTTGTAAAAGAACTCCGTGAGTTATCTCAAAATCATCATAAATATGAGATCAACCGTTTATTAAATAAGAATGCAAATTATGGAGGCTTAAAAAAAAGTAAGGAAGAGATTTTGGCTATAGCAAAAAATGGAAATAACTTTTTTTCTGCTGTTAATGATCTTTATAACATAATGCAAGAAGCAGAAGCAGAATTTTTTAAATCAATTCTCACAAAAGCAGCTCTGGTCATGCAGGCACCTACAAAGAAAAATCGCGAAGCATTACGAGCTGAATTCAATAGATTCAAAGCACAAGTACATGAATATAAAAATTCCCATCCGTTTTCGACAGGTCTAGGCAATATATTGATAAATAGCCTAGCCCTAACATTAGGAATTGCTTTAGTAATAACAAGTATCGCACTAGCAGCTCCTGTCAGTGTACCTGGATTAGTAATTGGGCTAGGCCAGGTTTTAATGAGTTCACTAGGGGTAATTACCACGGTTATATCTGCTAATATGCTAGCTCAAAACGCAAGTATGCACTATCGGTTTTTTAAAAATGAATATGAAAAACGTTCAGAATCTTTTATTAATGATATTGATTCTGATGACTATGAAGAATACCTCAAACATGCACAATTTATTGGTGGCGCATAATGCGTCACGCTATTAGAACCATGGCCCATCGGGAGTAATGGAACGGTCAACTGACTTAAGGGGAGGGGCCAAACAAAGCCCACCAATGTTCCAAGAGAGCAAAATTCAAGCATATATCTGCGTTGTTAGTTACACCATATTATCTAAGATATTGCTTATCTTGTTATGGTGAGAATTCACACCCACATTTAACAAACACAGTGTTTTCAGGCCATCACTGACTAAATTTATCAACGGAACAGATTGCAAAAGAACTGTGTTTAAATAAGGAGAATGCGCATTATATGGCAAGTATACTTAGCAGTGGCATGGTTGATAAAAAACCTCAGAGCAAGCTATCTGGCGAGGTAGAGTATGATGAGGTCTATGTTGCCGCAGGACACCAAGGCAATCCTTCTGCAGTCAAAAAAAAGAGACGCCTAGGCCGACGAAACCGACTTCGAGGCGCATGGCGCTGGTGAATATGCTCGGGACGAAGATGGTGGGTTTTCATGAAGTACATGTTAATACGATGGAAGGATTCTGGTCTCTTTTGCGATCCTGGCTTAGACCACACAGAGGGATTTCACAAGAAAAACTACCAATCTCTCTTGGGTTTTTCGAGTTTGTGCATAACGTAAGAAAAAGAGGGAGAGCACTGCTTGGGTCGTTAGTTCAATTGTTGGTAATATAAGACCCCGGATCACATAAAGAGCCTAATAAAATACTAAAGTGCTCATCTAAAATTTTATAGTAAAGGATTTTGATAATGGTGTAGATAACGGGTTGCTAAGTGGTAGGCCGCATAATCTGTAATATGTCCAGAATCACGAAATACAGGAATGCCATTAATCTCCGCATGACATCTGCCTTTGGGGCATTGCACCTTTTTGGGGTCAATAATGATTAATTGCGAATATTTGTTTTTCATACGTGCAAATAAATCATCCTGCCAGGGCTGCCAATTGGCCGACATATCAAAATCACATTGTTGGGGATCGTATTTGCTTCGTTGTTTGATGTGATTAAAAAAACAATCATAAGAGTCACGTACCGCGATGGATTTGAGCAAAATAGGCTGGGAGCCCGATGCAACAATAATGTGTAACGCTTTATCTAAAGCTTTTTCAATGCGTTCTTTCACTAATTCGACTGGTTCATTTGTAATTAATTTATTACCCAAATAACCGTCCCAATTTTGTCCCAAGATCACAAAATCATAATGATTTGTTTTGATCATCTGATAATAACGTTTTATCTGAGCATGGCATGCAGTATAAACTTCTTTATTCCAATCATATTGTTCGATTCCAGGTAAAGAAAGACATGCAACAGTCGAATGCGCAAGAATGGATATGTTTGCTTCTCGTGCCAGAGTATCCATAAATCCCCACAAATGATTCGCGTGTGAATCACCAAACATAAATCCTTTTTTGCTGTTTGCATTCGTTGCACCCAGGGTGCATTGGGTGTTTACGTCCACGTTTTTTTCCTGAAGACACAAAACTCTTTGGGGATTTGCATAGTCTTTTAATTGACTGCTAATGCGAGCCATTTCTTCAAAACGCTGCGGATATCCTTCATATTTTCTAATTTCATGATCACTGATATGCATGAAGATGACGGGGACTACGAATAAATAAGTAACACTATAACCAAAGTGAAGCTTATGAAGCTTGCGAGTAGGTTTCTCAATAAATCGCCAAGAACAATAAGCAATGATGAAAATGAGACCGAAAGCAAGTAATAAAACGGGCGTGGTTTCTGAGAACCCTAAATAACGAATCAACACAAATACGGGCCAATGCCAAACGTATAATGAATAGGAAATTAAACCTATAAATACTAGTGGTTTTACTGAAAGCAAGCGACTGAGCAGTGGTTTAGGGTTCAGTCCCCCTGAGGCAAGCAATACCCCAGTTGCCAAACATAAGATAAGCGCATACCAGTTGGGGAATCCTGCATTAACTTGTTCATGGGTAGCGATATAAAATAAACAGAGGAGCGCAATAATATTGATGAGCTCTACAAAATATTTATTGAATGTAAAACGATTCGAACTAAAAACAATGCAGGCACCAATTAAAAATTCAAAAATACGACTTAACAGTTGGTAATAGGTTTTTGTTGGTTCTTTAATGGAGAAAAATAAAGCCAAAACAAAAAAAAGTAGCGTCAGAAAATAGATGACTTTGGCAATATGTTGTTTGCTTACTATTCGATAAAGAGCGTACATGACGACAGGTAAGATCAGATAGCACTGCCACTCTATAGATAATGACCAGGTATGTAATAAAGGCAATTGGTTTATATTCGGTGAAAAATAACCCTTGGTTGCGTTTTCAAAAAAAACATTGGAAATAAACAGGGAGGTTTTGCGAGCACTCTTGGCATATTGAATCAAATCTTCAGGTAAGTAAAAAATTAAAGTCAAAAGTAGCGTTGTAACGATTAAACAGATAAGTACTGGTTGCAAACGCCAGAGCCTACGATTATAAAAATCAATAAAAGAAAAATGATTTTTTTGTAATGAATTATGAATGATGCTTGTGATTAAAAATCCAGAAATAACAAAAAATACATCAACACCAATAAAGCCAGAAGGGACTACTTTGAGACCTGCATGAAAAAATAAAACAAAGAGAATAGCAATGGCTCTTAAGCCATCAATATCCGGCCGGTATTCCATGTGATAAATCCTGGATGGAAAAAAACATAAGTTATAACATCTTAGGAAACGAAGTGGTATCCTGTTGGATGAATTTTGCTACGTGTTAATCAAGCTTCATAATGGAGTTTGGGGGAGTGCGAGTTCATTTCAGCAAACGCGGGGCTTAAGAGCCCTGTCGACGCATACTGTCTATAATTCAATCATCGCACAATCACTTATTGATGAGAAAGCGTATCAACCGAATTTTCCTCCGCAAGTTGTTGTTCAATCGTCACTGGGGAGATATCGCTCATCGTATCAACAGGGGAGTAGGCCCCATGACCTGCTCTTGGCAGTTTGGATTGACGCCCCTCATTTAATTGTCCTTCGGGATCTAAGATAATGAGATCATCGCCTGTTGCAGTTAAGTTAAAAACGGCGCTACTGCCAAATAACGGGGTAGGATTCACTCCTTTTTGCGTTAATAGTTTAAATGTTTGTTTATAACATAAACTGGGTTCTTCCTCGTCACTTCCTGCACCTACCAGGGTTACTTGATCTTTTAAGTGTGGCCAAGCGAGATTTCTTCCAGTAAGACTTTGCACATCTGAAAGTATTTTGTCCAATTCTTCTTGAACCGCCAATTTTGTGGTGCGAACGCCATAGATGTGGGCTACATAATAGCAAGGGTTTCCGCTTTGATCTGGGGGGGTAATCAAGACCCCCACACAGTCTACAAACCCTTCAGTGCCTAAGATGTCCAAATCACCTTGTTTAAATCCTGCTCCTGCATCAGCGCCTACCCGATAACAACTTAACCCACTCATACTCTTAAGCTGATGTGAGTTGGATGAGCTTGAAAATTCTTTGCATTTCTTTAAAAGCAAGGCAAATTCTGGTTCTGAAGCTTCCACCTGTTTCTTCTGTAAGGTTTTTAAGAGTATTGCTATTCTCCAGTTTTCATCGTTGGCAAGGTCAATTTTTGACATTTCATCTATCGCTTCACCGAGTTTGCCGCAGGATGAAAGTTTTCTATAATACTCTGATGAGTCACTGAGCCGGATCTTATCTGTATCCAGTAGAACGATCTCATGGTGATTTTTTTCTACAACAATCTTGACCATGATGTTACCTTTTTTGCAAGTAGATGTATAATTATACATCTTGTGCGTGGATTGTGTAAATATAATGATCATGTGGGTGGGAATGTGGATTATATGATTTATGATAAGTCAAAAAATAGTCTAAATCCGGTGGAGTATCCGTTACTCTTTACCTTTAGACGTTGCCCCTTTGCGATCAGGGCAAGAATGGCACTCCTGTACTCTAAGATTAAAGTTGCACAACATGAGGTTGAACTTAAACATAAACCTCAAGAGATGCTTTTGGTCTCACCCAAAGGCACTGTCCCAGTGTTAGTTTTAGAAGATGGTCGGGTTATTGATGAAAGCATTGATATTATGATTTGGGCTTTAACACAATCGGATCCGGAAGGATGGTTATGCAGCGAGCTCGAAGATCAAAGTAATGAATTAATCCATTTGAATGATGTACACTTCAAACCCATTCTGGATAACTATAAATACCCGCAACGCACAGAGAAAAATGATCCACTATATTATCGAGAAAAGGCGAGCCATTATCTCGATAAATTAAATTCTTTATTAATGAAACAACGCTTTCTTTTAGCGGAGCGGATCAATTTAGCCGATGTTGCTATATTTCCCTTTATTAGACAGTTTTATATGGTTGATCCACAATGGTTTGCCCGCAGTGGATATCCCTATGTACATGCTTGGTTACAGTACTTTTTGAACTCGGAATTGTTTCTTGCGGTGATGAAAAAACTAACACAATAAATAGGCGTTCTGATCTGGTAATGACGCTGCGTTAATAATCGCTATTCTAGTGCTCATTTTTATTATTTAACTGTACGTGCTGCTGTTCTATAAACTGCTTGTCTTCAGGAGTTAGGTGCAGTGGATTATTTTGCTTTGGCTGTGTAAGCAGTTGGATCTGGGTAAGATTGATTAATACCCGCGCGTGATGATGTCCAGTGAGTGCATGAAATAAGGTGCCTTTGATTCGAACGTGATGACCTTCCTTAATTTGCTCCCAGAACTGTTTTTCTGGGACAACAAGTTGGAGCAGTGAAACATTTTTTTCTGAGGAATTATCGTTACTGCCTTTTGTTGCAGGAGAAGCTTCTACATCAATTGGTTTATCTAAGATGATGTAGGTCCCAGTTTCTGCGGTATCACCGTTTTTGATGTCAGAATAATTTGGTGCTCCTGGAAATTGAAGTGTTTTAAGAACTCCAGTCAACACAACCGTTTGGGGGTCGTAGTAAACCGTTTGATTCTTTGCCAAAATCACAGTAGGGAAAAGCATAAGAAAGATTATTAGACGGATCATATAGTTTTGAATAACAATGAAATATGCTTAGTAAAATTATATCCCTAAATTTATTAAGATACACTATTAAAAAATCAAGGGTAATTTTTTAGTATTTAGGCTTTTGTAGCCTGGGTGCAGCGCAGCGGAACCCGGATTTCGGCATTGCCCTCCACCCAGCTATATTATGAAGCTGATTTTATTAAGCATTGTGATGCAGCCATTGGGCTAATGCCTCGACTCCTGTTTTTAAATCCTCTTCATTTCCGCCAAACGACATGCGCACATAACCCTCTTTACCAAAGGCAATTCCTGGCACAAGGGCAACATGTGCCTTTTCCAGGGCCTGTTTACAAAATTCTTCTGAGTTTTCTTCTGCAAAACCCAGATTTTTTATGGAAAGAAATAAATAAAGCGATGAAGCAGGTGGTCTTATGCTTATGCCAAACGCTGTATATAAGGCATTAATTATCGCATTTCTTCTTTTTTGCATGCATTGTTGTACCCAGATGTTTATATGATTTGCCTCGTTTAAGGCGGCCATGGCTGCCCATTGGCTTAACGTGGTCACGCCGCTGGTACTTTGGCTAACCAAGGTAGTTAAAGGTTGGATAATGGATTGAGGCGCGAAAACAAAACCAATGCGCCAGCCCGTCATCGCAAAATTTTTTGAGCAGCTTTGAATAACAACTACCCGCTCCTGAAATTGCGGAAACGAACCACACGATACATAGGCCTGTTTATCGTAGGTGAGGGCACTGTATACTTCATCCGCGATAATAAGCAGATTGTGTTCCTGAGCAACGTGGAGTAGTTCAGCGAGCTCGTCTGCAGAATATAATGCACCCGTTGGATTGGTGGCGTTATTCAGAATAAGCAGTTTACTTTGTGGTGTACATGCTTTTTTCAGTGCATGCGGGGTCAACTTCCATCCTTCTGCTTCTTTAGTGTCAACCATGACCGGAGTGCCGCCAAATAACTGGGCCATGGCTGGATATGAGACCCAATAGGGCGCTGGAATAATCACTTCATCGTTTTGTTGTACTAATAATTGCATCAGTAAATAGATGCCAAATTTTCCGCCATTCACGACAAGACAGTTTTCTTTTGTAAACGAACAACCATACATTTTATGCATCCACGAACTGGCCAAGTGTCGTAACTCTGGAATACCTGCGACTGGAGGATAAAGAGTTTTTCCCTGTTCCAGAGCCTCTGTGGTTGCGGTAACAATTGAGGGATGAGGAGGAAGTCTGGGTTCACCAGTGCTGAAATTATAAATTTTAATACCCTCATTTATTTTTTGCTGAGCTAATGAATTAACCGCGACGGTTGCTGAGTCTGCAGGTAGCATCTTTTTTATAAAATGAGTCATTATTTTTGTACCTTTCTAGAGTTGGATATGATTATTTTGAATAAGCGATTAATAAAGTCCTCTTGCAAGTGGTACTGTTTGGATAAATGATCATAATACTCAAATAATTGTTTTTCGCGCGAGCGATCCATTATTTTTTTCCCTTCTTTCGATTTTAAAGCACCGATTTGTTTTGATAGTTCTTGGCGTTTGGCTAAGGTTTCAATGATGCATGCATCAGCCTCTTCAATTTGTTCTCTCAATTCTTCGAGTGTCGACATGATATGCTCCTTACTTGAGAAGACTTGCGTGAATGTCATATTTTTTTACCAAGATAAAAGCAGTCTGATTTGGATGACGGTCTTGAATATTGGCCGCTTTTATTTCCAAACCATACAGTTGTGCGCAACGTTTTGGCGCAATGACTGCTGCATGGGCTGGCAATATTCCTTCAGCCAAATCTTTAGCGGCTTTTGCAGTATCAATCCATTCGATTTGTTCCGTATTGTTGAATTGTTTTTGCAGAAATTGGCGACATTGAGCAAGCCCTTGCGGGTGTGACACGATGTGCTTAATTTGCTGAGACTGGGTACCAGGTCGTACAAGCAAACATTGATTAATTTCATGCCATAACTCATCAATGGGGGTAAATAAATGCCGTCCCATCGCGTGCAAGGCGGGCTTAACCAAGCCACCGATTAGATTCACAACGGGCAGTATGCCCAAATCAATGGTTTCATGTTCAATGGCATGGAGCACACCTTCCATATCCAATAAGTGCACAAGAATCGGGTCGATTTCTTTTTGCTTGGCATAAAGCAAAGCTGCCTCTTCTGAAAACGAACCCGCATCACCGGAAACACCCAATAAAATGCTCATACGAGTTCCTCCATGGGTAATTGTTTTTTCTCTAAAGCGCGTAACTTCGCTAATTCCAACAGAAACGTTTCGGTACGTTCCCAACTTAAACATGGATCGGTAATGGATAGCCCGCTTAAATCCAGATCTTCAGGATTCGCTGAATCAACTTTTTGATTACCCTCTTTGATAAAACTTTCAACCATGAATCCTTTGACCAACTGTTTTAACTCTGGATGACTTTGAATACTTTCTAAAACACTTAAAGTAATGTCTGGTTGTAAGTGATGATTTTTTTTGCCATCGACCAGACAATTATCATGGCTGACATCGACGATGATGGATGGGTTGACGATCTGATGCATGTCCATATGTTGCTTTACTTCTTGAAGGTGGGCAATGGAGTAATTTGGGGCATGATTGGAACCGCGAAGAACCATATGTGCATGTGGGTTGCCATGTGTTTGCACTTCATAGCCATCAAATACAGCCACATGATTATGTTGTGAGGCCACAATACTATTTACCCCAATCGCTAATGAGCCGTGGGTGGGATTCTTTAACCCTACAGCGCAGTCTAGAGCTGAGGCAAAAATTCGATGCTCCTGATCTTCTGAACTGCGAGCACCAATTGCCACCCATGAGAGGAGCTCAAGAAATCCTTTGGCATTATGGGTAAACAACGCCTCATCGGCAATTGGCAGTCCCATTTCTATGACTTTAATCATCATATCTCGCGTGTACTTTATTCCTGCCGCGATATCTGGAGCAGAAAATAAATCGGGTTGGTTAACAGGTCCTGTCCATCCTTTAGTGGTCCTAGGTTTTTGAATATATACCCTCATGATTAATTTTAGTTCATTTTTTACGTGCTCATTTAATTGCGCTAAACGGCGGGCATACTCTAAAACAGCTTGTTTGGGCCAGGCAGAACAAGGTCCAACGATCATCAACAGGCGATGATCACGGCCTTCTAAAATTGCTTTGACCTCTTCGCGGTCGCGGGCAATTTGTTGATGGGCTTTAAGAGACAATGGGATTTCTTGAATAATTTCTTCTACTGGAGGTAGTTTTTTTAAGATTGAGTAGCTCATCATCCCCTCCTACACGCAGTAAGTACTTCGGATAGATCCAGGGAACGAGGTGCTCGTGGCTGATGGTACATGATGGACACTCCTTTTTTGGTTGTATCCAACTCCCATGCTTTTGATTGTCTGGGTATTCGGGTACCAAAAACCCCCAGACTATGCTGGGGGTTGGAGTGTTAGTTACTTCTACCGACCACCCAGCTCCGGGCTAAAAAAGCTAAAATAAAAAAAGCAAGCAAAGGCTTGAGTGAAGCCTGCTTCTTTATTTAACTTGTGGTGTACAGTAGAAAGGGACATAAAAATCTGTAAAAAAATATTTGTATTATTAATATACAGCTGTGTCAGTAACTTTGTCAATACCTCGAAGCCAGTTCGCTCCCTATTGGGGACCTGTTGTTCTTGCCAGCGACCTGCAACAAGGCTATATTTTGATCTCTTTTTCTAAAAACATAAGAAATGGCTAAAATTGCGCTTTACTTGGCTGGTGGTGGAGCCCGCGGAGCCTATCAGGCTGGGGTGCTCAAAGCGATCAGCACGATTCTTAACTCAAAACAAATTCCGTTCGACATGCTTACAGGCGCTAGTGTCGGCAGTATTAATGCAGGTGTATTGGCTGAGAATGCACTGGATTTTTCTGCGGGGGCGAACAAGTTAGATGAGTTATGGCGCGATATTACCTGCCAGCACATTTTCAAAGCCAGTAACTATGCACTAAGTAAATCTGCGATGCGCAATATGAGCAGCATGTTTATAAAGCAGCGGCTATTAGGGCATATTCTTGATACATCACCATTACAAAAATTTATTAATAACATTATTGATTTTGAAGTCTTGGATCGTGTCATCAAGAATAAGCACTTAGAAATGATGGAGGTCATTAGCAGTTGTTATGAAACGCAAAAAACCATCTCGTTCTATCAGCATCACGCGGATGATTTTGAGGATTGGCATGATCCACTCCACAGCAGCCAAAGAGTGAGCCTGCAAATGGAATATTTCCTGGCATCAACCTCATTACCTTTATTCTTTCCTCCAGCAAAAATCGATGGGTTTCATTATGGAGATGGGCATGTAGGCTTAGCGGCTCCACTCCGTGGCGCTATTCGTTGTCAAATGGATAAAATTTTAGTTATTGGCACGCGCAAATTACCGGATTTAAAAAGCCAAGAACAATCACAGAAGGGCGATATCGATTTCACACGCGTTTTGGGTAATATGGTCAACGGCTTATTTTTAGACAATCTCGAGCGCGATCTGGAGATGGTTAGCCACATGAATACGATGGCTCATATGTTACCTATGGAGAAAAAAGAGCATGCCCCTTGGCGACCCATTCAAACGCTACATTTGCGTCCAAGCGTGGATATCGCCACGATTGCGCAATCGCAGTATAACAATATGCCCATGTTATTACGTATTTTGCTTAATTTTCTGGGGGCGAAACGTCATTCTGGCGATTTACTGAGTTTTCTTTTGTTTGAAAAAAAATTCACCCGCGAACTCATCAAACTAGGTTTTGACGATACGATGGCAGCCCATGATTCCATTAGGGAATTTTTTAATAGCTAGGTTGTATGCAGCATTATGACCCTAAAAATTCAAACGCTTTCCATGGTCTTCCTCAATGGATGTGGTCATATGATCATACAAAGCCTCGTTGATCTTGCCATTGTCACGCAGTGATTGCAGTGTTAATGGCTGTCCTTTTTCCAGTGATTTGGGTAATTCAATTCCCAATTTTTGGGAGAAGTTCTGTAAATTTGCGGCTAAACGACTACCTGTTTCGCTTGAGGACATGCCTGTAAGCCCACTACGCAGGATATGGCGATATTCTTGCAGCATGAAATCGATAGTTCTTGCTATTTTTGTTTCAGGATCAAGATCCAGTTGTTCAAGTCGATCTATTTCTGCACGTATCCTCTCCCCTCCCTTTCTACTTGTTCCTGAGTCATTAATCGCTTTGATTAAATTTGATTTTACCTCTTGCCACTCAGGAATTTTTGGAGCGGCAGAATACGCTTTGTGCACCTGGTTTAATGCCTGTAACTCCTCGGCCATACGGAGATACTGTGGAGTGCTTTGTATCTTACTGACCTGTTCCTTATATTGTTGCGATAATTCTTTGTGCACTCCAAGATCTGCCATATATTTTTTCATTTCACGCTGATATTGTTCGGCGGGTTTCTGCACAGTACGATATTTATCTGAGTCATCACGATTATCATCAACCCATATAGAAGCAGGACCTTCAAAAGGAATGTATTCTTGTTCGGTATGAGAAGGCTCTTGTGGTATGGGTGGTTCTTTAGGTAACATTTTGGCAAGTTGTGCCTCTAAGTCCATGATTCTGTCAATTAATGAATCTTCAAATAAATAACCACTTTTAACTGAAATTTTTTTCTTACCATCATTCTTAATTCCGTGTTCGGTTAATAATTGGGTCAAACTAATGGGTTTTCCATTGATCAATATTTTCATTTTGGCAATGCTCTATTGATAGTACCTTATATAAATTATAGATTTTATTTGGAAAAAAATTGGTTCATTTTGTCTATTAATTATATGTGGTGATGGGTTTTCTTGAAGATATGATTTAGCGTCATACGCTAAAGAGAAGTGAGTGTCTGCGCAGTAGTCAGAAAGTAGCCTGGGTGAAGGCGAAGCCGTAACCCGGGTTTCAGATAAAAATCAGGCTCCGTTCTTCCAGGTTCCGCTTCGCTTTCACCCAGGCTGCAATTTAGCTGAGCAGGGATGAGCGTAGGTTGGGCTTTGGCCCAACACTACTTTTCTGATAATCAGGAAACGGTAGGGCTATTTGGCGTAGGATCTTCACTGGCATCAGCTTGTTGTTCTGTTGTTCTTGAGCTAGCAAATCTCCGCCAAGCATTTTGTATGGTCAGTGCTGCGCGATGGTGTTCGGCATGATAATTATCTTTGAAAAAATAATGACTTCTAATATACGCCGAAGTACTTGGGGTAATCAAGTTGTCTATTTTCGGTTCCTCATCATTGGGTGTTTGACCCACAATAGCGCGTACTTGGGTTGACGAAACTGTTAAAAACTCAGTGCCTAGGTTGAGTATCCTAATATTGTTTAACTGATGCTCTTCTATGGTTTGTGTTAACTGTTCAGTTTCATTTTCGCCTCTAGGCGCCACAATAACTTCTTCATAGTGTTTACAATATTTTGCTGAGGAGACCAATTGATTCATCACTTGATGCTCATAATCCAGCGTGAAGAGGGATCAATTTTTTGAATATTATTGGGATTGCCGGCAGTATAATGTTGGCTCATTAAGGTGCTGGTAGTCTTATCAAATTTATTTTTGCTGATGTGCTTTTTAAGACAAGTAGCCACAGTTTCGGTAGATGTTCCTGAACAAAAGGCTTGATTGAAATCGTAATATTGATTGAGCTGGCTCTTACTGGCAGTCGCACCAATGAAATTGTAGGTGATATAGTTTTTCAATTGCCAAGGTGTATTTTCATCCTGTCTTGATAGAGTTATCGTTTTAAACGAAGAAGCATTGCCGTGATCCACGCCAATAGAGGCTGAGTAAATGATGGGGATCACGAAGTCCTTATTCGCAATTTTAATGGCGTGGATCTCATCAAAATGAGAATGGGCTGCGAGCATGCCAATTACCGTTTCTGGATAAGTTTTAATAATTTTTTTAAATGGGGTTTTATAGGTTGATTCCCAACTCTGAGGTGGGACATGCATGGCTAAAATAACCTGATCATGATTTATTTTGCTTGTTTTAAACTCTTGTTCTAACCATTGCAGCGCTTCTGTAGCGCCTTCTCGAGAAGGATTAAATTGGGGTCTTGATACAAATAAAACACTGTTGAGCGAAATAAGTTTGAGATGCTCACCTAAATAAGCAGAGTAATAACCATATTTGGGGTTTTTATCATGGATGCAACTTTCTCCGTTAAAGGGACATTGTAGCCCTGTTGACAGAAATCCATCTTGAGTCCCGGTTATCGCTTTTAACAAATCAGCAGCAGATTCATCATGATAGGTAAAGGGGCCATAGTCTCTTTGAAACGAATCATTATTACCAAAAACATAAAAGTAAGGGGATGGATTTATTTTTTCAAACAGTTGCTCGAATACGAAGTTAATGTTAGCTCGGGTTGTCTTACGTGAGTATGCGTTATGCGCTGGTAAGTCGCCGAGTAAGACAAGGGCATGATTTGTTGCTTGAGCTAAATCGACTTGTGCACCTACCTTTGCGATTAAAGTGCTTAAACTTTGTTTGTCTAATTCTTTGGAAGTATGTGGTGGCGGGTTTATATTGGTTGTTTTTTTGCTGGTAACATCTACATGTGGGTCTGAAATTAAAAATAAATTAAGTTGATTTGGGTTTTTCTCGCTCACTGCCTGCGAAGGAAATGAAGTCATACAGAGTAAAGCGGTACTCCAAGCCATGATGAATTTTTTGCACGTCATTATTTATCTCCTAATATTTTTCTCGGGAGATGATACTGGCATTGACATTCAAATCGATTAAATAATGCCCAAAATTACGATTTATTTACATTGAACGCTGAAAAATCCGAGGTTATG
Source organism: Legionella sp. 39-23 (assembly GCF_001897665.1). Taxonomy (NCBI): domain Bacteria; kingdom Pseudomonadati; phylum Pseudomonadota; class Gammaproteobacteria; order Legionellales; family Legionellaceae; genus Legionella; species Legionella sp. 39-23. Next base: position 37,027 of record NZ_MKTO01000030.1, on the reverse strand, counting down.
CAAGAGGGCTAATATTGATTATCATAATAGGTTGAATGTTTTGCGCTATTCGCGCATATTGAAATTATTTCGATATCTCGGAGGAAATAGGACGATGGAAGGTGCGTTGATTTGTTTAATTCTTCTTTTTTTAATGGTGATCTCTGGGGTAATGACACGTTTTGTTCCTTTCCTACCAACACCATTAATACAAATTGCCGTAGGAACACTCCTGGCCGATTTATTTCCTGAGTTTTTTGCTGTGGGGTTTAATCCGGAACTGTTTATGTTGTTGTTCGTTCCGCCTTTACTATTTAATGACAGCTGGCATTTTCCCAAACGGGAGTTTTTGCTTTACACCAGACCCATTATTATGTTGTCGATTGGTTTGGTATTTTTTACGGTGGCAGGAATTGGTTATTTGGTGCATTGGTTAATTCCGGCCATTCCTTTGCCTGCAGCTTTTGCATTAGCAGCCGCACTTTCGCCAACAGATGCGGTATCACTCAGATCCATGACGGCGGGAGCGCGCATACCCGACCGCATCATGCACATTTTACAAGGAGAGGCACTTTTAAATGATGCCTCAGGTTTGGTGTCGTTTAAATTAGCTGTTGCTGCGATGCTAACTGGGGTGTTTTCACTGAAGGGGGCATTATGGAGCCTATTTTTTATTAGTCTTGGTGGGATTGCCATTGGGGTTACTCTGACCTATGTTTTTATTTCACTTTTAGGAAAGCTCACTAAGCATAACGTGCATGAGACCACCACGGAAAATTTATTATTGTTGCTCTTACCTTTTACGGTATACCTCATCGCTGAAAAGTTAGGCTTTTCGGGCGTTTTGGCTACTGTTGCTGCGGGTTTTACCGTGGATAGAGCTGGATTTTTAGATAGAACAATGGCCAAAATGCGTCTGGAAGGCCATTTTGTTTGGGGGGTTCTCGATATCACTTTAAATGGAATTATCTTTATTCTGTTAGGATTATATTTGCCCCATGCGATTAAATTCCTTAAGGCAACAGGCTATAGTTTATCTGAATATACCATGATTGTTGTTCTTATTACGCTGACCCTAATTCTCCTCCGTACTGCATGGATCTATTTAACCTTGCCTTTCGAAGCCTTAATATCCAGACGAAATAAGAGTTCTTGGCGTTTTCCCAACATAAAGATAATTGGTACTTTTTCGCTCGGGGGAGTGCGTGGCGCAATTGCTCTGGCAGCGATTTTATCGTTGCCGCATATGGCTGATGGTGGTCCTTTTCCTGAACGTAAGCTGTTAATTATTCTTGTTATTGGTGTTGTTCTTTGTTCTTTATTGATTACTAGCTTGTTTCTGCCTTTAATCACACCAGGTTTGAAAAACTTACTGCATAAGCACAATCAAGATGAAGAAAATGAAGCGGTACTTGCATTATCTAAAGCCGCAGTTGAAGCAATCAAAACAAAAATGAAGAGCTTATGTGACGAAGTCAATGGGCGAGAGCGGGACTTATGCATGGAGGTGGCTAATAAATTAATGGATTCTTTTAATCAATTTATTGTCTCAAACCATGGCACTGAAAATGAAAAATTAGAGAGTATCTTAGCTTTAACCTTCGAACGACAACTGCGATATGCTGCTTTGGAGGGGGCTCATCAGGAGTTGCGCTCTTTGCGGAAAGAAAGAAAAATCAATAACACGACCATGATGAAAATTATTGCTCGCCTGGATTTAAGGCAAATTGCGTTACATACAGAGCATCAAATACTTACTGGTTCTTTAGGAACAACGACTCAAGGAGTAAAAGGGGCATAAGATCGATAAGCAATCATAACGAAAAGCACAGTAGGCTGGGCTGTTAAGCCCAGCATGTGCAGAGTTAGTTCTTACTCTCGTGCTTATCCATTGGTCTTAGAAAAGAAACATATTGGCATGGTTACATGCTGGGCTTAGCAGCCCAGCCTACGTTCATTTAGCTTTGTCAACGAATTACCTAACATATACAGGGATGACGGGTTTCAATAGTAAAGGGTCCTCATTACCAGCCAAATTTCATTTCTACTCCGAGGTAATCCGAGTTATGTCCGCCCACGGCGGCAATTGCTTCGGCAACTTGAAAATGCACGAATTCAAGTGCACTGGTAAAATGATAGGACATTAACCAATCAAAACGGAGTTGGTAATAGTTTCCAGTATAGTTGCCTCCCTCGCCAGCTGTCCCAGGGACTGGGGTTAATGGCTGGGTATAAATTGCATCAGCTGTTGTTTCTCTCCATAAAGCGGCAGCCGCTATCATTGCGCTGAATACAGGATTAGGTTTCACGGTGAGTGAGGGTTTAACATGAATAAAGTTCGAATACCCAGTGTATCCTGCTAAAGTAATATAATAACCATTTGGAAACAGTGGATTAAATGTGCCTAAAGTATTGCCATTCTTATCATGATTACCTGATGCAGCATCAAACTGCAAACCAATTCTTGGCTGCCAAGCTATTTTTTTTATTGTATATCCTGAGCGAGATCCTATTGCCCAGGCACGAATTTTTTTATAAGAAATAGACCCTTCTTGTCCCATAACCTCAAAATCCCAGTCCAAGGCAACTCCCAGGCCGACGAGCCGTGCATCGAGAATATTGCGTCGCTCATTACCTGATACGGAAATATATTTCACATTATCGTGTTTGAAATGGGCGATATAAGAATTAATTTTACCTAATCCTGCTACTTTTCGCTCAATACGAAATCCGCTGAAGGTATAATTACTTGTACTGTAATCATCAAAGGCTCTAATGTTGCGTACGATGACAGGGCGGCTATAAAATGAAATATAGCGCCATAGACCATGTTCATAATCACCCCAAATTGCATCATAGGATTGACGCACATTAGGTCCGTCGCGTACAGAAACAAAGCGTTGTAAATCGAATGCAAACTGTTGTCGTCCTACACGAAACTTAAACGTACCACCGCCAATAGGCTCAACAAGTGTTGTAAATCCCTGTTCCAAATCTACTCGGTCCTGATCAACTGGAGTAATAATTGTTTTCCAAGGGGCATTGTCATTCTGTAATTGGACAAAGGATTGTAATTGATTGGCAATATGTAAATCCGCATGCGCTTCAAGACGACTAATTACGTAAGATTGCGGTACGCTATTGCCCACGCCGAAATTTACTGCATTATTACTTTCAAAACGTTCACGTGCATTAACCCCAAAAGAAAGATAGGTGTGGGGATCTGTTTTTGATAAGGGAATATACTTTAATTCATCAAATGGTTCGCGCGGAACTTTAGGATTAGCTAATACGGACCAATCTTCTTGCCAACGATTAAACATAATCGAAGGGCGTTTGGGCACCTCCGAAGAGGAGTTAAGCTGCGCGGCTGTTAAGGGGAAGTAACAAAATAACAGCGCGCAGAGAATGATGCTTTTAAAACTCATGCCATTTTAATCAGAGAGTACATGCTAATGACTCTTTTTTGACATTTCATGAATTTCAGCGATATAACCGCCTGGAAATTTAACCATTGCTGAGGTACGGTTGTCTGTAGCAAAAGGTGCAATAAGAATTTCTACACCTGCAGCTTGGGCCTTAGCCAGCGTTTCTTTCAAATTGCCCACCTCATAACCAGTCATTTCTCGTCCATACGGCCAGGGTAGATGTCCATTAGTCACCATAACCAACATTTTGCCAAAACCAGATTCAATCATAATGCGTCGATAAGCGCTTGCGGGTTGACCTATTTCTACTCCTGGAGCTTTAGGATTATCCTCAATAACTTTCCCCTTTGAGAATTGGGTAAAGCTATCAATGAACTCTTTGGCACGGTCAGGAGAAACATAGACTCTATTTTCTGGAATTGTCGTTAATGGATCATAATTAGGTGGGGTAAAATGCCAATAGATTTGCATGTTGACTCCACCAGGCCATTGGATAATTGCATCACGACCGATAGGGTCCTTAAAGGGGCTGACAATAATGTCTGCGCCTAGAGCGCGGGCATCAGCAAGGGCTTTATCAAAATCGTTCACGAGATAACCTGTACGCTCAAGCCCAAAGGGATAGGGGATAGGTGTTTTAAAACCAAATACAGAAATAGTCCCTGCAGGTGTTAAAGCAAGCTGTGACATGGTTTGACTAGGTGTTGGTGTGACTTGAAAAACGCCCTGTTTCGAGGTCTTGCCACCAAACGTAGCAGTGAAACTGGAGACAAAACTATCGAAGTCTTCTGGAGCAACATAGACATGTGTTGTGTCATATTGAGGTCCAACCGCATAACCTGCATTTTGAGCAATACCGATTGACCAATAGGTCAACATTAAAAAAATGAAAACCCCATGTTTCATGCGTAACATTTGCGCTCCTTGCAATAGTTGATGAGAGTCCGTCCCTCGTTGTGTAGAAAATTATAATCCTAATTAAATATTTTGTCGTTGATGAACTATATTTTAAGGAATCTAATTTTATCAACTCAATATTGTACAAGGACGAACATGATGGATAAGAAAATAGAGTTATTGACCCCTAAGAACTGCGCTTTATTAATGATTGATTATCAACCACAAATGGCTTTTGGTGTCGTAAGTATTGATAGACAAGCATTAAAAAATAATGCAGTGGCCCTTGCTAAGTCTGCAAAATTATTCCACGTTCCTACAATTCTCACTTCAGTAGAAACAGAAAGTTTTAGTGGGTTCATATGGCCGGAGTTACTTGATGTCTTCCCCAAAAACGACATTATTGAACGAACCAGTATGAATTCCTGGGATTCTGAACAAGTCAGACAGCAGATTAAAAATACCGGGAAGAAAAAACTTATTCTTGCTGGTCTATGGACTGAAGTCTGCATCAATATGTGTGCGTTTTCTGCCATGCAAGATGGCTATGAGCTTTACGTTGTTGAAGATGCATGTGGGGGAACAAGCGTGACAGCACATCAATCATCAATGAATCGCATGCAACAAGCGGGTGTTGTTCCCGTATGCTGGCAACAAGTACTGCTTGAATGGCAACGTGATTGGGCAAGAAAAGAAACCTATGATGGGGTGATGAACATTGTCAAAGAACACAGCGGCGCTTACGGTATGGGGGTTGATTATGCGTATACGTTGGTTCATAAGCAACCATCTCGAAGTGAATGGAATGGAAAAACGGTTAAATAATCGAGGAGTAATGCGCTCAGCTATTTTTTCATGAGCATTTTGCTAAGCGTCAGCGTCACAAGGAGGTTTCACTATGGACGTTATATACTACAATGGCAATTTTAAGGGTTCTGATATTCATGAAAAAATAACCGCTGTTGCCATTAAAGACAGTCGATTCGTTCAATTTGGCTCTGATGCTGACATCATGAAGTTAAAAACCGCGCAAACCAGACTGATTGATTTGCAAAAAAAAACCGTGATTCCAGGATTAAATGACTCCCACATACACCTCATTCGCGGTGGGTTAAATTTTAATATGGAACTGCGATGGGATGGGGTGCATAGTCTTCATGATGCGCTATTGATGCTAAAAGAGCAGGCAGAGCGTACCCCTGCACCACAATGGGTTAGGGTAGTAGGGGGGTGGACTGAGTTTCAATTCAAAGAACGAAGAATGCCAACCTTGGATGAAATTAATACGGCGTCAAAAGATACTCCGGTTTTTGTTTTGCATCTCTACGATCGTGCGTTGTTGAACAAAGCAGCATTGCATGCCATAGGCTACGATAAAGAGACTAAAGAGCTTCCTGGGACTTTAATTCAGCGTGATAAACAAGGAAACCCAACAGGGATGCTCATCGCGCATCCTAATGCAATTATCCTTTATTCTGCTCTAGCACAAGGTCCCAAGTTAAGTCGCGAGGATCAAATTAATTCTACGTTACATTTTATGCGGGAATTAAACCGTCTTGGCATTACCAGTGTGATCGATGCAGGCGGTGGTTTTCAAAACTTCCCAGAAGACTATGAAGTGATCAGTGAACTTGCCAATGAAAATAAACTCACGCTGCGGATTGCTTATAACTTATTTACACAAAAGCCAGGTCATGAACTAGAAGATTTTACCCATTGGACACAAACCTCAACCTACCACCAAGGTAATGAGTACTATAGACACAATGGCGCGGGGGAAATGCTGGTATTCTCCGCTGCGGATTTTGAGGATTTTTTACAGCCATGTCCCGATTTACCCTCCGTAATGGAAGATCAATTAAAACCTGTAGTGCGTGTTTTAGCAGAAAATAAATGGCCTTTTAGGCTGCATGCAACGTATGATGAGTCTATTGCCAGAGCATTGAATGTTTATGAAGAAGTTCACGCAGAAACGCCTATTGATAAACTGCATTGGTTCTTTGACCATGCAGAAACAATTTCTGAGCGCTCCATAGAACGAGTACAAAAGCTAGGGGGCGGGATTGCTATTCAAAACCGAATGGCATTTCAAGGCGAGTATTTCAGTGAGCGCTATGGCAAAGAAAAAACCTTATATACGCCACCCATTAAAAAAATTCTTGAGGCAGGAATTCCCATAGGCATGGGCACTGATGCAACGCGTGTTTCCAGTTATAACCCGTGGTTATGTCTTTATTGGCTTACTACAGGAAAAACTGTAGGCGGACAATTGCTTTATAATGAAGACAACATCCTTTCCAGAGAAAAAGCATTAGCGCTTTATACTCAAGGAAGCGCTTGGTTTTCTAATGAGGCAGAGACAAAGGGTTCTTTTTTACCCAATCAACTCGCTGATTTTGCGGTGTTGTCTCAGGACTTTTTCCAAATACCTGATGAGGAAATTAAAAATATTTATTCCATGATGACGGTAGTTGGTGGGCAAATTGTGCATGCTTGTGAACAATTTAAGCAATATAACCCACCGCTCCCACCGGTGAGCCCCTCTTGGTCACCGGTTAAATATTATGGTGGATATCAGCAACGGAAAGTGCCGTCGACCACTATGCAATCCCTCCATCATTATCACCACCACCATCATCACTGTAAAAATAACTCAGGTTTATGGGGCGGGTGTTTTTGTTGGGCATTTTAAAGAGTAAGTAGGTAACGAGAATGATTCCCTCAACCTTGCCCAATTCAAGTATCGTGTTTTTACTGTATTGTGAGTTACAACGCAGCTCTCAAATCTGACTTTTCTCTATGACTATGAGTCAGCAGGGTAGGCTGGGCTGCTAAGCCCAGCATGTAACACCGTGCTGAAATATGTCTTTCTTAGAAACATCATAGATAAGATACGCTTCATAATGGAGGGCCTGAAAGGACTCAGCTAATGCTGGGCTTAGCAGCCCAGCCTACCCGGCTATCTATGTATCCTTTGGGCTGGTTGCGCAAATAATTGTTCGTTTGTCTGAGCTTTCATTACCGGAATGAAACCATCCAACAGTTCATTCTTAAATACTCTCGATCGCTCATTAGTGATTTAGTATTTATGGGGACGGTCCGGGACGGACCCCTGTAAAAAAGAAACAAATTGCCATTTATTACTTGAGAACTGGGTTTATCTAATATCTATATCAGATAAACCATTGTAAATAAGCTTTCGTGGTTTAGCTACCGCCAAAGCAGGCATCTAAGGTGACTGCATCGCTTGCTGGAAGCCAGTGGCCGTAGGCTTCGCCATGCCAACGACTGCTTTCTTTTAGTTTCGCTTGCACAATGTGTTGTGTAAGCCCCATGCGGTTAACCCACTCACCGCAGCGCTTTTTAACTTGTCTTCGAATTTGGCCGCGCATAAACGAGTAACGACAAGGATTGTAGGCTTCATTTAAGTTATCTGAAATGTAGGGTTTTAGTAGATTTTCTTTAGTGACGTGCTTGGAAAACTCCCATATGCCATCATGCAAAACCAGGATCGGCGGCAGCGTACGCGCCCCAATTTTTACACTATGTGCAAGATTCATATAAAATTTCCATCCTGCATAGTTTCCTGCCAGATCACCATTGGAATAAACCCCATTAATTAAGGTGCCTAAATAAGTTTGTTCGAGAAACTGACCATATAAAACGATCGCAGCATGGGCTTGTTCTGCAGTTTTTCCATGATCTAGGTAATACGTATAAATTTTGTAGTAGGTATGTCCCATCATGAAAAAATGACCTAGTTTATCCGTACCAAAATAATAACCATACATATTAATTGTTGGTGCAAGTCCGATTACAAACAGGGGTGATTGTGAGAAAACCATCCAATAAACAGTTTTCCAAGGCAAGGTTTCTTTATGGAACACAGGTCTGGATTCTTTGGGTAAGCGACGTAACCAGCGTGGAAAGCCAGGACCAGTATATTTATAGACTAAGTCAGCAAGATAGACATCTTTACGTCGTGATGCCAATTGTGATGCAGCAAGCCGGCTGTGCTGCGCTCTTGGTACCAGCATTTGGATTTCTGCATTGGTTTGTGCGACCGCTTTTTCGAGTACTTCATAAAGTCTGTAGCTCGCAATTGGCCCGATGTCTTGTAGTTCGCCGGGGGGGAGGGTGAATTGATCCGTTTCTTCTGCTTGAGATTGCTGTATTCCGAAAATACTAAGTAATGTAATTAAAAAGAAAATCCGTGTAAAAAACATAATTCCTTTCTCATTTCTAAGTCCAATACGACATTAAAATACAAAATATTTCTCTCTGTCTAGAAAAATCGTTTAAGAAACATGATGCAATGGTTTTGTCCCCTTAAGCACTCAGTCCTTAATATAGTGTGGCATTTTTGCTAAACTAAGAATGTTTATTCAAAGGATTAAGGCATGTTGAAAAAGCTAAAAAGTGTTTCTTATCACACCTCGCCAGCCACTTTATTCGTGTTTGCGTGTATTTTTACATTCACGCTTATTTATGCGGTTAAAACAAATTTTCTGATAATTGATGCAGATATATTCTGGCATACTGCCAGTGGTCGCTGGATTGTTGAACACGGTCAGCTGCCAGCAAATGATCCTTTTTTATCTATTGCCGCCTCAGTAACCAATGATCGCACTTGGGTTTGTCATTTTTGGCTCACCGATGTTTTATTTTTTTACACTCAATCTTATTTTAATTGGATAGGTATTACGGTATTGACCTGCTTTTGTTTTGCCTTAGCTATGATGATTTTAATGCGTTATTTAGAACGCTATCTCAGGACTTCCGCGGCCTTACTTTTAACCCTTTTTAGTATGGGAATCCTCATAACGCATTTAATTGCCCGACCGCATATTATTATTTTGCCATTGTTGGTCATCTGGGTGGGGGAATGTGTCAAAGCACGCGATGAACAGAGGGCTCCTCCTTTTTGGCTCTTGGTGATTTATTTTTTTTGGATTAATTTGCATGGGATTGAGGGGATTCCTGGATTTGTCATTGCAATGGCTTTTGCTTTTGAGGCATTTATTGATGCAAAAAGCACAAAGCAACAACTCAAGGTTATAAAAACATGGGGGCTATTCTTAATATTAGCGCTACTCGTTTCTCTATTTTTATCCCCAGTAGGTGTTGCGACCTGGCAGTACTTTATTGCATTTTTTAAGTTCTCCCACATGCAATTTATTGCCGAATTTAATCCACCTGTGCTTGCTAATTTATTCATACTGGAAATTTGGTTGGCAGTGATTTTATTTATTGCTTTATCGAAGAAACTTTATGTGCCACTTTATCGTTTACTCATGCTTTTAGGCATCTTATTTTTAACGATAAATAGTTATTATGTGGTGAATTATTTTGCTATTTTATCAGCATTTTTACTGGCGCCCCCCTTACAGCAAGCCTTTGCACCGCGCTTGGATCCAACACCGAACAAAACGACGCACCCTGCTCTATTTTGGGTCATGATGCTGGCGATAACCTTATATACACTAGCCTTCAGCGGCTGGATAGTGAAACATCATGCGACCTTACCTGACAATTTGTCTACAGCCCCTTATAAAGCCATTAACTTTGCTAAAACCGCACAGCTCACAGGTCCGTTATTTAATGAAGAGGTGTTTAACGGGTATTTGGCACTTGCAGGTTTTCAGCCTTTTATTGACGATAAAGTGGAGCTTTATAATCAAGATTTTGCTAAGGCATATTTCTGTGCTACCACCCATGGCGGTATATTTTTAACTAATTTATTACAGCGTTATCAAATAAATTGGGTCATTTTAAGTCCATATACTGCCGCAGCAGTGACTACGTTAGAAACAGATAAAAATTGGAAATTACTCTACGCAGATAAATTAGCAGTAATTTTTCAACGGATAACACCTTACCCTGACTCACCGCCAATGAAGAGTATTGCCAGGTGTAAACTGTCGGATTAGAAAATTTATTGTTCAAGGATTCAATGTGGGGAGCGTTAGATATGGGGAGTAGTTTGAAGGAACAAGAAAATGCACGCGAGTTAAATTATAAACAAAAATTTAATGTTGACGCGGCCAGTGGGTTAATTGTTGGTGTCGCTACTTCAGGGATTTTTAATCCATGGGATCGCGCTTTATATTTATCTGTGAAATACAATCGTCCGTTTCTTACAGCTGCAAACTTTAAATCCCCATATCAAGGATTCTCGCAAGCTCTAGTACAACGCACTTTTCTTGGCGGCATTTACTATGTGGCTCAGGGGCAGCTTAACACGTATCTATTTCCTTACCTCCATAATCAGTTAGGTTTTAGCCAAACACTGTCTCAATTTTATGTAGGTATGGCTGCAGGAAGTATTGGTGGGGCCTTAACTAATAGTATTTCTGCCATTAAATACCACACATGGGGAAAAGAGGGCGCTTCTTTTCGTTCCAGTGCTCATGAGATGTGGACTCAGGGAGGCATTCAAACTTTTGTAAAAGGTACTACAGCGACAATGACACGTGATATGGCCTTTGGCAGTACGTATGAAATGTTACGAAGTCTGATGAGGACTAAGGCCGAAAAAACAGAGAGCAAAAAACTCAGCGCCAATCAATCATTTATTTATAATGCGGGCGCAGCGGCAGTGGCTACTGTTGTATCAAGCCCATTTAATTATGTTCGCAACATGCACTATGCAACGCCGCCAGACCGCAAACCAGCATCAGCGTATGAGGTGTTAACCCATTTATGGAATGAATCAAAAAATCCGGGGCAGTCTTTCGTAAGTCGATTGAGTTTTTTCCAACAAAAACTCAGATTTGGTTGGGGTACTGCAAGAGTTGCAGTTGGAATGGCCGTTGGTCAAAAACTATTTGATTGGACTCGCGACCAGCTGAGCCACGCATCATCAGATGCAACAGAGAATACTTTGAAAAAATAATGGGCTATAACAAATTAAAAGGAGTTAAAGTGATATTTTTTACAATGGCAGGGAAAAAACACACCCTTCAATTTAAGAGGCTCTCTGAGTTCACTGAAGATAAAGATGAGTATATAAAGCTCACGGCATCATGGGCAAAAACCGCATGGGGATATCTGCATCTGGACGATAAAAAATATTATCTAAGGGAGGTTAAGGAAAAACAAAACGAGATTTATGTTGCAACCTTTTATGGACTACCAGTTGCTATGTTTGGTTTATTTGAAAGAAGGCTCGATCCTTTTCGTGATGAGGATGATAATACGCTTGCTCCCAGCAATACCGAATTAAAAGCCGTTTACTTTGATTATGTTTTTGTGGAAGAGAAGGTAAGAGGTTTAGGTTTTGCACGCCAACTTTTGGATAAAGCAAAAGCTTTGGCGATTGAATTGGGCGCTGATTTAATTTATCTCGAGACTTTGAATCCTAAGCTAAATAATATGTATAAAAAACTCGATGCAAAGGTTATTTGTGAGGGACAATATATTGAAAACCCCACAGACGTATTAAGCATCAACATCAAAAAACCAGACGCCCAGGTTGTTTGTGAAGCGCTTGAGTTTGAACGTCGCCCACGGATGTATTAAATCTCAGATTATCCCCTCCCGATATATTTCATATAGGGGATAGCTCTGCCTCTTTTTTTGAGGTAGAGAAGCATCTGATTGTTGAGAATAGAAGATAAATAATCTCTCAATAAGTTGTTTAAAAAAACAAATTGCCTTGTTTTGCTATAATATGACTAACTAATTCATATTATTGGAGAGCTAAGATGCGAACTAAACTCACATCAGGGCTAAGTATGTTTGCTCCCCGGTCCTCTTTGCTATCTATGGAACCGTTTTTTAAACTGGATTCAAACATGTGGGGATTCGCATCGCATAGAAAAACGACTTTTGCAAGAGGGCCTTATATGCCCATATCTTTTGGTGGAACTCAATTAACACGAGATAATGCGCTTCCCAAATTAAGCACACTGACAAGAAGTCAATGTTATGCAAGAACAATGGATACTAGTGAGTTTGCACATAGCGCTCGGCTTGGAAGCTCAACTCAAGTACCTTCCGGATTGTGTGGTGCGTCTCAATTGGTAAAGTATCAGCGGGATGGAAGTGTGGATGCCAGAAGAACAGAAAGTGCTTTTACGGCACACCACAAGCAAACTGGCAAAGAATATCAAGGTGCTGCGTTATCCTTCTCGCATCAATGGTCAATTTATCATGTTTGTTCTATTGTTTCTGGAAAATCAAGCATCGTTTTGGTTGATCCAACAGGGCTTCCTGATGATCATATGCATGTCCAGGGAACTGGGACAGAAGAAGGAGGCGGATATGATCCATCTGGTGACCGTGACACGTATTCTTTTGAGCATGAGGTAACACTACAAGATGTGCCGGCGATACTTATTCCCGGAAGACTTCACCGGCAAGCTACGAAGGTGGTCTATTCGACTAACCCATTTTTTATTGATCTACAAAATAAATCATTACCAGAAGAAGTACGATCCTTAGCGCTCAAAGCGGTTCAAGATTATGCCATAGCCAATGCCATACGCAGAACAGGCAAACCCGTACCAGGACGTCCAGTTGTCACCATAGATGAAGCGATTCAATCTCAAGTACAAGCAATAGATAGAAATTTTGAGGCAATGATTGAGATACTGGGTATGGGCCCCCAAGTGCAGAATATGTATTACACCATGCTTTGTGATTTGCGGGGAAGAGACAGAGTAGCTCCTTCCCATTATACACATATTGAAGTTGAGGAACCAGAACAAGCGCCAACTGAAAGCTCAGTTAAAATAGAAGAGATTACTGATGAGGAAGCAATAAAATTAGAAGGAGAAGAGGTTCAGGACGATGTAACTGCACCAAAAAGTAAATCACCCTAATGCTGGGCGATACTTAAAAACGTACAAGTATCAATAGCATATAGTTCAATTTTGATAGTTAATTTGCTAAATTGAGTAAATTTTATTAAAATAGACTTCGCTCATTACTTAGCAAATTTTAATTCAAAAGAGTATATATCTATGATGCTGAAGCTTATGCGACCATTTACAGTGAAAAGCCCTCTTTTTTTTCAGTCTTCATCTTTCTCGAGTCAAGCTGCTACTAACCCTGCATTTCGTGTGCGACTAATGGAAAAAGGTGGCGATAGAATTGGTGTAATCACCTCCAAAGAAAATGATGTTGAAAAATTATCAAAATTAAAAGAAGAGTTGGCTGCGAAAGATTATGAAGTGTACTCAGTAAGACCAGATGAAATTATGGTGGTACAAAGTAAAGCTAAATTCCTAAAAGACATCAATGATTCTGCAAAAGCGATTGAGAATAATGCCTCTAAGTTAACGCCTTAGTGCTTCAACTAAGGGCTTAATAGCGATTGAATTTTGGCTCAAGTTTTCTAATTGTATTGCTCAATATAAATTGATCTTAGAAAAAGCTGCAGGTACTATGCGTTCATTATGCTAAAATGAGAGTCTATTATGTTTTTTAAATACCCGAATCCTGATATTTCACCTCAAGAATTACAGCGAGTCGTTCGAAACTTACAGACACAACGTGAGTTGATCGAACGCCAATTGAAAGATGGCTCTATATCGCAACAGACTGCACAGGATGAAATGAAGCGTTTGTCAACACTTATAAGTGCTTATAACAATAATACACTGTCAGTATTAGACGCCCAGCAACCCAATTACACACCACAGTAACCGCACTGTATCTCAGATGTAGCCTGATTGCTTGCAACCAGGCTACATTTTGTTCCATTTTGTTGTCGCGCGTGTTGGCATTAAACGTACGATCAATCGATTACACACTATAGTAAGATCAGTTCAATAGACCCTATAATACAAGAAGATGGCTTTAATATTGAGGGACATATGCCCAAGGCAGGGATGGATCATTTTGTACTGAATGTAGCAAATATTGATAGGATACTGGCATTTTATGAGAATGTTTTGGGATTGCATCCCGAACGAGTAGAGGAATTTCGTGCTGGCAAAATATCGTTTCCATCAGTCCGTATTAACGCGGATACGATCATTGATCTTTTTCCCAAAGAAATATCGACACACCAGGATGATGAACAGTCGAATCATTTAAATCATTTTTGTCTTTCCTTTGATAAAAATGAATGGGATAAGGTATATCAAAGAATTAAATCTCATAATATCTCAATTGAAGAAGGTCCAGTAGAACGTTGGGGTGCGCATGGACAAGGCATTTCGATTTATATTTTAGACCCAGAACATAATAAAATTGAACTACGCTATTACCCATAGCAAGGGGCCTGACTTGCTAAATTGTAGCCTGGTTGCAGCCAAGCGGAACCCGGGGGAGTGAAGCCTGATTTTTTATCTGTAACCCGGGTTACGGTTTTTGCCTCATCCAGACTACTTTCGCTTTTACTCATTTTAATTACCCCAATAGTGCATTGATATAGGTTAATTATGGAAGAACGTTTGGTTTGTTTTTTGATCTTATTGTATAATAAAGTTCTAATTCATAAACACCGTGATCAATACGGTATTAAAAATTTTAAATTACGAGCAGAATAAGAAGACACTTTATGGAAAAAATTACCTGGCTAAATGAGTGAGTTTATTAATGCGATTATTTCCTAAAAAAGAACAAAGTAAAGCCCTAGTGAGATTTGTCTTTTTAGCCGGACTATTTGGCATAGCCATCCTGTTTTTTGAGTCTCTATCTTTGCATGATGCCAAAGACAAATCAGATGGTATCTTATTCGCTATTTCAATATATGTTTTTTTACTCGCCTTTTTTGCAGGAAAGCCCGTTGAGCGTTTACGATCCTTGTGTACTATTTTGTTTGGCTTAGTCTTAATGTGTTTTTCTATTTTCTTTCAGGTCTTTTATTTCAGAAGTATTTCGATGACGCATATGCTCTTTACGTTTATCTGTCTTGGATGTATGTGGGGTTTGGGACGTACTTTGTCCGTCATTGTTACATGCTTTTGATGCAACACGATTAAGCTCTTAGTTCTTTAGCAGGCGTACGTTGGGATAAGGGAATATGTGTACATAAGTTGAACATTATTGTATAATAATGCTAATAGCTTTTTATCGATGTATTATGATTACGCGTAAACTTGCCCACTACATGTATGCAGAAGCCTCTCTCACTACAGGCCTGGATAATATTTTAGATACTACCCTGGCAAATATCTATGTCAAAGATAAAAAAGGATGCTATTTAGACTGTAATCATAACATGTTACATGTTAACAAGATGCAAGATATGAAGGGAAAAATGGATTATGACTTGTTATGGAAAGAACAAGCTCCTCTCCTTATGAAAAATGATGCAGAGATAATACAACAGAATAAAGCGAAAACGTTTCTTGAGACAGTTCAGCTGGATGGTTCGATTCAGCATTATCTTAGTCGTAAGGCACCGTTATACACTCGACAAGGAAAAATCATTGGTGTCGTTGGAATATCCTTTTTGATTGATGGGGATACCCCTTTGTTTTCGACAATGCATGAGACGGCTCTAGTTGCTAAGCCTAACGCGAATGTTCACTTTAATCCATCCCTCTTACCTGAGCAAAATGCCAATGGTCAACTGACAACGAAACAAGTTAAATGCTTGTACTATTTGGTTAAAGGGATGACAATAAAGCAAATTGGTCAAAAATTAAATTTATCCCCCAGAACAGTTGAAGACCATCTTAATGCAGCTAAAAATAAACTTAACTGTTATAACCGGGCGGAGTTAATTGCAGCAGCATTGCAACTGCCGATTATTAGAAATCAATTGTAATAAGGCTCACTCTTGATTGTGGACAAAGATTTGATTCTGCCTCAATGAGTTGGCGCCGTAACTCGGGTTTCGCTACGCTGCACACAGGCTACAGTTGTTCATATAGCTGAGTGGCTGCAAAATGTGCTCGAGAGATTTAAATCGACCAACTGAGTTGGGTTGCCTCATACTTTGGAAGTGGGTCTCTAACTCTTCCTTCTTTTATGTATACCTTTTTCTGCTCATCTGTCCTGAAAAATAAAATATTATCATGATAGGGCTTTACTGTTGAGCGATGAGCAATACTAATAATTGTTGTTTTTGGGAGACGTTTTTTAATGAGTTCGTAGACTAGCGCTTCTATATCTTCATCTAAGGACGCTGTCGCTTCGTCTAAAAACACCCAGTCTGGTTTTCTTAATAAGACGCGAGCAAAGGCAATTCGTTGTTGTTCTCCTAGAGATTTAAAGCCAATTTTTTCATCCAATTTATTAGCTAGTGCCCCCAGGTTAACTGCTTTTAGTGCATTAATTAACTCTTCATCCGGATAAGGGCAATATGAGTCGGGATAAGCGAGCACATTCCTTAATGTATCATCAGGAAGAGTTGGTTTCTGAGGTAAAAAATAAATAGATTTCCTGCTGTTAGGAATAAAAATTTCACCCTCACCAGATTGCCAAGTACCTGCTATAGCTTTAAATAGACTGCTTTTTCCTGTTCCTGAAGGGGCTTGAATTAGAGTATGTACACCGGCAGTGAATTTTAAAGTAAGTCCTTTCATAAGTAGTTCATTACTGCTATGGAGTGCAAGATCTAAGTCTCGCACCTCAAGATTTTTACTTTGCTTATCTATAATATGAATAATTTTTTGTGTTGACTCACCGGCATTCTTTTTATTTAAAATGGTTTGCAATTCATTAACGCGATCCAGGCTTGTTCTAAATTTATTAATTGTCTCAAAGGATTGAATAAACCAATTGAGTGAACGTGCCACCATGGAGAAGTAATAACCAACAGAATAAAAAACATCCAAGCTGATGAGATCGGCCATATATAAAGGAATTGAAATCATGAACGGAACAATTGCTTGAACAATACTATTAAACACATTAAACGTTTTGACTTTATTTTCAACGGATAGCCTGTTTATGGTTTTTGCGTTTAAGGAGTCTACTTCATTTTCAAGTCGATTTTTGTAATACGTCTCCGCTTGTTCAATGGCAATTTCTTCAGAGTGTTCCTTAAGTTGGTGTAGTGTCCCTCGCAAATTGGACTGCGCTTTAGTCTCATCGTTGGTCAGTTTATTCAAACGATTGGTTATATAGTAACCAATTAGAGAGGATACACTACCTATCAAGAGGGCGGTGAGAATTAAGTAGCCTGGTCCTAAAAACATGAACGATATGGAGCTTCCAGCTATCCCTAAGAGTACAATGTACATTGTAAGATTAGAAAAATTATCGATAAATCCTAAAGTTAGCTCTAAGGAGGACTCAACAATTTTATCGATATCTTCTTGAATGCGTTGTTCTGGATTATCAAGATCTTTGTAAATTCTGGAAATTTCTAGATAATTCGTTTTGTTTTTTAAGTACTGATTGATTATTTTCTTTGTTAACCACGACCGCCAATCAACATATAACTCATTTTTAAATAGGTTCGCCAAATAAGTCAATCCAGCCATTCCTCCTGCAATCAAAAGACCTGCCCCTATCCCTATTGCAAACAGTGCTAAATCCTTCGCCATAAACGCCGCAAAAATATAGGGAAAGCACCACCATCCCATAACAAAACCCAAAGCAGATACAGCTAAGACACAAAGCACACTTCCAGAAAGCAACCAATAGGCTAACTGCTTGTCTTCTGAGTTTTTAAAATAATCAAACAACAATTTGATGCTACGTTTGAAATAAGAGGGTTTGGAAGGCGACTTATTGGGCATAGTGCGTAACTGTTAAATAAAAACGCAATATAACATAGCCTTTATTTTGTTCAATAGGATTGTGATTCACGAGTAGGCCGGGCCTTGACCCGACAATTTACAATAATTTAAGGAAAGAGCTTATCTGTAGGCTGGCCGTTCGCAACCAGGATTTTCAGTGTTCCCAAATTAAACTCCAACTGCAAGCAGCCAGGTCACGCGGTGCCAGGCTTTAGGGAAAAGATGCGCCCTGTGTCTTACCATGTTGGGTCGAAGTGTCATAATTTGTATCCCAAGTATTATGTCTCTTCACGATACCTTGAGCTGTATTTTCAATGTTCGCTTGCAGCATCTCGCACGAAGACATGGGCGGGATTTGTAATAAGGCCTCTTCTATTTCAGCGGCCACCTCCTTACCATTGTTTCCGTGCCCCTCTTCATGTTTGCTCAAATTACTAAGGTAAGTCTCCCACTTTAATTGGGACTCAGCACTTCCGTGCTCTTTGTCTTCCCATTCAGGTAGAATGGTCACAATATTAGCGCTGACCTTTACTTCAGTAAGATAACAAGGATTTTTCGTAGCATTATCATAATGCCATCTATAGTTCCAATTGATATGCCAAGATGTTTTTGCATCGTAATGTTTATCGGTAGAAACAGGTCCTAACTCATTAAGATGGTTGCGCAATTCTTGTTCAGTAGCTCCGCTTACTTTATAGAAAGTCTGGGTCGTATAGATGGCAGGGGTAGCAAAGATTTTGGTAGTAAAAACTGTAAGAGGAAGTAAAACAAAGGCAAGTTTCTTCATTATTTGTTTACCTTATAATCGAATGAGCAACCTTGATAAGCCAAGGTTTAACCTACAAAAAGAGCGAATTAATTGGAGTCAAATTGTTCGCTTAATGTGCAATTATAAATGATTTTCCTTAAAATATTATTAACCAAAATAAACCAATTGAGCGAGAAGTATTTTGCGATACAGTTCTGGAAAGTCAGATAATATTTTAATTTGAAGGGATTTTAACCGCAGCCTGGTGGCTCGCAACCAGGCTACACTTAATAAATCTCATTCTTAGAAACCAACGAAACCTTTCAAAAGAGAAGCTTGTAAGTCGGTAACTTCATAATCTAAATTTTCTATACTATAGAGTGTCTTAGCTGAAATCTGATGCATGTTAAGTGATGGAGTGGAAAGAAATGTTTGGGCTTTTCTAAAATCGTCGTCTTCGACAATTCTAAATTTTAATGTTGGTTCAAGCGCGCATACTTTAGACAATTCTGCTTTAGTGATTGAACCAACTAAAATATGCCAAACTCCCGAACAGTTTGTATACGGTAAATTATCGCCATTCCGATTATAGCCCAACCAAGACTTAAACTTTAAATCATCTCTTCCAAGACGTGTTTTAAATAAACTAAATCCAGGATTGTCTTCATAAGAAATTAAAATATGCATTGATACGCCCAAAAATATTCATTTAAAAATTAATTATATCTGAGAATATTTAATAAAAACATCAGGTTATATAGAAGTCGCTAATAAAATTTTATCAATGAGGGGCGGCCAAATCAATTTAAATGCAATTGATAATCATTCTCATTGACATTTGGTTTTTGTAATGTAATGCTGTCCTTTAGTTACATGTTAAAAATTGAATAAGGATTATTATGTTTGATAAAACTAGCGCAGGCTCACAGTTATACGATATATCATTAAGGTTCTGCATCAAATGTCTAAAAAAATTCTGTCCCCAAACAGAGCAAATAAACTCTGATACGGTGAGGTTTTTTGTGCCCACTCTCGATGCATTATTTAGAAATCATTTCGCTTATATCGAGTTACCTAGAAAAATGGTTGATGTCATTTATCATATTGAAGATCATTCCAGTGTGGACTTGTCAGAAATTGCTAAGGTATTGCATGTTGAGTTAGGGGATTTGCCATCCTATGAACGCGAGGAAGAGATAAAGTCATTTTACTCCTATTCAACGGAGAGTCATTTTCATTTTATTAATTAGCTTAAAGTTTAATTCACTTTAGCGTGCAATATAGCAAGAGACTCTTAACAATCTTTTTTAATCATAGTCTTACTTCTAGATTAGCGTTTATATGGGACTATATTGCTACATTTAAGTAAAGATGAAAATTAACGCCTTTAAGTAAGAAACACCATAGTAAGGTTAAAGACTAAGAAAAAATAAGCGCTTGTGTTTGAGATAGATATACTTTATCTATCTCAAATAAGTCATTTTCTGAAAATGATGACTAAACGTTCAGCTATAGTTCAAACTATAGCTATTTATATAGTGGTAAAAATAGTATGGCTATCACAGATATTAATCACATTACGCTTGCATGCACTGATATTAATCGCTCTTTCTTATTTTACAAGGATATTCTAGGATTTAAGCCGCTCGTAAAATGGGATCAAGGAGCATATTTTCTCATCGGAGATTTTTGGTTCTGTCTCAATGTTGATTTAGCAAGGAAACCACAACCTTGTTACACTCATTATGCATTTAGTGTAAGCATGAAAGATTTTCAATTTATAGCTAAAAAAATTACTGAATCAGGAGCATCTATATTCAAGGACAACATTTCGTCAGGTGAATCACTCTATTTTCTTGATCCAGACGGACATAAACTCGAGATTCATGTGGGTAACTATCAAACCAGGATCACCGCTAAAAAAATCGATATTGGCAATTGGAAGAATGTAGAGTGGTTTGTATGATCAAAATTGATTTTTTAAAAAAGTATCCACACCTCATACCAGAACTTGCGAATATTTGGCATGAAGTTTTAGGTAAAATTTGGATGCCAGAGATTGGGATTGACGAAATTGAATCGTTGTATCACGAAGAACTGCATCGAGATATCCCATTTACTTACATTGCACTATACGGTGAGACTCCTGTAGGCTCATGTACACTGGAATTAAATGGAGGAATTCGCCCTGATTTAGGACCTTGGATTGGTGATTTGGTGGTTGCTCCTAAATTTCAAAAACAGGGGATCGGTAAAATGCTGGTTGATGTTATAGTTGAGAAAGCAAAAAAGTTGGGTTTTGAAAAACTTTATTTGTTTGCTTTTGATCCAACCATACCAGAATATTATGAGCGACTTGGATGGAAAAAAATTGGCATGGATGAATTTAACGCTCATCCAGTAACAGTAATGGCAGTGAGTTTATGAAAAAAAACTCTAAGCATTATGTTCATTGCACATAAAATAATTAACATTTAAGTTAGGTAACAGTTGGTTCGAAAAAAATGGCTCCTCTATATTCCAAAATAGAATTGAGGCACCTAAGTATTCTTTTGCAAAAGAATAGAAATCATAAAAAGTATAAAAATCACCTGTACTGGGATTTTTATAAGTATAATCAGGTTCTTGGATAGCTAGAGCCGTTAAGATGTTACCTTTATATTGATGAAAAAAAGGATAGCTATTCTTCATCTGTGAATTTTTATAAGGTACAACATCTGGGCCACCTAAACCAATGTGGTGCTTCCTGGCAAAAGTAAATAAGCTACTCATGTAATGATGATCATTATTCCATTCTCCTGGAAAAAAATTGACATATTGAATCACCTGACTTTTCTTAAACGCTTTTTTTAAATAACGAATATTCTTAATGACTGAGTAAAAATATTTATCAGATGTGAAGTCTTTAGGCATATGGTTAGGATCGAAATCAGCTGATGTTTCTGGTAGGTTGATACCGTAAATTTTTCCATCAAATTGAGATGCTAATTTTCGTATTAATAATTGAAAACGACCTCTTACGGCAGGATCCCATGTTCGTGCAACCCATCCTGTCGTAATAGGTTTGCCTTCGCCTGGAAAATCATACTGCATTTCCACTCCACCATGATATACACTCTCTTGACGAATATAGTCAGGAACATTAACTACGTCTGGAGTAAAGGAGCGGTCTTGTATTTGGATAAAAAGCTTTTTATGTTCTTTATTAAGAAACTTTAAATCTTTCTCAATTTTGGAAAAATCATAGAAGCCTTTTTTAGGTTCTAATTGCTTCCAAGAATAAATTATTTGTAATCCATTGATGCAATTATTTTTGAGCATATGTTCATATGAACTTGCCTCGTCTCCCCCTAAAAACAAAAATAGCTGCGGTAATCTACCTTGCGCTAAAATAGTGCCACTAGACAATGATAAAAGCCAAACAAGTAATATCTTTTTCATTTTCATTAAATTGTACTGCCTTAAATCAAAGTTGTAATATTTTATCCTTCAAAGATACGAGCGAGCAAAGTTTTTATTTTGATGGTGACGTTTGTCAAAGACTCATTAAACCCCAAACATTAGCGAATAAAGCCAAAACACTTGGATTAGCCAATGATTCTCTAGATAAGTAAAATATGCAGCCAATTAACATGTATAATGGCAGCTTTGGGGATAAACCGTTTAAACGGCCATTAAAAGGATGTGCCTGTATTGAAATACGGATAAAACAAATGAGGTAAATATGACAGAAGAAACACAAATAGAATTCATACAAAATAATCAGGAATTAATCCAAAAATTTCTTGAGGAATCCAAACCTCTCGAAGATGAAATATGTGCTAGTATTCAAGCAACTATCGCCCAATTTTTATTAAACACACGCATTGAATTAAATAAACGTGCAAATGGTCAACAGTGGATTAGCACAGAAGACATTATACAAGCACAAGTAACCGTGTTGAGGCGCTGTATAGTCGATTTGGAGCAGTATTATATAACACTACGAGATGGCGGAACTTTGCAGTGAAGTAGCAATTTTTCTCTCGTTCATTTCATGTTTTTAAATAACGACTTAGCTTAGAAAGCTTGGGTCTATACTATTATTAATGTAAATATTTTTTACTTTTTATCCAAATGCATCATCAAACGTTAGCAATTTTCATCTTTATGGCTTTTTCTACGGTCACTTCAGCACAATGTATCCAAGACCAATATGGAGAAGTAGTGTGTGGGAAGGGAGCTTGCCTTACAGACAGTAATCTCAAGGTGGTTTGTTCACCTTATAAAAATGGCGAATGTGAAAAAGATAGTTATGGGAAAGTTATTTGTGGTCCTGGACAGTGTTTACGAAATCGTGACGGCTCAGTGGTTTGCTCCACCTATCCAGAAGGTGGCTGTGCTAAAGATCAATACGGTGAAGTGGTCTGTGGCGCAGGAGAATGTGTTAAAGACAGAAATGGCATGGTTGTTTGTGGGGGCGAAGGTGAGAGTTGCGAACTGAATTCTTATGGAGAAGTTAAGTGTGGTAAATAGTGTTGTAGCCTGGTTGCCCACAACCAGGATTTTAAAATAATCTTTTTATTCTCGATAAGGTGCGCCTAATTCTGGTCCCATTTCAGGTGCAGGTGCTTCTAAAGTGCGTACATCTGCTGAATGAGCTCGCATTAGGGTATCTACGCTTCCTGTTACAGGCTGTCCATTAAATCGTTTCGGCGCAAACATCGAGGCAGGAATGGGTTCGCTGTAGAGCACTTCTCCTAATGCATTTTCTCTGTGTAGAGTTCTACTTAGAAGTTCCATTTTTCTCGTTGTTGACTCCATTATTTGTATACTACAACAGGCGGCGAGTGCTTTAGGAAGCGCCTTATTGCTTAAAATAGCCATTTTATCTGCTTCTGTTAATTCAGAGCGATTCATTGATAAGAGAATATCGGTACTAATTTCAGCGAGACCTGCAGCGATGGCCATTCTCAGCGGTGTTGTTGCCGTTGTATCTTCTGTGTTTATGGCTCCTTTTTGTAATAGGAGCTGCACTAATTTTCTTTGCTCTAGCGCAGGATTTTCTATTACAAGATGCAAAGCAGTCATTCCATCATTATTTGTTACATTTGGGTTTCCGCCATGTTCAAGGATTAACATGGCTAATGACGTATCTCCTTTTTTGAACGCTTCTAAAAGTGGGGATTTGCCTACATTAGGATCTGCCCCTTCTTTTAATAACAGTTCTACTAGATCTCTACGGCCTGCTCTTACTGCGATCAACAAGGGGGTTTCTTCTGAGTTATCCAGGATATTAGGATTAGCTGGAGCAAATTCAGCATGTAACAATTGGTGTGCAATCGCAAGATGTCCTGATTTAACAGCGAGATGCAAAGGGGTCATGCCGTCAGCGCGTTTTTTATTCACCTCAATGTGCGGATGACTCAGAAGAATTTTTACAGCATGAGGATGGTTTTGCATAGCGGCCACATGCAGCGGTGTATTATGGTCCTTGGGCTCACTCTCATTAGGATCCTGGCCAGAGTTAAGTAGCTGCTCTACAATCACTTTATTTCCTTTGTAAGCTGCTCGATGTAAGGGAGGCATAGAACCATGGGTTGCTAGCGATTCTGATAAACTGGTATGGGTGGTTCTACGTAAAACTAAAGCCGCTGTGTAGTCTTGGCTCGCATTTGTAACCTGCTCAAGCAATTCATCGCTCCATTCTAAGTTTAATCTGACCCCACAATCAGCAAAAATCCTAAGAACAGCCGGCTCGTTAAATGCATCGAATACTTCAAAAAAGCTATGAGAGCCTCGTGATGTGTAATCCGACATAAACGCTTTTATAAAATGATTTACATCATCCTCCAGGGTAGGGCTACTTCGATTAAGCTGCATATATTTTTCTAATCTTGCTACCATACCATATGCATGGCCTGAAATATTACCTGCAAAAGCAGAACGTCTTGCCAAAGGGGAGTAAGGAGCCGAGCTTCCTATTTTATCTGTGGTTTTGTTAATATAATCTTGTTGCGTTATTTCGTCGCCAAAGCTTGGCTGATTTGATACCATAACTCCCCGATTGCGGCTATGGATGGAGGGTGATGATAATGCTGTCGGTGATCCTGCCAGCGATTTGTGATGAAATCCGGGACGATACGTTTTTACGCGGTCACGGAAGAACTCAGATTGAGCAGATAATTCTTTATAGCGATGATGCATTTCTTCACGAGCATAGTGGGGCGGCTGACAGAAATCAATTACAGCACTGACTGCGTCTTTAACAACCTGAGCAGCCTCAGGTGATCCGGGAGTAATCCCGTCTGTCTCAAAACGGACACCGGTGATCGCCAAACAAATGCGGTTAATGCGTTCAAGTTCAACTGCTTGTCCAAGGAAGGTTTGGCCTAATCTTGTTTCAAAAAATCGTCTGGGATAATTTTTAGAGCGATTAACTTCATTTAAGCGTGGAGAGCGAAGTGTGATTGTATCCGCAAGAGCGCCTCCTATTGCCTCTCTGTGATTTACACAAAATTCATTTATTTTTGTTATCGCGTTTTCATAGTCTCTTGCCATATATAAGCGTCGAATGTGATTTAATTCTGCTTTTTGTATGCTACTTGCGCCTGATGGCGAGTCATTATGCAACACGTCTTTTAGTACTCCCAGCGTGAGTAAAATAAATTCTGAATAATCAAGCTCGGCTTGAATGGCTGTTTTATATTTTGTGGGACTGATTTTTCCGGTATGTTTTTGGGCTTCTACTGTTGTAATAATTTTTGCAGTTTCATGATAAGCATAATCAAGCAGTTGGAGTTCGTGTGGGGGCAGTATTTGTGCATAGAGCGTTTTCTTCATGCTCGTACTAATAAAACCATCAGGGACATTTCCAATTGCCCTTTCCAAAAGAAGAATTCTTTTGGCGGGACTTGCCGTCTGGCCATCTGCAGGCTCGACTAGCATTTTAATTAATGTGACTACTGTAGGGTTTAAAAAATATTCAAGCCGACCGCTTTCGGCCACTTGATTTAAACGTTCTTTGTCAATAGCTGCTAGTGTGGGTATCTCAGACAACATATTTCCCAAAATATCTCTGTCATTACTGATAAGAGCGGAAATTAATTTTGCTTTTTTTTCTGTAGGGAGATTGCTTAGATATCTGCTCAATGGGCTGTTAGGCCCATCTTTTAACGCGACATCAATGGAGACTCTCGCAATATTGATTTCAGCTGGCTCTCGACACAGTAATTCATAAATTCGACTTACAGCAGTCGTAGAATCTGTTATTTCATGTGGCCCGGTTGCTAAGGTATTGTTTCTTGTAATGCCATCATAGCGATCTAAGGCATTCTGCAACTCGTGCTTTTTTGCTGGAGTCATCTCGTCAATTAATGTTTTATTAGTCACTAACAAATAATCAAGCCAATCAATCGCAGGTCTTTTTATGCGGTCAGTTGAAGAGGTAGAGTAATGAAGCTGTCCTGCAGCTTGCAAAGGTGTTCTAATGCCAATAGAAGAGCTAAGAGCAGAAAAAAGGTATTGGCAAATATTCTTTTTTATAGGGAGAGGAAGATCATGGTCTGAAATTCCTCTCATTGCTTTTTCAAAGAGAGCCATTGTTTTGTCTTGTGTCAGTGCAGGCGCTCCATCTGCAGGTTGACATATCTTTGCAATCATATTGGCAACCAAGGTATTGGTAAAAGCACCATAATTAGCCACCTCCATGGCACTTTTATGATAGATTATTTGTTTTAATTGCTCTGCTGGGACTTCTGCAAGCCCTGGTGCATTTTTCAATATCAGATAAATATTATCTGCATTATTATTAATCAGTGCTGATAAAAACAATACTTTGTCTGAGTCGGAAAGATTTTTTAAATAGTTACTTAAAGCTCCTGAGGGATTGAACATTTCCTCTAATAGCCTGTCTTGCAAAGCACTTACTTCTGGCGTTACTCTGCAGAGCAAGCTCGAAATGCGCGCTATAGTAGGGCTTAGATCAAGGGGACGAGGAGGCGGATAAGATATGCTGAGTTGAAGCTCATTCGCCCCATTTCTAATTTGCTCAGCGATCCAGGATTCATACTTGGGGATAGACGCTCGAAGGCGGGAATTTAATTGTTCAAATGAATCTAATTCTGCTAAATTTCGTTGTAACTCTGCTGCTTCGCTGGCATTAAGACTGGCTACAATATTTTTCTGAATATGTAAAAGATAACCCAAGTTATATCCAGCTGCTCCCATAAAACCTCCAGGCGGTATTGCTCAGATATGATAAATTATAGACAATGCTTGGTCTTTTTGGTTTTTATTTGCCCCTTGATTGATAAAAAATCACCAAAAGAGCTCAATAGTTAACTCAATGGAGATGAGTACAAAGAGTGATGGATAAGCAGTGTCGATGAATTATTGATGATTTGTGGGAGTAATGGAGATGATTAGGAGCTTTTCCAGATCTAATTCAGATGAAGCGACAATTGCAATCGTTGCACTACAAAACACGCTGTCCCAAGCTTTGCAGTGCCTATTTGAAGTCATTTATTGTGTGTAATAAAAATTTAAAGCCATTCCATTAATGAGGGTTCATATCGCCGTCTGGTTGATTGGCCTCTTTGTGTCGCTCCGTTTGCACAAGATGAGAGACAGAACCAACATATTTATCTCTTAGTTCTCGAGCATGGGTTAAATGAACCAATTCATTCACCTGTTCACTTGTAGGAAACTTCTTTTTTTCTTGAATAAAATACGTAGAGACGTAGCGTTGAGATTCTTCGCGGATTATTTTTTCCATATGTATTGCCATTTCCGCATGACTCCTTTTGACCATGCCGGTACAAACGATGCCTTTAAAATCAATTAATTCTTGCTTTTCTGGTTCAGTCATAACTCGAATCGGACTCTCAGTGTAGGTTAGCTTTTCAATGGGTTTAATAAATTTCGCTGTGGCATTTGCATTCATTATTTCTTGACGCATTTCAGGGTATTTATCCCATTCGCCACCACCTAAAGAACAAGAAATTGCCAAGGCCTCATCATTACCCATGCGACTAATAAACGAATTAGCAATTGCGTGATAGTGTTCCTTTATCGTCTTGATTATCTCATCATCAAGTTCCATACCGCTATCAAACAGAAGAGCTGCTTCGGGGCCAAGTTTTTCTTTCATAAGTTGGGTTATCGTTGCTGGCCTCTCGCTGATACATGTTGCAACAGCTTTATCTACAAGGTATTTCTTTAAAATGGCAGCCGGCTCCTCGGAAACACTCCGGGTAACTGGTTTCACCATATAAACTTCACCCTTAGAAGAATCGCCATCAGGATAGTCCACGTAACCCATCCAGGGGAACCAGGTTTCCTTGCTATTGCTATTAAGACCAGAAGACGTGTAAAAGGGATACAGTACCGATGAATTCCCTTTAACTAGTGTAATTGTTCGTGCTTGGGTCTGATAAGCATGAATATCTCCATCTTTAAATGTATACATAAACCCTCCATGGTTTGCGGTGTTGTATGTTTAAATTATAGGCACAAACCAAGAGAGTTTGATTTTTGTTGCATGGCTATCAAAGAAAACAAGCAGCTAGCCTGGTTGCTTGCAAGCAGTATTTATCCGTGAGTTCCTGGCTGTAGTTCTATTGACGCAATTATTGCTTATGTTACATTTGGGCATTTAACGTCTTGGCGCGGGATAGGAAATCGAAATGGCTAAAAATAACAAAGATCTTGAAGATTTACAGCGGACTATTACGATACTCAAAGATGCTGCAAAACGAAGAGGAGATTCTCGTTGTGATGCTGCACTTGATAACCTATATTCAGCAATAGATACTTTAAAACAAAGTACATCTCTAATTACACGTATAAGCAATTATTGGAATGAGTTAACTCTGTGGCAAAAATTGCTAGGTGGGATTGCCCTAGGTGGTTTTCCTTTAGCACTGGGTGCGGTTGCCAATATCAGTTTTTTTATGGAAATAGCAGGAGCAAGTGCAACAGCCTATGCCCTGAGTTGGTGGCTCTTGGAAGACCATATCCAGTGTACCAAAGAGAGTCGAAATAGATTTGTTTCTTCTGCTAAAAATGTACTTTTTTTTGCCGCGAGAAATATGGAAATACCTCTTGAAGATTTAAATTTCAGCGATGATCTTGCGCCAACCACATGAACCCCTGTCCTGATTTGTGCAACATTGTAGCCTGGCTGCAAGCAGCCAGGCTAAGCTAACATCTTCGGTGCTTTGCACGTTTGCACCGTATACCAACCCGCTTAAGATATACGATCGACAGTGTTCGTTGATGAAAAAATAATACCATCAGGTCCTGCAGTTTGACCGCCACCGGCTCCAAACATGGTTTCTCCTGTTACACCTAAAATAGAAGGCAGAAACAATAAAGCGGCAGCAATAAAGACTAGAGAAATTGGTGTTCCAATTGGAATTTGAGTCGGATTATCTTTGTGCTGTTTAAATTTCATAATCGCCCCAATAGAAAATCCCAACCCAGCCAAATAAGAACCAGCGGTCACCAATTTAGCCAAGTTCGTGAATGAGCTAGTAATGTTTGATGCCATTGTTCCTAAAGACACACCTCCGACAGTACCAGCTGCTGCACCGTGGCTTACTAATGTCAGAAATGTAAGACAAGCAATACTGCTTAACCAATATCTAAAACCAGATTTATTTATAATGTTACTGTTCACACCTGATACTCCTAAAATTAATGATTAAAAAACTCCTGACAATGATATTAGGTAACATGCCCTGAAAATTTATGGACTCTATGTCTTTCTTATTCTTATTGGCCTGCTATGTAGCGCAAGTATAATCTTATCTTAGTTGCTTGCAATAGGATTTTTCTAGAGTGTCCCGTTAGCCCCTTACCTGTTTTAACCGAATTTAAAATGAAGGTTATAAACTATTTAATCGTTATGAACAAAAGGCTTAAAAGGATTAAAACCAAGGCCACGTGCGCCACAACATAGCCAGTCGTAGCCTGGTTGCTTGCAACCAGGATTTTCTAGTGAATTTCCATTAGCAGGTGTAGGTTGGTTTGGCCAACATAGTAAGACCCTATCCATTATTCCACCATCCGCCGCCTAGGGATTGGAAGAGCGCGGCGGTGTCATTATAACGAGCTGCTTCAGCTTGAATTACTTTTAGGTGTATTTTTAAATAGGATTCTTTGGCTCTTAAAACAGTTAAATAGTTTGCTTTGCCGAGTTGGTGTTGCATTTTTACTATTTCAAAATATTTTTTTGTGTTTATTTCTGAATTGACTCGTTCGCGTAATAACTCGGCATCAAACTCAAGCGCATGTAATGCATCTGCAACCTGTTGAAAGGATTCAAGTACCACTTTTTTATATCGCGCAAGTTCATATTCATACAGAGCAATGGCAACTTTACGTTTGGCTCGTAATGCTCCACCTTTAAGTAGGGTTTCAAATATTTGCCCACCATAGTTCCACACATTATTTGCTGGATTGAACAAGGTACTCAGTGCCGTTGAGTACCACGCATAGGTGGCGCCTATATTTAATTTAGGGTAGAGATTGGCGGTTGCAACACCGATTTCTGCACTTGCTTTATGCAATAACGATTCAGAAGACCTTATATCCGGCCGTTGTTTGACAAGCAGTGAGGGTAGTGTCATTGGAAGATCTGTAGGCAATTGCATATCGCGCAGTGTAAAATTAAAAAACTCAGTTTCACTCGGTAATGAGCCTATAAGTACTGCAAGAGCATTATATTTTTTAGCTAAATCATTTTTGAGGATAGGGAGTTGCGCTTGAGTTTCCTTAAGTCGATTGTCACTATTGAGTGTTTCAAGCTCGGATGTATGTCCTTGAAGGTAGTTGCTATTTTCTATTTGCACCAATTTTTTTTGGCACTCTATCAGTTCTTTTGTTGCTTTAATTTGTTCTTGTAACGAGGCAATCGTAATGCCAGTTGTCACTATATTTGCTGTTAGGGTTAAATAGGTTGCTTCCAATTCAAAGCGTTCATAATCAATTGCGGCTCTTAGGGATTCTAATTGACGACGAGTACCGCCAAATAAGTCTAAATTATAGCGAACACTAATAGAGGTATTGTACAGATCAAATGTATTGACTGACGAAAACGGAAGTTTGGTTCCCGGAATCGGGGTAATATTAATTCCTGTGGCAAGTAAACTGTTTCGTTCACGACTTCCTAAAAACTGGGTATCTACAGTAGGAAATAAATTGGGCCCTGCTTCAGCAAGTAAATTAGCCTGTGCTTTGCGCAAATTAGCTTTGCTCATTTCTATTGATGGATTATTTTTTAATCCTTTTTCAATGAATGAATTTAATTCCTTGGAGTGGAATACTTCCCACCATGATTTGGATATATTTTTTTTAAAGTTGAAGCGTTGCGAACGGCCTCCTCGACTCTTCGCGCCAACTGTTTTCGTTTTCACCGGTCCTGCATTATAGTGAATTGTTTTGGGGGCATCGGGTGAATGAAAATTAGGTCCGACCTTACAACTTGTAAGGATTAATGTGCATAAAAATAAATAAATTTTTTGCATTTGATCTTCTTATATAACGAGAGCAAAACAATTCGCTTTAACTATCACGAAATCAAGTTGATGCTGACCGGCTGCCCTGGATGTAAATATTTAAATGCTGCTTTGCTTGGTTTTACCTCAACTCGATAAACAAATTTCGTTCTTGAACTTTCACTAAATATGTAAGGAGGAGTATATTCGGTTTTTGAAGAAATATAGCTTATCGTTGCCGGGTATGTTTCTCTGCACCCATCGCAGCTGATGGTTACTTGATTTTTTAATTTTAATTGGGCTAATAAAGGTTCAGGGATAAAAAAAACCACCTTTAGATTTTCAGGCGTCACAATAGATAATACAGGGCGTCCGGATAATACTAATTCACCAATGGTAAAGTAGGTATCGTAAATATAACCTGAAACGGAAGAGTACACTTTTTTGTTTGCTTTACTCCATTTGGCTTGGGTTAACCCTGCCATGGACGACTCAACTAATGCCTGTTGGGTGATTAATGATGCTTTCGCATTAAGGTAATCGTTCTTTACTTCTTCAAGTTGTTCTATGCTGACCCCACCTGATTTGACCAGTTTTTGATAACGGGTGAATAATGCACTCTGGTAATCAAGATTAACCTGTTTTACTTCGACTTGTGCCAACGCTTGTGCGAGCTCGGCTTTGGCTTTTTTGAGTTGGGATTGTTGGGGTTCTACGTCCAAAGTGAACAGCAATTCACCTTGGTTAATTGTATTGCCTTTGGAGACATCAAGGCTGATAAGATTGCCCGCAAAATTGCTTGAGATATAAGTATAATTTGCATCAACATACCCCTGCAGTGAATTGTTCTCTTGCTTGCAGCTCGCAATAAGTATGCAAATCATGAAGAAAAACAGCCACCTTGGAATGAGTTTTTGCATATTATTTTGATCTTAAACGAATTAATCAATTGAATTGAGAGAATAAAAAAACTTACCATCAAATGGTCATATCTGACAATACACTGATTTAAAATATATTAAAGAAACTTCAAAATGGAGGCATAGACTGTCAGTCATGATCATATTAAGATACGATACACAAAATGAGCTGTATCAACAAAATCATCTGCTATGGATATTTTCCGGGAAAATCCAGATATTGTTTTGAGAAAAATTGAGCATTTTTAATGCTCATTCAAGGATGATAAATGATAAAAAACGAATTTCTACGTATCTGGTCGATTGCAAAAAAGGAAATTATTCAAATTAGACGGGATTTTTTGATTTTCTCATGGTTAATTATTATTCCAGTTACCCAAATACTTTTATTTGGGGCGATTATTAACACGAATCCCAAACATCTTCCAACGGTAGTGATTACTTCTGAGGATACTCCTTTTACGCGAACTTTATTGCAGGGTTTAAAAAATACGAGTTATTTTTCAATTGAAACAATAACTCGAGATGAACAACAAGCTGCACGGTTATTACTTAGTGGAAAAGTACTTTTTGTCATTAATATTCCACCTAATTTTACCCGGGATTTAATTCGTGGAAAGCACCCGCATGTTTTAATTGAGGCCGATGCTTCAGATCCAGTAGCGGTTTCAAATGCGTTTCGTGCAGCATCCGAATTACCTGCCAAAGTTTTTGAACATGATTTACAAGGACCACTTAGTTATTTAGCGTCCCAGGAAGCACCATTCATTTTCGATATTCAGGCCAAATACAATCCTGAATACATTCCGCAATACAATACTATACCTGGATTAATTGCTTTATTAATCTTTTCAACGTTGACTGTATTGACTGCAGTATCGATAAACTCAGAATTTGAGCGAGGAACTTTTGAGACCTTACTAATCACACCTTTAACCCCAGCGAATATTATTTTTGGTAAGGTGATACCGTATTTTATTTTAGGGTATTTCCTTTTATTTATATTGTTAGCAATTGCTTATTTTATTTTTTCTATTCCTTTTCATGGCAGCTTTTTGTTGTTTTTATTACTTGTAGCACCTTACTCCATCTCGAGTTTAGGGACCGGACTTGCTATTTCAGCGATTACCCGCACGCAGTTTGCTGCGGTAGGTTTAACCAACGCATATGGGCTTGTAGCCATTATGGTATCGGGTTTTTTATTTCCATTTACTGGTGTGCCTCATTGGGCGCAATCGATAAGTCAAGTTATTCCGCTCACACACTTTTTAAGAATCACCCGCAATAGTATGTTAAAAGGAGCGGGTTTGGATATTTTATGGCCAGATACTTGGCCTATAATTTTATTTTCAGTCATTATTATTTTTTTGGGAATCTTACTTTTCAGAAGAACGTTAGACTAGGCTGATTGCAATTCTATTATTGGCTCAATCTAGCGAGACCTTAATAATGATTATGACTATTATGAGTACAGACGATTTATGAAAAAGAATTCTGAACATTATGAGGATCTTATTTTACAACATCCTCTTTTCTGTCTTCTCAATCCTACAAATGCACAGCAGTTAATTGGGTATGCACAATCTGAATCCGCTGAAGCAGGCCAAATTATTGCTGTAGAAGGTGAGGCGATAGACTGTATTTATTTTATTGTTTCAGGAAGTGCAGAAGTAAGCAGAGCGGTGCATACATTAGGAAAAAAGCAGGCTATGCGTATTTCTGAATTAAGGAAAGGAGATATTATTGGCCTATCATCTGAGGGATTTGTCTCGCATACAGGTTTACATACGGCTACTGTGAAAGCACTTAATCCTCTGCAGTTACTAAAAATTAGTCTTTATGATTTTCTTAGTTTTTTAGAACAGCCACAAATAAAGTATCCCAATTTAAAAAAATTAAGTGAAGAATTTCTTTTAATTCAGTTTATCCGCGCTCATCATCTATTTAGTAATTTTTCTCACGAGAAAATACAAACAATGGTGAAAACAGCCAAAAATATTAAGGTTAGTGCAGAAACTTGTTTGTATAAAGAAGGGGATATTGCTGATGCTTGTTATTATCTCTTCAAAGGCGAGGTTGTTCTTCTCAATTTAAAGAATAGTAGTTCTACTGTTGTTAAAATAAATCAAATGTTTGGGGATTTGGAATTTATGACGGATATGAAAAGAAAAGAAGCGGCTTTTGCAAAAGTCGATAGCGAATTGTTAGTTATTGAAGCTGAACTTGTTAAAAAATTTATATCCATTCAGCACCAGTCCTTATTTCAAAAAATTCTTTTGAAAATTTCGGGAAACAAGTAGAGTTAGCTTGTATAGAAATATGATTTTTTATTACTTCATCAATGAATAAGAGTAGTGTGGAAATAAATTGTTTATAGGTATTTTATGGATAAAAGCAATTATATTATCGATGTAAGGAATTTAACTAAAAAGTTCAATAAATATCAGGCTGTTAGGGATCTTAATCTTCAGGTTGAATATGGTGATATTTATGGTTTTCTTGGACCGAATGGAGCTGGAAAAACGACTTCTTTAAGAATGCTATGTGGTCTGATTACTCCTGATTCGGGTTCTGGTGAATGTGTTGGGTTTGATATCTTAACCGAATCTAGCCGGATCAAAGCGCTTGTTGGATATATGTCACAGAATTTTGGTCTCTATAAAGATCTTACTGTCTATGAAAATATGATTTTTTTCTCTGAGGTTTATGGAGTAGTTGATAGAAAAAATCAAATAGAAAAGTATTTGCACAAATTTGATTTAGAACAATACAAAGATCAGATTGCAGGCACATTATCTGGAGGGTGGAAACAGCGTTTGTCATTAGCCGTTTCTTTATTGCATGATCCTCTATTGTTATTATTAGATGAACCAACCGCTAATATTGATCCTAAAGCCAGACGAGAATTTTGGGAGCTGATGCATCAGTTATCAAGAGAGGGAATTACCATTTTATTGAGTTCTCATAATTTAGATGAAGTCGATAAATGCAATAAAATTGCCTATATGTGTTACGGAAGCACTTTGATGTCGGGAACGATTGAGGAAATTTTAAACTCTGTAAATTTAACCACTTGGGAAATAAAAGGAAAAAATATTGCGATGTTATCTCATCAATTGGAGTCTACCGAGGGTGTTGATCAAGTATTACGATTCCATAATACACTGCATGTAAGCAGTAAAAATCAGGAGCAATTATCTAGAGCAATCCAGCCCTATTTCGAAAATGAGTTTTTTTATGGAAAAATAATTGATTCGACTTTAGAGGATGTTTTTGTTTGGCTCTCTACGTTTGGCGATCAGAGATTATAAATGATAACAACAGATTTATATCGTGTCTTATCCGTTGCGAAAAAGGAATTTATCCAGATCAAACGAAATATGTCTACTTTTTTGTTTTTATTCTTAGTTCCTATAATGCAAATATTATTATTTGGTTTCATGATTAATACGAACCCCAAATACCTACCAACGGCGGTTATATCTTCTGAAATTGATTCATTTACTCGCACGTTATTAGAAGGTTTTAAACACACAGAATATTTTTCTTTAGATACCTTTGCCCGCACCGAACGCGAAGCAGAGAATTTGTTACTTAGCGGGAAGGGCTTGTTTGTCATTAATATTCCTCCTAATTTTACAAGAAGCTTATTGAGAGGAGAAAAACCACATGTGCTCATTGAGGCGGATGCTTCTGACCCCGTGGCGATTTCAAATGCATTTCGTGCTGCAGCAGATCTCCCAGCACAATTGTTTGAACATGATCTGCAAGGCGCTCTTGGCTATCTTCCTTCACAACAAACACCTTTTGAATTTGATATACACGCCAAGTTTAACCCGGAAGGGTTTTCACAATATAATATTATTCCGGGATTGATTTCCGTATTAATGTTTACAACACTGACGCTGCTCACCGCAATGTCCATTACAGCTGAATATGAGGTGGGTACATTCGAAACGCTATTAATCACGCCACTTAGTGCAGCAAATATTATCTTAGGCAAGGTTATCCCACATTTTATAGTAGGTTATCTTATTTTATTTATGCTATTAATCATTTCTTTTTTTGTATTTTCTGTACCTTTTTATGGGAGTTTCCTCCTGTATCTTTTCATTATGGCACCTTACTCTATTGGAAGTTTGGCAATGGGCTTAGCTATTTCTGCTTTTGCAAAGACTCAATTTCAAGCCGTTGCGTCAACTAATGCGTATATTTTAGTTGCAGTGATGATTTCTGGATTTTTGTTCCCATTCAGTGGCATGCCAATGTGGGCTCAATATATTAGCCAATTGATCCCATTAACACACTTTTTAAGAGTTACACGTAATATCATGTTGAAAGGGGCGGATTTTAGTATTCTCTGGCCTGATATTTGGCCTATTCTATTATTTATGGTTTTTATTGTTATTTCAGCAACGTTGCTGTTTAGGAAGACTTTGGATTAAAACTATTTTTGTAAGTATTCACAGATATGTCATCTCGGGAGCAAGAGATCCAGCTGTAACAAAATCAATGTATGAGCACCGTGAGGTTTCTGGAAACCTGCAGAAACCTCACAATTTGGAAGTTTTTTTATTGGAGCCCAAAAGAAAGTTGGCTCGAGACTAAGGCTTTGCTCTGCTCATTCCGGAACTTAATTTAGGCGATGTTGCCTGTGGAGTCTGAGTATTTTGACCAGGCGAAAACAACAAAAATGAATTGTTCCCGCGGGGTATGAATTCCTGTGAGCTTGGCTTTAGCATGCTGGATGATAAGAATGTATTGGGCTTTTCTGGAGTGGGTACTGCCAAGTTGTCCTTATCTGCAGACAATGTATCGGGATCACTTGTGCTCTTGAGGGCTGCTTTTGTTGTAACAGAAAGATGAGCTGCTCCGAAATTATGTGTCTCTTCCTGCAATACGACATCATAATTTTGCAAGCAGTTCTTTA
>NZ_MKTO01000029.1:0-72397 GCF_001897665.1 Legionella sp. 39-23 | reverse complement strand
CGAAGGCGTGCTGCGTATTCTACTGATTTCGGCTCCTGTGTCAAACACTTTTTTGTTTTTTTTTAAATGTTTTCTTTTGCTTATATACTATTAGTCCATCTCGATCTTTACATGCCCATGTTGGGCATTTTTTGCATTTCAAAACTTTTCCACCAGTACTTTTTTGCCTTAGACATGAGCACGATGATCAAAATCTTGTTGTCGGTTTTTATATATGATTTATTAATAAATGATTTGCAGATGAGATCTAAAACATATTACTTTTATAAAAATGAATTGCTATTTATGCAGGGGATGCTTCGTTGTTTCGTTCGTAGATATAAAAAGTCATATCAAACTTGTTTTTTTCATCATGCTGTCTGAACTGTTTATCCTGGCAATGCCATATTGATGTATCAATTTCAGGAAAAAATACGTCTGCTGTAAATTGGTGATGTATACGTGTGATATATAAACGAGATGCTTTATTCATCGCCGCAGTAAATAATTCAGCTCCACCAATAATCATAATTTCAGAAAAATCCTTTGTTTGCTCCATTGCATTTTCTAAGGAATCACACACGACAACGCCATCAATTGTAGATAAGCCTCGACTTAATACAATATTAAGTCTTCCTGGTAAGGGTCGGCCTATAGAAACAAAAGTTTTTCTTCCCATAATAATGGGCTTACCCATAGTGATTGATTTGAAATGTTGTAAATCGGCAGGTAGATAACACAGTAATTGATTATTGAAACCTAAACCCCCAGCCTCATCAATTGCAGCAATTAAACTAATCATGATCTCATCCTTGATAAAGCCATGGACTTAGCCATGTCAACAGCAGCAAACATTGAACCTGAATCCAGCAAATTTTTACCAGCTAACTCCAATGCGGTTCCATGATCTACAGAAGTACGTATTATTGGTAATCCTAAAGTCACATTTACAGCGTTATGAAAATCAGCGTATTTAATTACTGGTAACCCTTGGTCATGATACATTGCAACATAAACATCACAATCGTTTAAATGATTCTTAATAAACATAGTATCAGCGGGTACAGGTCCTTGAACATTAATACCCTGATTTTTTAATAAGGACAGTGCAGGAGTAATTACGTCAATTTCCTCTCGTCCCAAATATCCTGATTCCCCAGCATGCGGATTTAAACCAGCCACTTTAATACATGGATCTTTAATATTGAAATCTCGAATCAGTGATTGATGCACCTGAGTAATTACTTTAATAATTAAATCTAAAGTAATGGCTTCTGGTACCTTACATAAGGGAAGATGCGTGGTAACTAAAGCAACTTTCATATCCTTACAAGCCAACATCATGACCACATCATTTGCATTGTAGTATTGCGCGAAAAACTCAGTATGCCCACTAAACGGAATACCTGCTTCATTAATGTTTGCCTTGTGCACAGGTGCCGTCACTAAGGCAGAGAACTCACCACGCTCACATAATACGGCCGCCTTATTAAGTAACTCAATAACATAGGGCGCATTTTTAGAATTGAGACATCCGCTTTGCACTGCAAGAGGACAATTGACCGAGAGTACTGATAAATGACCCGATTGGGGCACAACAACTTGTCCGCTTTGATATGGAGTAAAGCAAATAGGGCGGCCTAATTCTTTGGCTCTAGCTTCTAGTACCGCTTGATCCCCTAAAATCACTAATGGTGAATCATATTCTGCAAGAGCCAAGCATAAATCTGGACCAACTCCTGCTGGCTCTCCGCTGCTAATGAGCAGTGGCTTCACGCCAGCTCCTTTGCGATAATATTAACGTAAGCATCTGAACGAATATGTTGTTGCCAATTTTGTACTGCTTCAGCAAACTTACGTTGTTGTAAAAATTGTCGTACTTGCTGTTTTTTAAAAGCGTCAGAATCATCTTCTTGTTTACGGCCAAGTACCTGAATGATGTGCCAACCAAATTGTGACTTAACAGGTGGGCTGATTTCATTTACAGACAACTTATCCATCGCTTTCTCAAATTCAGGAACTAATACTCCAGGTGGTACCCAACCTAGATCTCCACCTTTAACCGCACTGGAAGAATCCAAAGAGTATTGCTTGGCCATAAGTGCAAAATCCTTACCAGAGCGAATTTGTTGGTACAGATTATTTACTTGTTTCTTTGAATCTTCAGGGAGCATGCTTGGATCAGGTTTTAAAAGAATATGACGAACATGAGTCTTTGTAATGACATGATGCTGATTATCACCACCAATGGAAACCAGTTTAATTAACTGAAAACCATTGCCTGCGCGTAAGGGGCCAACGACTTGTCCTGCCTTCATATTCACAACTTCTTTTGCAAATAATTCAGGTAACTCTGCTAAATGGCGATCACCTAAATCGCCTCCTTCCAGTGCAAATTCGCCGCTCGAGTTTTCTATAGCCAGGCGGCTAAAGTCATCACCTTTCTTTATTTTTGTTAATAATAATTGAGCTTTGTCTTTGGCTTTCTTTACCTCTTCCGATGTAGGTTCTTCATTGAGTGGTATTACTATATTTTGTAGATGATAAGTAAGTGCGGTGCGATCAACAATGCTTCCTTCTGTTTTAAGATACTGATCGACTTGCTCATTCGTCACCATGGCGTCTCTTCCAACCGCTTTTTGCTGCAGATGAGTAAGAAGCATCTCTTTACGAATATTTTCTCTGTATTCATTCCAGATCATACCTTGTCTCGCAATTTCCTCGCGCAACTGAGTAAGAGTCGCATGATTCGAAGCAGCAATTTTTTCAATCGCTTGGTTTAATTCTGTATCATCTACAGTAAGACCATGTTGTTTTGCCATTTGCAGCTGCACATTGACATCAATTAAGTGCTGGAGGACTTGCTTTCGCAGGACAGGGTCTGCAGGAACTTGCATTTTTTGAGCAAGAATTTGTTTTCTCGTTAATTCAACTTGTTTGTTGAGTTCGCTTTCTGTGATCACAGTATTATTAACAACTGCAACCACCTTATCCAATAATTGTTTTGCCTCTGTTACGCCAACGCTAGCAAACAAGATGCATACAAGGGCTATTTTCTTATACATACCTTAATCCTTACTTACTTTTTTCGAGCAATTTAGGTTATTTTTATCCAAAATACAAGCGGCTTTGTTTTAATTTATACCACTATTTTGTTTAACGATGAAATGGATCATTATATCCTGGAATATAAGTATTCAATACACTTGCAGGATCACTATTTGCTACTGATCCTAAGCCTTTTAGTAAAATTTGCAAATAGATATTATTATTATATTGAGGTAAATACTCCGCATTTAAGCTTTTAAAGGTTCTTCCACCCAAAATTCGCAAAGCCCAACAGCAACTATCATATTGCATCCCCAATAGTGACATCATGCTGTAGTCCTTACTAATGTTATGACTGTATGCGCCAAGCGTGCTCCATCGCTCACTTATTGGCCAAGAAACAGAAACCGTCGCTTGATGTAATGCATTATCAACCCCTGCATTATTCCTAACAGATGTCACATCACCATTCACTAAATAACTATATCCTACATTAAGCATTGCATTTGGCTTGGGTTGATAATGCACATTTAAACCACCATTGTTTGTCGCTGACTTAGCCGGATCCCATACATAGTCACCGAGAACATTCAAACGCGGGCTGAAATGATACACTGCTCGAGAAGCTATGGGTGAAACTCCATAAAATGGGGACACTTGTCCAATCTCAAGAGGAGAACCCACACAATCACCGGTTGGGTTACGGCATAACTGTACTTTTCTATCCGAGAAATATTTGATTTGCCCAATAGAAAAACTGGCTAACTCAACCCCAGTCCTTTCTGATAACCAACGTGAAGTTAATGCATAAGATAATTGATTTGCATCACCAATTCGATCAAACCCTGAAAAACGATTGGTTCTAAAAAGTTGATCAAAATTAAAAATCATATTTGCGGTATCGTATATAGGCAACTGATTTTGATTATAAAAAGGCACATACAAATAAAATAAGCTGGGCTCTAACGTTTGGGTATAGGAATCTCCCATCCAATTAAAATCCCGATCAAAAAATAAACCACCATGTGCACTGACACGAGGAATAAAACGATTATAGTCAGTGTGCAAATCATTCCAATTATTCTGTACCTGGTAATAATTTTCTACAAACTCTACCGAGGGAGTAATAAATCCCCAACTGCTTCTCTGAGGTAAAGAAAGCACTGGATTAACATGGAATCGAGGGCCTTGAGGCATCTCTACTCCAAGACTCTGCCATTTTGATGTCGGCCAAAAAAATTGATCATATTGTCCTGTTATATTTAAATTAGCCTGAGCAGGCAATTCGTAATAATAACCACGGGCATACAATTGTGGTAAACGCTCATATTGATCAGCGATGGGCGTTTCATTAATCGGATGTAAGGTTTGGAAACTTTGAACCATGCCTCTAAAAGTCCAATGCTCCGTAGAATAGGTTAAATCGGCTTGGCGCAATAACTGTCGCTGAGTAATCAGTGCCAGATTCGTGCTAAAATCCTGAAAGTAATAATCGTCAGAAACTTGCTGAACATTTACATTTAATCGCAAGTCAGGATTAATTTGCGTGGTGTCAAGAAAACCAAAAAGCCAGCGGTTGGTTGATTTGTCTTTAAACGAAGGAAACTCAGCTGCATGATTGTTCAAGAAATTACGATAAGCAGCATCATTCGGCAAAAAATTACCCGTCACGAAACCTACACTGTGTGCAGTTAAATAACGAAACTCACCGCCCAACATGACATTACGCTTTGTGTAAACGTGTGGTGTTATAGTCAAGTCATAGTTTGGGGCAATATTCCAATAATATGGCAGTCCAAGATCAAAACCTCCAACATTAGAATATCCTGTTAAAGGCATTAAAAAACCTGATTTACGTTCTTTGGTTGTAGGAAAACTCAAATAAGGAGCATAAAGTATCGGCCACTCACGGACACGCAACGTAACATTTCTGGCAACCCCCACTTTTTTCTTATTATCAATAACAATGGATTTAGCCTCAATATCCCAAGCCTTATCTTGTGGTGCACATGTAGTATAAGTGGCCTGACGCAATAAGTAGTCTGAATTCGGAAAACGTTGCATGAGGCTTGCTCGTCCCCATGCGGGTAATAAAGCGGCATGCTTATTGATATTAAAACGATAAAGTACATCTTCAGTTTGACCTGACTTATCTTGAGGATTAATCGTTGCTTTTCGAGCGATCAATAATTTATCAGGTTCCAGATAATGGACATTACCTAAGAACTCAATTTTTGTAATCTGTTTACTTTGTGGATCCCTATATACATGAGCTGTTTGTGCATTGACGATTCTCTGGTCTTGTTGAATTTCTACGTGCCCTGTCAACGTTGAAGGTTTATCTTGATAAAACGAAACGCGATCTGCCATGATCTTTATTTCATCAGGAGACGCAAGTGGTGATACAGTGATCGGTTGATACGAGCCAAGACAAATAGGAGAATTTTGATCTGCCTGCCATCCCAAGCATTGAGCAAACTTTGCGCGTATCGCATTGGTTAAATCAACATCACGTGCGATCACGCAGGCTTGTACCGGTTCATTAATTATAGAAGCCGAATAAGCCAACGCATGATAGATTACCATGAGTAAAATCAGCAGTGTCGTAAACACGCTCATCAAGAACCATTTAAATGAAATCTTGTTCACAGGTAATAAAATGCCTTATTATGCACATAAAAATATGTAACTAATTACTTTTGAGCGTCGTACGCGCATTAATGATCTTGCGATAGAGTTCTTACGACACCTATTTTCATCCGCTCTTAATTTATGGGAGAGGGAATCTGAGTTATTAAGTTACAACCAGAAAATAATGATGGGGAAGTATACCATGCATGCAAGAGAAAACGCACTGAAAGAATGGCTAATTCATACACTAAAACAACAAGATTTTCAGTTAGCACCCTTAGCTGGAGATGCTAGTTTTAGAAGATATTTTCGTCTTCGATATAATGGGCTATCGCAGATTGTTATGGATGCCCCTCCAGCAAAAGAAGATCTAAGAGCGTTTATACATATCGCACAAACGTTGGAAAAAGCTGACGTACATACCCCAAAAGTGCTGGCGATAAATTCAGACGAAGGGTTCTTACTATTAAGTGATTTAGGGGATGAACTTCTTTTGAATGTGCTAGGTCCTGAAACCGTGGATACTCATTATCATCAGGCCATAAAAACTTTGTTTAAAATTCAAACATGTTCGATTAATGATCCACTGCTTGCACCATTTGATGAAACGCATATGCTCAAGGAAATGAGTTTATGTTCTGAATGGTTTTTCCAAACCTATCTCGCTTTGAATCTCAATCAAGACGAATGCACGTTAGTCCAACAGACTATGGAATGGATAGCCAAAGAAGTAGCCCAGCAACCATTAACATTTATTCATCGTGATTATCACTCTCGTAATTTAATGCTCTTAGCAGAGCAGGTAGATCCAGCCTTGGGAGTTATTGACTTTCAAGATGCAATGCGTGGTCCGTTCACATATGATTTGGTTTCTTTACTTAAAGATTGTTATATTTCCTGGCCACGAGGTAAAGTTCTAGAATGGGTCGAGTTTTTCTACACACACAGTGCATTAACCACGGATTATTCTTTGTCTGAATTTATCCGTGCATTTGATCTTTGTGGCTTACAAAGGCACTTAAAAGTTTTAGGAATCTTTTGTCGGCTGTATTTGCGTGATCAAAAACCTGGATATCTTAAAGATCTGCCTTTGACGTTAAAATACGTACTTGAATGCACAGAGACTTATGAAGAATTACACCCATTTTTCCAATTCCTGCAAATGAAGGTTTATTTACCATGAAGACTGCAATGATATTGGCTGC
This sequence comes from Legionella sp. 39-23, assembly GCF_001897665.1. Classification (NCBI taxonomy): domain Bacteria; kingdom Pseudomonadati; phylum Pseudomonadota; class Gammaproteobacteria; order Legionellales; family Legionellaceae; genus Legionella; species Legionella sp. 39-23. The sequence goes on along the minus strand of NZ_MKTO01000029.1, from coordinate 65,534 downwards.
TGGCCGCGGTGATCGTTTGAAACCGCTTACTGCGATGACACCTAAAGCGCTGTGTGTTGTTAAAGAAAAACCATTAATAGAACATCATGTCATGGGGTTGGCAAAAGCCGGCTTTGAACGATTAGTAATTAACCATGCCTATCTTGGAGGAAAAATCCGTCAGCATTTAGGAAATGGAGCGCGCTGGGGAATTGAAATTTATTACTCGCCCGAACCTCCTGGCGGATTAGAAACTGGGGGTGGTATCGTCAATGCATTACCGCTGTTAGGTGATAAGCCCTTTATTACCGTTAATGCAGATATTTATACCGACTTTGATTTTTCTCAGCTTCAGCCTGAAAATACCCATTCAATTCATGTGATTTTGGTAAATAAGAATCCATTACTGAATCATCATGGTGACTTTGGATTAATTAATCAAACCCAATTAAGTAATACAAATCCAGAATATACTCTTGCGGGAATCTGCTGCTATCATCCGCAAGTATTTATGCACTGTAAACAAGGACGCTATTCAGTTGCACCATTAATCCGACAGTATGCAGCACAAAATAAAGTGACCGCCAGTGTTCATAGTGGCCTTTGGTATGACATAGGAACACTGGAAAGACTTCATGCCGTGAATCAAATTTAAGAGCATCAACTCTTCAAAATTTTAAAGAGTTACTGGGTTCCTCTTAATCCAGTAACTCTGTAGTCTCTCAACAGCAAATTTACTCATCCAGTCCGTGCTTTTTTCAGAAACGCGCTCCTGGAAAATGGTCGAAGCTAAGTACGCCCCCCCATACTTGTAGGTTCGACCCGGTCTTCGACCTTCTCCTCGACTTTTTCTCCGACTTTTTCTTCGATCTTTTCCTCGACACCTTGAAGAATTTTGTCCATAGCTTTTTTCCTGGCTTCTTCCAGTCTGTGTTCGCCTGGGTAGTCACGTTGTCGGGATACGATTTCTGTATTAAACTTACTCTCCACTAAATAATCTTTAAAGTCTTGTGCGGAGTCTGCTAATAACTCTTCTACCTCAGCTGCAGTCATTTTTTTACTTTCATCTATATGTCCCTCTGCATTCATTTTAAAGAAATTGCCATCTCTCGTTGCAACGCCATGCTTGTTCGCTAACCACGCATTAAACAAACGATCTAACGAGTCAACTGTTGTCTCATCTAATTGAGAAGCTCCTTTTTCAGTTGAAGCATATCCACGTACAAAATGTCCTATCTCGCTGATAGCATAATCGAAGCGTATACCTGGAAGTTTTTTCTCCGATAATTTATTGACAGCCTGTTGTGTAATTCCACTATGCATGCTTTCAACGCTTGAAGATGAAGGCAGTTTGCCAGTCCAAGCTTGCCCGTCCTGAGGAAATTTATATGTCACAAGTTCAGCAAACTCATCTACTGCGTCTAGTATTTGTTGCGCGGCGTGCATTGCCTCCGGTGATTTATTTATGAATCTTGATCTCTCAACTATTTCATGAACTCGCTGCCTTAAATATTGAGCAGCTTCTGGTGAATTTTCGGCAAGCTTCATTGCGCGTAACAGATCTTCTCTAAGCGGCAAGTTTACATCTTTCAGTGGAACTATTGCAGGCGCACCTTTAACGGGCACTTTGGCGGACGGAACAGACATAAATGAATCTCTCTTTCGTAAATTCTATTATTATATTACATAATTATAGCAAACCTGCGTCACTTGCAAGAATACCGGTTTTTTATTCACTCGTTAAAAAGGCGTAAATTATAGATTCTATAAGAATGTAGCCTGGTTGTTTGCAACCGGGATTCTTGGAATATGCCACGTTAGATCCCGGTTGCAAACAACCCGGCTGAGTTGAAAGAACTCCGAAACGATAAGATCCGCAGATAACCTGCGGATCATCAGTATTCAAACTACTCATCTTTATGCATGAATGGGGACTTAACATCACCAATAACTGAGTTAAATAACTGGTTTTTCATTGAATCAAAAGTGAACTCATCCACCAAAATAGCATCCCAGCGAGCTGCTTCCGTTGCAAGTAAGGCATCCATTTCCTGTTGAGTTAATTCATTCTTTTCAACTTTTTCTTTCAATTTATCCTGTAACTTACCAAATTTAACCCGTTTTAAATCTCCCACTTTTTTAGCAAGCTCATCTGTTTGAATGATTTGCTGTAAGGCACACTCTACTCTGTCTATGGGTTGTTTGGGATCACCACTCAGATAAACGATTTGCTTCAAGCGGTCGCGATACTCATTATTCGTGGTCATCAAACGTGCTAATTTGTGATCCAGCTTATCAGAGGGATAACACATCGTTTGTCCAAAAGGAAATGCAATGATGCGTGCGAAAAAGCCTAAAAATCGCGAGGGGAAATTGTGACAAAATGCAATCATCGCTCTTTGTGCATGATAAAAACAATAAGAAACGGCCCATTGAGCATGTAACTGGTCATCAGGGGTTTCACCATTCAATTGCACATTTCTTAACACAGCCATCGCCATGTACAGATAGGACATTCCATCAGCCAGACGGGCCGACAAACGTTCTTTGCGTTTTAAATCCCCTCCTAACACAATTAACGCTAAATCGGCAAGCCATGAATAAGCGTGGCTTAGACGTGCCAACCGTTTATATTCACGCTTCATTTTAAGATCTGGCGCACTAATAAATATCCCACCGGTCCACGCGGAACAAATTGTTTTGGCGAAATTTTGCATAAAATATTGAATATGCTTCCAGACAACCTCTCTGAATGCCTCTTTATCTTCCTTGGAAATCGCATAAAACTCATTGCGTACATAAGGGTGACATGCCATTGAACCTTGTCCAAAAATCAACAGGTTTCGTGACATTACATTTGCTCCTTCCACCGTAATGGAAATGGGAACCCCATTATAAAAATTGGTTAAATAATTTCGAGGACCAACAACTACAGCACGCCCGGCATGCACATCCATTGATGCATTAACCACTAATCGTGCAAATTCAGTATTAAAATATTTAGCAATTGCCGAGGCGACAGAAGGTTTTTTATGCTCATTCACCGCCGCAACAGTTAGTAGTCGATTTGCATTAATTAAGTAATTTAAACCCGCAATCTCTGCAAGTTTTTCTTCAATTCCTTCAAACTGGCCAATTTCTACATTAAATTGGCAACGTATGCGAGCAAATGCGCTGGTTGCCAGATAGCATGACGAAGAAGTACCTGCACCAAGTGCTGGTAAAGAAATGGAACGGCCAATGGATAAACATTCGACCAACATTTGCCAGCCACCACCGATACGTTTCTGGCCACCAATCACTGTAGTGATGGGCACAAAAATATCTTTTCCACGAATGGTGCCGTTCATAAATGGTTGATCAGAAGGCAAATGTCGATTGCCAATTTCTAGATTTTTAGTATCACGTGGAATCAACACACAGGTGATTCCTTCTTCTCCTTCTCCCTGCAACAAGCCATCGGGATCTTTTACATTCACAGCAAGACCAATTAATGTTGCTACGGGTGCTAAAGTAATCCAACGTTTGTCTAATGTAATGCTTAATCCAAGAACCATTTTGCCATCAACTTTCTTTTTCATGACAATGGCAGTAGATTGAATTGAGGTTGCATCACTGCCTGCCCCTGGTTCAGTTAAAGCAAAACAAGGGATATCAATACCTTTTGCAAGACGTGGTAAATAATGAGCCTTTTGTTCGTCGGTACCATAATAATTGATTAATTCACCTGGGCCTAAGGAGTTAGGTACCATAACAGTGACTGCGGTGACACCAGAACGCGAGGCAATTTTCATCACCACATCAGAATGGGCGCGAGCTGAAAACCCTTTCCCACCAAATTCTTTTGGAATCACCAAACCAAAAAAGCCATTTTCCTTCACATAAGTCCAAACTTTTTCGGGTAGATCCCGTGCTTGGCTAATTTCCCATTCATCAATCATGCTGCATAAGGTTTGTGTTTCATTATCAAGGAATGATTGTTCTTCTGCAGAAAGTTCAGTAACTACATGAGCTAATCGATTCCAGTCTGGCTTTCCCGTAAAAATATCTTGTTCTAACCAAGTATCTCCCGCATTTAATGCTTGTTCTTCAGTTTTAGATAACTTAGGGATCGACTTGCCTGCTTTTTTATAGATAAAATCTGCAATCGTCGCTCGCAGCGGTTCGAGGTACACGACAAGTAATGCCACAATAATTACGAGCCAAAGAATAAAACCCACTATCCAAGGCAAGCCGATAGCAAATGTCGCCACGATTAAATAAAAGACACTCCCCAGTTCCCAAACTAATGGATTCATTGCCCTATAAAGAACAACTAGGGTGAATATTAGATAAACTAAAAAAAACAGAATGGCCATAATATCAATACCTTCCCTTGCTTTGCATAATAAAGGTGTAGTATATACTCTTTATTTTACGAGTAGCAATTGACCATGAACCAACGCTTGGTTTGGAATTTCGAGCTAGCCCCGAAAGAAAGCTTGCCGCTGGCAACTTTTGTCGATAAAAAAAATGAAGAACTGAAATGGGAAGTGCGTTATTTTTGGCCGGATAGTGAGATAATCATCCTAAATGCTATTGACAGTTCATTGTTTGATTTAGCAAATTATAAGCAGAAACACAAAGAAGATTATTATTATTTACTGCCAGGTCAAAATTACAATATCAAAAAGCGTCATGAGCAATTGCTTTATAAACCCATGGTCAAACATGCAAATCATGCTGTCGGTTATGGTGCAAAAATAACGCTTACCCCGCTGCAAGAACAACAACCGTTGCCTGCAGATTTACAAGAAATAATACATCATGTTGAAACAGAGGGAGTCGGAATTTTTGTTAAAAAGGAATCCTTCATCTACAAATTCCCAACAACTCCCACAATAAAAATCGAGCTTGCACGTCTTGAGGTCCTCCACAAAATCTATTTTAGTTTATGTGTCGAAGGAAAATCGCTGCATTTAGTAGAGACTATTTCCAAGCACTTGCTGGATGGGCCCATTTCCTGCGAATATGTAACTTTCCTGAAAAATTTATTGAAATTATGATAAGAAACCTACTAGACCTTATCCTAAGCTTTGGAAAAATTGGCCTTATTTCCTTAGGTGGCGGTAATTCCATGTTAAAACTGTTGGAATATGAGGCCGTTGATTATCGACACTGGATAGGTCAAGAAGAGTTTATCGCCATGGTAGGCTCAAGCTTCATTTTCCCAGGATTAACCGGTGTTAAATTATCAGCGCTCATAGGATATAAAGTCGCGGGGATCGCTGGTTTGCTGATTGCGGTACTGAGTCTTAATTTGCCAGGATTATTAATGGCTATCGTAGGCTACCATTGGCTAACCAGTCATAGTGGTCCTGGGATGCGTAAGATAATGATTGGTGTCCAGTATGGCGCATTAGCATTGCTTGCTGCAGCAAGTTACTCTGTTGCCCAAGGGGTTGTAGGCATGTACTTTTCTATTCCAATTGCGCTGTGTTGTTTCATTTTTTTCCTCGCTTTAACTTTTTGGAATTTATCACCCTTTTATGGTTTTTTAGGGTTTATAGTAGTTTGTTTTTTTCTAGTTCGTTGAGTACAGTGAGATGTAAGGCCGAGAATAGTAACGTTGCGATGTCTTGTAAAAAATAGCATCACATTTTGATGCTTGGAGAAGAGTCAGATTTGAGTGCCAAATATGGCTTTTCGGTGAACGTGGGGACAGGGTTACAAAAAATGGAGTTACCCTTGGAAATAATGTTAGATAGTCCAGAATATTATATCAATCGAGAATTCTCTATCATTGCATTTAATCAGAGAGTTCTTATGCTAGCCAATGATGAACGTGTTCCTTTACTGGAAAGAATGCGTTTTCTTAGCATATGCAGTAGCAACTTAGATGAGTTTTTTGAAATCCGTGTTGCAGGCCTGAAAGAAAAGATCGCTTTGTCCTCGGGGAAATTAACTATTGATGGGTTACGCCCTGAAGAAGCGTACAGCCAGATCAGTCAAAAAACACATACACTCATCGACCAGCTATACTCAATCTTTAATAAACAACTCCTTCCAGCTCTAGGTAAAGAAAAGATTTTTTTCCTAGATACAGAGCAATGGACCGATGACATTCATTTATGGGCAAAGCATTATTTTAAACATGAGATTCAACCTGTAATCAGCCCAATAGCTCTCGATTTAGCACATCCTCTACCACAGCTGATTAATAAAAGCCTCAACTTTATTATTTCATTAAGTGGTAAAGATGCTTTTGACCGAAATATTAATTATGCGGTAGTCCATGCACCACGATCGATTCCTAGAGTCATTCATCTACCATCAGAGTTATGTGGTGATGCTCATTATTTTGTTTACCTCTCGTCAATTATTACCACCCATGTAAATAGCTTATTTCCCGGAATGGAAATTAGTGGTTGTTATTCATTTCGTCTGACTCGCAACAGTGATTTGTTTTTGCGCGAAGAGGAAATTGATGATTTGGCCAAAGCACTACAACGGGAGATTTTTTCCCGTCATTATGGTCATGTCGTGCGACTCGAAATTGAAAAAAATTGTCCAGAAAAAATTGTTGATTTTTTATTACAAAAATACCATCTGCGTCATGAAGATACTTATTATTGTGATGGTCCCGTTAATATACAGCGTCATTTAACTGCCATTAACAGCATTGATAGGCCTGATTTGAATTACCCAGCTTATACAGCACAGTATCCCCAATTTCCTAGGTCAGAACGGAATTTATTCAATGTGATTGATGAAGAAGATATTCTGTTGCACCACCCCTATCAAAGCTTTGAAGTAGTAATTGATTTTGTAAGACAAGCTGCAAGTGATCCCAATGTATTAGCAATTAACCAAACGTTATATCGCACACGCTCTGAATCAGTAATGGTCGATGCTTTAGTCGATGCTGCCCATTCAGGTAAAGAGGTCACTGCCGTGATCGAATTGCGCGCTCGTTTTGATGAAGAATCCAATCTGAAATTAGCCAATCGTTTACATGCAGCAGGAATACTGGTGCTTTATGGGGTTGTTGGATATAAAACCCATGCCAAAATGACGCTAGTTGTGCGCAGGGCACATGGCAAACTCAAGCGTTATGTCCATTTAAGCACTGGCAATTACCATGAATATACTGCCAAACGTTATACTGACTTAGGTTTATTAACATGCGAACCTACAATTACTTCAGATATCCAAATCATTTTTCAACAATTAACGGGGCTAGGCAAAGCAATCAAACTCAAAGCAATAAGCCATTCGCCTTTTACATTACAAAAAACATTGTTGCAATATATCGAACAATGCACTGCAACTGCCTTAAAAAAAGGCGACACGGAAATTCTCCTTAAAGTGAATGGGTTAGCCGATAAAACCATCATTCAAGCTTTATATAAAGCATCACAAGCTGGCGTTAAAATCAATTTGCTGGTGCGCGGTGTGTGTTGTCTCAAACCGGGAATCCCAGGGATTTCAGAAAATATACGGGTACTTTCCTATATTGGCCGATTTTTGGAACATCATCGAGTATTCTACTTTCGGGTGCAAGAAGAAGAATATTATTTTTGTTCTAGTGCTGATTTGCTGGAAAGAAATTTATACCATCGCATTGAAATTATGTTCCCTATTCTTGATGAGAACTGTAAAAAGCGTATCAAGCAAGAAATTATTAAGAATTACCTCAAAGACAGCAGTAATACCTGGGAAATGCAAAGCGATGGAAGTTATAAACCATTAAACCAAGGCACTAATAGTGCACAGGAAAAACTGATTAAACTCTATCAAGACGAAGAAAATTCGATTTAGTAAAAGTTCCTGGATTACATCCTTGCCGACACTACGCCCCAACGCGGCCTTGTAGCATAGGTGCTACGCAGCGGCACCCAGGCTAAAAAGCGGCAAGGAAACCCAGGCTATTTTTTTATCGAAAACAGGTTAACTGAGGCTGAGCACCCAATTGCAGATGTACCTCCGTTCCCAAAGGGATAGGATAATTAATCGCCCCATGGCCTATTCCTGCAATTCTTAGTACTGGAATAGCACTGTGTTCAGCAAAACGCTGTAAGACAGGTTCAATCAAAGAGGAGCCATTGGGCTCAAGACCCTCGAGAAAATCACCCAATATGATTGCAGTTGCATTGGAAAAAACCTTTGCTTGCTCTAAATGCTCCAGCATTCGATCAACACGGTATCCTCGCTCACCAACTTCTTCAAGTAAAATAATTTTATCACGTCCATCCATGTGCCAGCTCGTACCAATCCCTGATTGTACAATTGCTAGATTACCACCAGTTACCTGGCCTTTAATCATGCCCTCTTTCTTTGCCTGTTTGTTCAGAGGGATTAAATCATTGAACTGACTGGGAGTATCACCAAACAAAATTGACTTTACTGCCGCGATCGATTCTTTGGAAAATTTATCGGGTGCTGCAGCACCATGTATTGTTGGCCAACCCCAATGTTGTTGTAAATAGAGATGCAGACAGGTAATGTCACTTATACCAATAAATATTTTAGTCATTTCTGGAGGATGAAGCGTTGCTAATTTTGGAATTAAGCGCGTAGCACCATAACCACCTCGCACACAAATGACCGCTTTAGTATTAGGATTTAGAAGCGCATTTTTTAAATGGTTAAAACGCATTTCATCGGTATTGGCACAAAGCAAATCTCGAGCAAAAATATCTTCCTGCACAATACAATTTAATCCCCAAGACGCCAATAATTCTTGCAATGCAAGCAATTGACTGTCTGTACTTCGAGATGATGGTGCAATGATTTCTATAGAATCGCCAGGGGATAACACAGGTAATTTCTTCATTCGCTATCTCTTAAAAAAAAATTTCTTCCATTTTGGATAAAAGACATTGTACTGCAATTTAAGGAAAATAAGGCAAACACTACTCTATCTTCTCAGGCTCAACAAACCCTAAATAAGTAGGGTTTTACTTAGCTTTCCTGGTTCTTCACATACTAAGCGTGGCAACAGGTATCCTGGCAGGAGGTTTTGTAATTGCTTATAAATCGATTGTATTGTCGCAAAAGCTAAATCAAAATGAGTTGCTCCTTGCACCTTATCCAGTTGATGTAAATAATAAGGCAAAACGCCGTATGCAAATAAAGTTTGGCTTAAATCAGCCAAAATCTGAGCATCATCATTGATTCCTGCAAGTAATACGGCTTGGTTTAGCAAATAACATCCAATTTGTTGTAACTCATGAAGCACATGTCGCACAGACTCATCCAGTTCTTGCGCATGATTACAATGCAGGACAATCACTTTATTAAAGCGGGTATTTTTTAATATTGAAAGTAATCCCTGATCAATTCGCTCGGGAAAAACCACGGGAATTCGGGTATGGATACGTAACGTATGCAGATGTGGAATTTCTTCCAATTGTTTTATTAATTCAGCTAAAACCAAATCAGATGCCAACAGAGGATCACCTCCACTCAAAATGACTTCGGTAATGCTGGAATCTTGGGCAATGTAATCACAAATTGCTTTTAACCCATTCCGGCCAGGGTTATTCTCTTGATAGGGGAAATGTCTGCGGAAACAATAACGACAATTTACAGCACAAACACCCGTTAAGGTTAATAAAACCCGACCGTAATATTTATGCATTAATCCACGAATTGGGGTATTGTCATGCTCTTCTAAAGGATCAAGACCGTACTCTTCACTGACTTGTAATTCATTTTCAGTAGCTAAAACTTGGAGTAATAAAGGATCACGGGGATTTCCTTTTTGCATACGCTGCGCGAATCCCAGAGGCACACGACTAGGAAATTGCTTTTCAGCATGTAAATTCCCAGTAGATAAGGGCAGCTCTAAAAATTCTAATAATTCATTAACTGAAGCAAAACCTTGCGCCAATTTTTTTTGCCAACTTAAAGAGGTATCTCGCATTAATTACACAGACTTGATAAACTGTGCGAACTTTAACTAAAACCAAACAAAATCTCAACTCTGGAGTACTAATGGCAATTTATAGCACCAATGAATTTAAAAATGGCTTGAAAGTAATGGTTGATGACGCCCCATGTACCATTCTCGATTGTGAGTTTGTAAAACCCGGAAAAGGACAAGCTTTTACTCGCATTAAAATCCGCAACTTAAAAACAGGTCGTGTTGTGGAGCGTACATTCAAATCGGGAGACACATTACCTTCAGCTGATGTTGCCGATGTGGAAATGCAATATTTGTATAATGATGGGGAACAATGGCACTTTATGGTTCCTGATAATTTTGAACAATATGCTTTAGGTAAAGAAGTACTTGCTGATGCAGAACAATGGTTAAAAGAACAGGATATTTGCATTATAACGCTCTGGAATAATGAGCCCATACAAGTCACGCCACCAAACTTTGTGATTTTGGAAATTACGGAAACAGATCCTGGATTAAAAGGCGATACTTCTGGAGGCGGTGGAAAGCCAGCCACCTTAGAAACAGGAGCCGTAGTTCGTGTGCCCTTATTCGTACAAACTGGTGAACTAATTAAAGTAGATACCCGTAAAGGCGAATACGTATCTCGTGCCAAAGAATAATATAACTTCCTCACATTTTGAGGAAGTTCAACTTTAAGTTGATTGAGCGAACACCAGAAGCTGTTGGCAATTCGCAAGATTGAGCTAATGGTGAGATTTTAGAGTATAGAAACACAGAAAATCTCGCCATTTGACCAAGACAGTAGAATTATCAGTTAATAAACCTGATAAGAGTCATACATTCCCCAGTAACCTACATCTCCCAAATCGTCATAACCATAATAATAAGCATCATTATCATTGTAATAATCAATATCCCAGTAAGGACTGGTATGATAATATCCAACGGAATATGCGTATGCAGGAGTATAGGTGGGAGTATAGTAAACTCGTTCCGTAACACAGCCAGCTACCAAAAGCATAGAACTGACCATGATTAAAGCAAGAATCAATCTGTTCATAATCCCTTCCTATTTATTGATACTTTAAATCCTAAAAATTACCACCGATGCCAATAGTGCCAATGATGCCATCTATGCCAATGGTGCCACCTATGCCAACGATGCCATCTATGCCAATAGGCATATTTTGCACCTGCGGCAGGTAAATTATTATTTGCGACTACCGAGGCATCTGTTCTTTGTGCTGGATTTTCAAGGGCGGAGGGTAGAGCCGAAGCAGAAGCAGGCAACGCGGATAAAAAAAGAGGGGCACTTAAGACTACAGAAATAATTAGTTTTCTCATAATAGCCTCCAGACTCTTATTCACAAATCTAATTATGGTAGCTTAAGTATAAGACAAGAACATTATTTAATCAAAATGACTGTTTTTTATTCTAATTTTGATGTGATTATATAGGCGAAACCTTTCCAGATCCTGAGCCTCTTACATGATCCACTTTGTAGGTTTATGTAGAGCTTAAGGCGTCCCACTGACCACATAGGCCTGCACACCACTCTCCAAAACAACCTCCTAACCTGAAGTTATTAAATGGTTCAGCCGGAATAAGTATCACCCATATGTATAAAGGATAGACTACGTAGCTCGCATGTGCACAATTTTTGTGCAAACTTTACTTATTCCTTGTCTCGATATAAATGATTCGCAGAGGCTTGCACTGTGGGCATAATTGTCATTTCTTCGATATCTACATGTTGTGGGCGGGTAATACAATAAACTATCGCATCCGCTATATCTTCGGCCGATAAAGGATGAAAGTCCTCATAAAACGTTTTTGCCTTTTGTTTGTCATTCCATCGCACTTCACTAAACTCAGTTTCGACTGCACCTGGGGCAATTTCCGTAATACGAACTGGTTTACCAAGCATATCCAGTCTCATTGATTTTGAAAGCGCATGCACTGCATGTTTCGTTGCACAATAAACATTACCATTTGGATAACACTCATGTCCTGCTATAGAGCTGATGTTCACTACATGGCCACGACCTCGCTCCAACATTCCGGGAATCAAAGCTCGGCTGACGTATAACAGCCCTTTAATATTGGTATCAATCATAATATCCCAATGCGCTTCAATCCCCTGCTGCAATGGCAACGTATCCAATGCTAATCCTGCATTATTAATGAGTACATCTATAGCTTGCCACTGGTTGGGTAAAGAATTTAATTGTTTTTTTACTTGCTCACGATCACATACATCTAAAGGTAGTACATAGTGTTGTTGACCATAATGTTGACTTAATTCTTTTGCCAAAGCCTCAAGGCGTTCCACACGTCGGGCACAGAGTATCAACCGAGCCCCATATTGTGCACATAAGCGCGCGCACGCTTGACCAATGCCACTTGATGCCCCAGTAACTAAAATAATTTTATTCGTTAAATTATTCATCTCTTGTCCCTCAATGTTTCTTGTTTATTACTTAATTTAGGATCTGCTGACTATCGCTAGATTGAGCCAATGTGGTTTGATTTTAGAGTACTGAAACACAGCAAACAACCCCACATGTTAGTTAATTCGTTGACAAAAAAACTCAATAAACGTGGGCTACCTTTGCTGCAATAGCTTCATCACGTCATCATCTGTAGTTTGTGAAAAATTATTGTACCATAACCCTACCGCATGAAAATTAGACGGACGCATTGGACAAATAAACTTATCAACTAAAGCAGCAATTTCATTACAAGTTGATCGCGGTGCAACTGGGACTGCAACGATAATTTTTGCTGGTTTTTTCTGTTTCAGTGCTGCAATTGCCGCACGCATTGTATAGCCTGTGGCAATGCCATCGTCCACAAGAATTACCGTTTTTTTAGATATTTCAGGAGCAGGTCTCTTGCCACGATAAACCAGCTCACGCCGTGATAACTCTTCTTGCTCTGATTTTTGAATTGTAGCAATCGCATCTTTTTGTATGTGCAGCCTCTTGACTACCTCTTCATTAAATACAACGACGCCTCCAGAAGCGATAGCTCCCATAGCGAACTCTTCATGTCCAGGAACACCGAGTTTACGTACAATAAAAATATCGAGCGGGAGCGATAGCTTCTTCGTTACTTCATAAGCTACAGGCACACCACCTCGCGGTAATGCCAATACAATCACATCCGGTTTGTTCGCATAATCCTTAAGCGAGTCCGCTAGAACACGGCCGGCTTGATTTCGATCAACGTAATTCATGCCATATTCTCCAATACGCTCCATCACCCTGAAGTTTAGTTCATACTTCTTGAGGTCGCACAATATGCTCATGAAAGACTAGACATAATCAGCCTTAATGCCTTTTCTCCTCCTCATAATCCATACTGTCATCTTTTGAACTATATTTATGACACTGTGCTATATTTTAACAATTAGCTGTTCTCAAGGAGGAAATAGCAATGAATGTGACCGAAAAGATCCTCAAGGCCCATCTTCTTGAAGGTAAAATGGAGCCAGGGAAAGAAATCGCCTTAAAAATTGATCAAACACTGTGTCAAGATGCAACCGGAACCCTGGTCATGCTCGAATTAGAAGCCATAAAACTTGAACGTACACAAGCAGAGATTTCCGTTCAATATGTCGATCATAATCTGATTCAAGAAGACAATAAAAATCCTGACGACCACCTTTTCCTTGCCAGTGCAGCCCGACGATTTGGTTTTTATTTTAGCCGACCAGGAAATGGCATCAGTCATGCCGTACACATGCAAAATTTTGGCAAACCGGGTAAAACATTAACCGGCTCAGACAGTCACACTTGTGCTGCGGGCTCTCTAGGAATGATTGCCATTGGTTCTGGTGGCCTGGAAGTGGCAATGGCCATAGCAGGTTACCCTCTGTATATCAAAATGCCTAAAGTGATGGGTATTCATTTAATTGGGGCATTACCCAAATGGGTCAGTGCAAAAGATGTGATTCTAGAAATGCTGCGTCGTTATGATGTAAAAGGTGGAGTGGGTTACATCCTTGAGTATTATGGAGAAGGCTTAAAGCACTTAAGTGCTATGGACAGACACGTAATTGCCAATATGGGTGCTGAATTAGGCGCTACCACGACCGTATTTCCTTCAGATGAAATCACTAAAGAATTCTTGCACAGCGAAGGTCGCGAACAAGACTGGCTGGAATTAAAAGCAGACAAAAATGCATCCTATGATGAACATGTAGAAATCAACTTATCGAAACTGGTACCACTCATTGCCAAACCCACCAGTCCAGGCAATGTAGTTCCAGTTGCAGAAATAGCAGGACAAGAAGTGTATCAGACCTACATTGGCTCTTCTGCCAATCCAGGGTATCGTGATTTTGCAGTTGCCGCTGAAATGGTAAAAGGCCGAACCATCCATCCTAATGTATCATTTGATATTAATCCAACTTCTCGTACCACCTTAGAGGAATTGGTGCGTGATGGACATTTAGGAAGTCTTATTCATTCTGGTGCTCGTATTCATCAGGCAGGATGTAATGGATGCATTGGGATGGGACAAGCTCCTGCGACAGAAAAAAATAGCTTACGTACCGTACCAAGAAATTTTCCTGGACGCTCAGGAACTGAAGAAGATAAAGTTTTTCTGTGCAGCCCAGAAACTGCCGCGGCATCAGCATTAACCGGGGTAATTACCGATCCTAGAACATTAGAAATGCCTTATCCTGAAATCAAAGCGCCTAAGCAAAGGATATTAAACCACGCCTGCTTCGAAGCTCCTTTACCCTTAGAAGAAGCAAAAAAAATAAAATTAGTCAAAGGTCCGAATATAGTCAGCTTGCCTGAATTTGAGCCCTTGCCACATTCTTTGAGCATACCAGTTTTACTTAAGGTAGAAGATAATATTTCTACCGATGAAATTTCTCCAGCCGGCGCTAAGGTTCTTCCTTATCGCAGCAATATTCCTAAAATTAGTGAATTTACCTTCGGTCACGTCGATCCAGATTATGCAGAGCGTACTAAAAAGCATAAACAAGGCCATGTGATCATAGGTGGAGAAAATTATGGTCAAGGCTCAAGTCGAGAGCATGCTGCATTGGCTCCTCGTTATCTCGGTTTACGGATAGTTATCGCCAAAAGTTTTGCCCGCATTCATTGGCAAAATCTGATCAATTTCGGCATTTTGCCCTTAGTTTTTAAAAATCCTAAGGATTACGATGCCATCCACTTAGATGATGTCGTTGAAGTCAAAAACTTACCTGACATTCTGGAGAAAGAATCTTTTAAAATAAAAATAAATAATAAGGATGTGGAGGTAGAACAAACTCTATCCAAACGTCAAATCGAATTGCTTATTGAGGGTGGGTTAATTAATTGGGTGAAAAAAGATTTGCAAAAGAAACACAAAAGTAAATAAACCTCTTTTGATCCTGGATCAACCTGGTGCAGGATGTTGCCATCGCCATCCCCACTAAAATTTGCTTTTGCTATGATAAAAACAATTATGCAAACTGTGTAACAACCATCTTGAGGCCATGCTATTGCACTTTTGTAGCCCGGATTAGCATAATCCGGGCACTGCGTACCCAATAAACTCAACAGTTGGTATAGCACAAATTTAACAGTTCACACCAATTAATTAAAAATCCAATTTGGGCCCTAAAGGAACGATTTGTGTTGGGTTTATGGTTTTATGACTAAAATAATAATGTTGCTTAATATGTAATAAATTTACCGTTTCACGCACCCCAGGATGATGATACAGTCGCTCCAAATAAGGTTGGAGTCCTGCATAATCACCAATTCGTTGTTGATTTGTTTTGAAATGACCGTAATATACGGCATCAAAACGAATTAACGTTGTAAAAAAGCGCCAATCAGCCTCAGTTAACTGCGCTCCCAGCAAATATTTTTGCTTGCGTAAGCGCATATCTAACTCATCAAGCAAGAGAAATAATGCAACATAGGCCTCTTCATAGGCCTGTTGTGTTGTCGCAAAGCCACAACGATAAACCCCATTATTAATTGCATTATAAATTTGCCCATTCAATGCATCAATTTCGGGACGTAATGATTCTGGATAAAAATCTTGATTATCTCCAGTCAAATGATTAAATGCCTGATTAAACTGACGAATAATTTCCGCTGATTCATTATTAACAATTGTTTTTTCTTTTTTATCCCATAACACAGGTACGGTTACTCTGCCCGTGTATTTGCTGTCTGCCTGTACATAAAGCTCATATAAATAATTCAATCCATAAAGCACATCACCCGTGGCTCCCATCTCTTTTTTAAATGTCCACCCCTTTTCAAGCATATGTGGATGCACGATAGAGACATCAATAAAATCTTCCAGTTTCTTGAGTTTTCTGAAGATCAAAGTCCGATGTGCCCATGGACAAGCCAGGGATACGTACAAATGATAACGTCCCTTTTCAGCAGGAAATCGTGCCTGAGCATCTTGACTAATTGCAGCATGAAAATGAGTCGGTTCGCGTTTGAATTCACCGCCCGTTTTCGCAGTGTCATACCAAACATCATGCCATTGACCATCGACTAAAAGTCCCATGATTTTTTTTCCTTATACATTATTTTCAGAAAATATAGCAAAATAATGGGCTCTGTTGTTTTATTTTAATTTTTAATTTCATGCTATGATGCATTACCCCTATCATTTTTTAATCTATTAATGAATAGAAAAATAATTTGTGTCGGTGGCATCACTATTGATAGAAAACTCACATCGAAGCATCCACTGCAATTAAGAACGTCCAACCCAGTTTCATCGATCTCAACATTTGGTGGCGTGGCACATAATGTCGCTAAAAATCTGGCGTTGTTGACAGATAACGTGCATCTTTGCAGTGTTGTAGGTCAAGATAACCATGGACTGGAGGCCCTGGCCAATTTAAAACGCCTAAATATCCACATCCAGAATATTCTTACCCTGCATAATCAACCTACAGCTCATTATGATGTCATTCTTGATAATGAAGGAGAGTTGTTCCTGGCTTTAGCGGATATGGACATTTTCGATCATGTTCCTTTTAGCCAGTTCACTCAATCCTGGCATGAATGGAATAATGACGACCTTGTTTTTTTAGACAGCAACTTACCACAAACAATCATCGAGTATGCAATTCACATGGCACGTACTCAAAATATTAAGATATGTATTGATCCGGTTTCAGTAAGCAAGGCCCAAAAACTCCCGCCTTGTCTGGAACATATTTTTTTACTGAAACCCGACCGTTTCGAAGCGGAAGCATTGACTGATATGCGTATTCATTCAGTATCTGAT
Source organism: Legionella sp. 39-23 (assembly GCF_001897665.1). Lineage (NCBI taxonomy): Bacteria > Pseudomonadati > Pseudomonadota > Gammaproteobacteria > Legionellales > Legionellaceae > Legionella > Legionella sp. 39-23. The sequence continues at coordinate 48,396 of NZ_MKTO01000029.1, read as the reverse complement.
TGCATCAAAGCAGGTAAATTATTGCTGGATAAAGGGGTTAAAAACTGCATTATCAGTTTGGGTAAAGCCGGTTATGTACTTATTAATGAACGCATACAACAACATTTCCCGGCGTTTTCTATCAACCCGATAGTTGATGTCAGTGGCGCAGGCGATGCATTTATTGCTGGTATTCTTTATGAATTAAAACACAACGCCCCTATAATTGACGCCTGTCAAACAGGAGCCGCGATGGCAGCTTTAACCATACAATCTAGCCATACAGTAAATGAACACATTAATCATGGCCTACTAAAAAAAATTCAATTATCACCTACAGAAAGAGAACTCGATCATGCAACAGTTTTTTGATTATTCCCCAGAAGTACAATCAGCCCTTGAGCATCAAAAGCCAATATTAGCATTAGAATCCACCATCATTTCTCATGGCATGCCCTACCCGGATAATTTTGAAACAGCACGGGCAGTCGAGCAAATTGTGCGTGACCAAAATGTAACGCCAGCAACCATTGCGGTGATTGAGGGGAAAATAAAAATTGGTTTAACCGCAGATGAATTACAACAATTTGCATGCAATAAAAATGTGTTGAAAGCCAGTCGACGCGATTTACCGTTCATAATAGCCAACAAACATTCTGCGGGAACTACGGTTGCTGCAACCTTATTTTGTGCAGCGAAGGCCGGGATTAAATTATTTGCTACGGGCGGAATTGGTGGCGTTCATCGTGGTGATGCACAGGATGTTTCCGCTGATTTAATTGAGATTTCAAGAACACCGATCGCGGTCATTTGTGCAGGAGCCAAAGCAATTCTTGACCTGCCACGAACCTTAGAGTTTTTAGAAACTATGAGCGTGCCTGTCATTGGTTATCGCACGAAGGTGTTACCTGCTTTTTATACTGATGCAACCCATTATCAGTTGCCGATCTGGGCAGATGATATACCAACCCTTGCCAATATATTAACCGCTCATTGGGAGATAGGTATGTCTTCAGGTGTCTTAATCACTAATCCCATTCCTACAGAATTTAATATTCCCATGGAAATAATTGAACCCGTGATCAGGAATGCCATACAAAAAGCAGAACAAAATAATATTTCTGGAAAAGCATTAACCCCTTTTCTACTATCAGAAGTAACGCAACTGACCCAAGGAAAAAGTTTACTTGCCAATATCGCTTTAATTAAAAATAATGCCCGCTTAGGTGCTGAACTTGCTCGTGCTATTTCTTATTGACGTGTGTGGGGGGTAGAACCAACCAGGCAACCCGAGAATCAGTTTCACCGACCAACAGAGTTCGTGCCTCACGCACCAACCCTGCGAAAAGCGCGCGAGTAAGTTCAAGTGATAGTCAAAGATCGGTTTTCTGCCCGACGTATCCTCCTGTACTTGCACCGATGGTGTGTGTGGTGGACAAGAACAATGACCAACTGGTTATATCACGACGTCCTATTATGATTTTGGGATGAGCACACAGGCTATTATGCCTTGCGACTCCTTCAGCACCATGCAAAGCGAGCTCTGGTAATTAAGGACCAGGAACCGAGCGCGGCTGTTCCCCAACAATCAGTAAGGACTTCAGCTGGGCTTCTAGCAAGATAAAATCTTCTGTTCTTGTTTTACATAACGCCGTCATGGCGGCTAAATCTGTGCCGGCTAACCCGCTGCGCTCCATGCCCCAGGGGGCCCACCCCGCCGCGCCGGCCTTATATATAGCCAAATCAAAACCCAACCTAGAGTTTGCATCGCACCAAGGCTCCCAAGCCTTAGATAGCCAATTATAAAACTGGCGCAAGCCTCTCGCAGGTGTGGGGCGCGCAACGAATGTTGGTACAGGCTCAAAAGGTGTATTCGAACAATACTCATCAACTACGTGCATAGGTGCCATCCGCTGCGCCCCACCAACACCTGTACGCCACTGCAGGTCAGCAGCATCCCAATTTTTAGTTGCAAGATTAGCTCCAAGAGCATTTTGAGCATTTGCTTGTTTTTGCAATGCGTCAATAATGGCGAAATCATAATGAGACTCTATTTTATTCATTTCATTGAGTTGGTACCTCACTCCTTTAGTCTTCACATTCTCATATTGGTGGAGCAACTCCAGAACAATAGCTTGACCTTCTTCAGTCAATTGCCCCTTCTCATCTTTAGGTAAACAGGCCAACATATCAGTCCACAGGTGTTTGTCTAAAGCCCATAGCGCATATTCAAAGCCACTAATGCAATCAAATGCACGGCCTGAGTAATCTTTTACGTTATCTCTTTGAATAAGCAGTCGAATATCTTGTCGCAACATCGTTTGTATTTGCCCATGCTCACCCTGTACGACATGACCTAAGAATGTCCTTAAAGGCTGACGTTGTGAAAGAGGCAATGGAGAAAGCTTCGATAGGGCATGAGTAGTTCTTGAGGTTCTCGCAAGATGAGATGAGTCGCTAGAATTGAGGTACTTGTCAACAACCCGATTAAGCACCTTGGGTAAATTATCAAAAAACTTAGCTTTCATTACCCCGCCTTAAAACGCATAAAACAAATCAACTTGAAAAAAAATTATACATTTATGGAGCGCAAATGTAAATGCAAAATAAACTTTATTTGACCTATTTGGTTAAAAAATATTCTTTAATGAGGTTTTTTAGTCAGCCATAATTTATGACCAAAAAATTTCTTGATACAATTGATACAATTAATTAACAAGCTCTTAATTTATGACACAGATCCTTTAGCCATATAAGCACCAATTGTGTCACCGGTGCGCTCTTTGGCTACTAAAGAACCCGATTCAGAGACGGAATAACTCATATCAAGAGGATTACAAATCATTGCACGAACCAACCTGGAGCCCATTCCAGGCATCCCTGCATGCATCACTTTTTTATTATCAATAAGCAATACATCCCCTTTTTTCCACAAACAAGACGAATAATAATTACGCATGGACTGGGCGAGCTCTTTCACTTCTTTGGCGTTAAAACAACTTCCTACTTTCACTGTATTCGCTGAAAAGCGCTTCGCTTTTCTGCTTGCTTTAAAATTAGATAGTTTGGTACGCAAAATGTTATATGAATTCTTTGGTGAGTTAAAAAAAGAAATAAACATAATCGCGAGTTTCTCTATCGAATTAAAAATTGGCGTGGGTAATTTCCAAAAAAAACGATGCCAAAACCAAGTCTTCCCCTTATAGTCGTTCATAAAGCATTTTCTTAGTTCATAGTTTAATGTGGGAAGTTCAAACATATTGATTTGCAATGCTTTCTCTTTAGTTTTTGGATGCTCTAAGACACTTGGTTTATACATTAAAACAAACCGATCTTCACCCTCACCGATTATAGGAAGCTTAAAGTGACTACATATTTTGTCTACTGCAGATTGGGTGATCTGATAGCGGTCTGCAATTTCGGCAAGAGACCATTTACAGACAAAAAAGGAATTTTTTTCTAGTTTCTGCTGCAGTTCATCCTGCAAATGGTTGTAAATTTTTTGTGTATTAATTAAACCTGTTTCCCCACCTAATTCTGATGGTTGAAAACAACAAAAACAAAGATAACTGGGAACATCGGTGGAATAATAATTTTCAGTATGAAACCCACCAAGATAAAGTGTTCCTCCAGTTTTATAAACTGAATTGGTATGTAAAACGTACTTGAGATCATCGACATGAACCCGGCCATTTTCAGACATAAACGCTTCGCTAATGCCGCGAAACTCGGGAATACTTAGAATAATCTGCTCAAATTGCTTATCAGTCTCAATATTAAAACCTCTTAATAGCACAGCACCATAACGGGCTATATCATCAAGAATGTGATGAGAGTTGGAAGCAAGAAATTGTTGCAGGAAACTAAAATCCGAAGAGCCATTAGCTTCGATCACCAGTGGCATTTCATTTTCTTCGGATAAGATAAGTCGTTCATCCTGGCGGAGAAATCGTGTGACCACACCTTGATATTCCTTATGCATGCCCCAAAACGTCCTTATTAAATTGCCATAAAAAACTATACCATAAAAAATGAATGTAGGCTCAATAGAGCAAGTTGATGACGTTAATTATACACCTAAACTCGTTTGTGTTTCCTCAAATGCTGAAATAGTCAATTTATACTCATGTTGCATGTAAAAATCGGGCCACGCTTTAATAAACTGTAGTAAGTTTATATTATTCACCAAAGGCTTATCTCTAATATTTTGATTGGTCATTGGATCTGGAATAGGAAAGGTATTACTCATGGTGGGCAGATTCACTTGTTTACTGTTTATCCATTTCGTTATAGAACTCTTTTCAAATGAATGGCCACTAGGACTTAAAACAGGCTCATTCATGACATTAAATAATATCGGATCTCTGATATCTTCTTCTACTTTCTGTAATTTTGCCCAATACTCTTCGGGACTTAAAGACGTTGCGGAGACGTAATTAATAATGGTTTTGAGTCTGGTATTGGGATAAAAGTCCGTTCCCTCTTCCAAACCAGGGTATCTTTCCAATAAATTAGCACGTTCATAACTTATACCATCTTGTACCCAGGTAACGGGATCTTTCATCACTTTCATTTGCCCTGACTTTATTGTTGTCAATGGGCAAGAAAGTGCGATAAGCATACCTTCTGGCAAATCGACTGTTGTAGACTCCAGTTCTGGGCCAGATGAATCGCCTTTGCGAATGTATGCGTCCGTAATGTAGGCGGTATAACCTATAGATGTTGTTTCTTGTCCCTTTTTGGGATTAACTCTATTTTCTACTTCATAACCATTTTCAGATAAAACTTTTAGTAATCCAGGCAGATGAGGTTGTGTATTCTCCTCAGTCATGTGGATAATTCCACCCGCTGCATCGGCAATATCAAAAAATGTTTCACTTTGTGGGTTCGCATTATTAACAATCCATCCTTGAGCATTGGATAGCATATAACGCTGAGGCATATTTACCTGCCATTGAGCACTCTCTTTATCCCAGCTAATAGATTGAACAGTGAGCAATCCCTTTACCTGACTGTCTCGTATCAACCATAACTTACCACCGTTTTCTTGCAACTGAGTGATTTTTAAGGAGGAGGCTTTCGATTGCTGGCTTAACCATTCTGCCTTAGCCAAAAGAATAAGATTGGTTTCATCTTGCCCTCTTTTACCGTAGATAAAAATATTCGCATCATCAGTGTCTTCTATCTTCAGCCGCATTTTTTCTCCTCAGGTGAAACAATGTGTATGGAGCAATAAAATTCCCATGTATGAGGAAGATCTTTTTGCCATTAAGAACAGTACAATTCATCGTGTATAGAACATCATTTCTCTTCATTGACTCGAGTCATAAAGTTTAAGTGTAGACAATGTGTATTTATTTACAAAGTCGACTTGGCTGGCTCATGCTGATGTGACTCAGCTTCCTTTTCTGGAGAAGCTGTTTTTCCTTGCCACCAATATTGCAGGCGTTGGAAACCATGAAGTGCTGCTTTATATAAGTCTGGAAGAATGGATACAATCGCATCAAGAAAATCTGTAGCGCCACCTTTATTAAAGCCATAAATACAACGACTAAATTCAGCACCCTTTTTACTTAGCGCAATCGTCTCGTCTTGTTTGGCATCTGGTTTTGAGAAAAATCCTAGTTGAAATTGAAACTTTTTTTCATAATCATGTAATTCTTGAGTAAATACTTTCTCAATATCATCTGCAATCAAATGTCGTACTTGAGTTTCAGTAAGAACTGGATAAAGCACCGCCATCATATCACGTATTGCTTTATTCTTTGTGAGATTAGGAATAGTGTCTTTGCGACTCTCAGTACCTTCTCCAAGACTCCAATTACAAGCACCGACTAAAAGTTTTAATGACTCATAATACTCAGTATATGCATTACCCCGTTGATTGATAAAGTACGCGGTAGCTGCCCAGCCTATCCAACCTAAAAAGCCAATGACTGGCAGAAAAGACAAAGCAGTGGCTGTAACACCAAAAATAACACTTCCTGCAATTTTTTTATCAATACTTTTTAATTGCATGGATTTTTCTTGAACCTGTGCCGTGCATTGAGTTAAAAAATTGATATATTCCTGTTTGCTTGTGCGAAAATTTTGTCCGTCTTTGACGGTAATCGCAAGCTTGTTGCCATCAGCTGCCTCAGCATTCTTTGCAATAGTAAAGTATCGCATCGATTCCGTTTGCAATGTGTTTAGATCACTATTGATGCCAAGTGGGGGCACAGGTGTAGACAGTTGCTTTTTTATCCCGAGAAGTTCTAATACTGATGACATTTTAGTTTACTCATAATAAAAAGAGGCATTTTAAATTTTCTTTAGCGTAATGACAATAAAGAATGTGCAAAAAAAACTCTTATAAATTATTTTTAATACCAAGGATGATGGTGACGCTCAAAACCCGCATTAGCTTGAGTTGATTAGACGAATTTTAGTTCTTTTTAGCAATTAAGTGTTTAATATCAATAGCTATTTCGCGAATCGTTTGTTCTTTATTGATGTCATTACGAATATCAAGATCAAACTCATCTTCTAAATCAAAGAATAAGTTGACTAAATCCAGAGAACTAGAAACAACCTGGTCAATTGACTGATCCAAATCAATCTCATCAGGTGGAATTTCTTGCGTCCTAGAGATTAAATTAATCATACGATGCTCTACTGTCTGCTCCATAAAAAATCCCTTTTTGATGTTCGCCTGATAATATCACTTATATCGAGTATATAACCAGCCCTCATTCAACTCTATTAATATTTATCCACCTTTAATTCATTGTACAACGCTCTTCGCTTCGTCTCTGTTGTGCCAATTAAAAACCAAATCGTTTAAAGCATTGTGCTCCCAATGATTTCATTGCATCGCATTGAATGATTGTGGTTGTAGCTGCTGCATCATTTGCGATTTGAATGACATAAGCATGACCATTGGAACAGGCAATATTCCAATATGCTGCATCATATCGATCGAGGCCTTGATAAAAAGCGACCACAGGAACACATGTTGCGCCTGCTGCATTGATAATTCCACTTAGTATTTGCGCTTTCTGCTCCGATGTTCTGCTTAACAAGATATCATTGGCTACATTGGCATAATTACAGGAAGTAAATACCAACAAGAAAAGCATCATCATAGGCTTACGCATCATGCATCCTTAAAAAAATGGAGTTGCATCCCCACAAAAAAATTTTGGTCTATATGATTTTATTCTAGAAGATGGAATGAATTTCTCCATTTCAATGTGTCAAGTTGATAAGCAAAATAGGATGATTTTTACTGATGGCATATGGGAACGACCATAAGGCTCATTCCCAGCCACAAATCAGGCGGAGCTGAGAATTAGCGTTCATCACAGACTGTATAATATCCATGACGAAAAGGATTACTGCGCGATCTAAACTTATAATCACGGCAACGTTGTCCGCGATCATCCGTATATCGTCTGTCCAAACGAAATGAAAAGTCACCGAAATTCATATCTTGGCGCCATTCTCGTTCTTGACGCGCCCTATCTTCTGCATCCATGTCTTTAAAAAATTTACTGAGTTTACTGGCATGCCCTACTGAGAAAAAAGAGGCAAGAAGTAGAAGTGCGATTATTTTTTTCATAACCAGGCCTTAAAAAACACAAGAAGGACGTTATTAAACCATAATTATCTTAAATAAACAAAAAATTAAAGGAACGATAAAGAACGTGTATACTAGAAAACATTTATCAGACCTCTTCGAAACCCAAAGAGACACAATTGGCCTCTGTAATAGCGTTTCGAAAGAAGCCTATTAAATTATAAGGACTTCTATATGCCAGGACAGCCATTTAAAATAACCATACCACTCACATTGCTCAGCATAATACTGTATCTTGGGTTGCTTTCTTTTATCCAATACCCTTTGACTACCATATTGAAACCCATCCCCATTGCATTACTTATGCTTTTTACATTACAAGTCAACTGCAGCAAACAAGTAAAAACCTTATTACTCTTTGCCTTGGGATTTTCACTTCTTGGTGATGTTTTTTTAACCTTACCAATAAAAATAGCATTGCACGTGGGAATTTTGGCGTTTATGGCAACGCACTGTACCTACATCTGGTTATTTTTAAAAAACATATGCTTTCGCGGCAAGAACTTACTTTCTTTTTTACCTATCTTAGTATTTGTCTTAGTCAGTTTCTACTTCTTATCCCCCTATTTGGGCGAAATGGAAAAACCAGTCGCAGTCTATCTCTGCCTACTTACTTTAATGGTATTTTGCGCGTTTCAAGTAAAGCAACAATCGCTGCTAACGCGGATCGGAGCATGTCTCTTTTTGTTGTCTGACTTTGTTTTGTCTTTAAACTTATTTGTTTTAGCAAACAATACACCAACAGCCGTGCTAATTATGTTTCTTTATTACACTGCTCAGTTTTTATTAGTAGTCAGTATCACTCAGACTAAAGAAAAGATTCTTCTCGAATTACACAGCTTATTTCGTGGTTTAAAACTGGCGTAACTATATAGCATCGCCATTAAAATTGAGACAAGCGCAAGAGAGAGTATATGTAGTACATGATTGAAGCCGAGTAAACTTGCAACAAGGCATACACCCTTGTGGGTAACACCATAGGTTTAAGTAACAAGGAGAAATAATTTCAGAAAATGTAATAATAAAGTAATCAAAATAACAATCAGAATGTTGGCCATCAAGCCAACCTTATTTTTTCCTAAAATAAGGGAAAAAACATATCTTGCCAGTGCAGTCATAAAAAATAGAAGCAAATAGGTGGCAAATATTGAGAAGAATGCCCAATACAGACACTCTTGGTTAATGTAAAAAGGCACAAATTGCATCGTGAAGCCTGCGCCTTTTTTATAGCATAAACTAAAAAAATAATGCCAATCATAGATAACTAAAACAATTATTGCGTACAAGCGAAGAAAATTTATAGTGTATAACATAGTGAATACTCTGGCGTTACAGGTTACTTACTCTCAAATGTCATCAACGTGTTTTCATACACTATTTCATCATGATGTGGCACCCTATTGTCTTTATAAATTAAGGGGGGCTCGTCATTGTCAGAAAATGAGTAATCCTGCGTTATAAAATGCTCGAAAGCATAAGGTATGCCCTCACCAAGCAATGGTGATGGTTTATCTATAATATGAAAATGTAAATGCGGTGCATCAGAATTACCAGAATTTCCTAGTTTACCAATGATCTGACCTTTACTTACTCTATCTCCTTTATGTACCTTAACACTATTAGGTATCAAATGCGCATAGAATGCATATTTGTGATTTCCAAGATCAATAATGACATAATTACCCGCTATATTGCTTAAGGTAATTGGATAATCACGTCCTAAGGGGGCATTATCGGGAATACCATCCAGCACCTCGACTACCTTGCCGTCGGCAACAGCATAAAGAGGAGCATCGTAACTATAATAATTTTCATTTTTATTGGGGTTGTCTTTGTAATAATTTCCGTCTGCCCCAAATTGCATAAAATCAATCGCATAACGTTCAGGGTAATGGGTAATACCATGAGCAGTGACATGAGCCAGTCGATGTTTCGAGGTATTCGATGGACCATTGATTGCCATCCAATGCTCGCCTTTTAAAGGTGAGCCCATGAGTAATGGTTCATCCCGGTTAATACCAGTAGGTGCTGCAGCAAGAGTAAACCAATCTGCTCTTCCAGATTCTTCTTGTGACTTAAGATAAAACCGATGCATGATTGTTCTGGGGAGTTCTCTACCCTGATTCAACTCAATTGAGAGATATATGACATGGCGAATTCCCGGATGTGCGATTAACTCCTCATTGTTATTCATTTCTTTTGCTGCAAAAGAATGCAACATTTTTTTTAACTGCTCATGATCAAAAGAACTGATAGGATGATTAGGATTTTTGCCATCAAAAATCTCGACCTTTTCTAAAGAAAACAGGTGTTGACCTATATTCGAAAGAAAAATCTCATAAGTTAAATAACGTTTTCCATTAATAACAATTGGTGCAGGCTTGTGGAGTACCTGTGCTTCCATCTGGAAATAAACCAAGTCATCGTCATTTGCGTTCAGGTGACTTTGAGTTGCTTGTGCCAATAGTGGCATTGCGAAGAATATGAACAGCGCGAAAAAACATTTACATTTATTCAATTGACGGCACCTCAAGTGTTCAATATTTCCACATTATGACACAAATTAATTTGCTTCGAAAACGTCTCATCTTAATAATGAATTTTTTATTCATACGCTTAAAATTTTGCCATCCCGATTGGCAAGCGTAGGTTGGAAGCCCAGCGTTTTGCTGAATTAATTCTTGTAGCCCAATTAGCCCATGTACTTTGGTGCATTGTTACATGCTGGGCTTAACAGCCCAGCCTACCGAATCGCCTAACACATACCATCTCGGACGACGCTCAAGATGCATACTCGATTCGCCACACCGCCACATGCATTTATCCTATTTTTTTATAGGAATCATGACCAATAAAACGGGCTCCAGGACCTTCATGAGTAATGTCGCTTGCTTGTTTGTTCAGTATGGAAATTGCATCAATAGCGTGTAGATTTTTATCGAGGTGACCACTAACACTCAATACAGACTCGCACATTGGGTAAACAACACTGAAAGAAAGTACATTACCAACCATATAACCTGTAATCGGTCTTTTTTGATTAATTGCCTGTGGACAGGTTTTAGAAGCAACTGCCGTGGTGAAATACCCTTCGATTTTATTATCAGCCAAGAAATTAAGGGTTAAAATTGAACCTCTTTCATTTTTATAAGTAATTTCTTTTGGCGCAGCAACAACCGCGTGGGTAAATAAAGAAGAAAGTGCAATTGTAGCGCAAAAAAACGATTTAAAACTCATTAAGATACTCCTTGCTAATGTTTAAATGCTCAGTGATTTTGATACCGAGTGGTTGTTTAACATGTTACCAGGATAAGGTCAAATGGTATCAATTTCCTGCTGGATAACTTAAGCAACGTGCATTATTAATTCTGATTTAAATCAAGTGACTAACTCTTTTGACACACGGAATTCTTGAGCTTAATATACGTACTTATTGCCTCAGATAGCATATCTGCTGATATTCCCGCAGTATTAAAAAATCTGTACCTGTTCAGGCAATGGCTCAACTTAAGGATGAGTATATGTAGTCGGAGTGAAACTTAGGTCGCAATCTTGCAGACCGGACACTGAGTCTACTCTTAAGTTGACGCCATTCCATGAATGCGTACCAAAGCTCAGGATGGGTTTGAAATGCATAAATTGCTGTTTATTGGGTTGACTTTCTTACTACTAACAGCCTGTGGGAAAGAGAATAAAGCTTTTAGTGGGTATATTGATGTGGACCTCATCTATTTGTCTGCAGACTTTGGTGGACGACTCACTGATCTTGCCATAGTCAGAGGACAACGAGTTAAAACCGATCAATTTCTATTTAGGCTTGAACAAACCAGCGAACTTTACAATGTACAAATAAGCAAGTTAAACAAAAAAGACCTGCTCGCTCAACGACAACAAATTTTGACCCAACTCCAATACAATGACATCAATTACCGCCGTATCGTAGACATGCGCAAACAAAATGCAGCCAGTCAAAATGACCTCGATGCAGCACAAAGAGATTTAAACATTTCCAAAGAACAGCTTACCGATATTGATGCCAAAATTAAAAGTAATCAAATCGATACTGCTGACAAAAAATGGCAGGTAACGCGCAAGGAAAACTTTGCAACGGATAATGGGATTATATTTGATACTTATCATACCAAAGGTGAGTTTGTCCAAGCAGCAGCCCCTGTTCTTTCCTTAATTACCAAAAATAATATTAAAGCCGTATTTTTCGTTCCCGAGGAAGAGCTCGAAAACATACGCCTGAATCAACGAATTAAAATCAAGACCGATCACAATGCTGATTTTGCATCGGGTCAAATTTTCTACATCTCCAATATTGCTGAATACACTCCGCCCATCATTTATTCTCGTGAGGAACGTCAGCGTCTTGTATTCCGAGTAGAAGCCAAAATTGACGCCCCCGATCTTGAAAAAATTCACCTCGGCCAACCTGTTACCTTGGAATTGACTGCATGAGTGAGTTTGCAATTGATGTTAAAGACTTAACAAAAAAATTCGCTGAAAAAGTCGCTGTAGATCACATTAACTTACAAGTAGCAAAAGGCAGCATCTTTGGATTCTTAGGTTCAAATGGCAGTGGTAAGACGACCACTATCCGCATGATTTGTGGGCTTTTAACCCCCTCTGATGGAGAGGGAGCCTGTCTTGGATATGATATTCGCAGTCAAAGTGATGAGATAAAAAAACGTACGGGTTATATGCCACAAAAATTTAGTTTTTATGCAGGACTAACGGTTCATGAAAATCTGCGCTTTATTGCCGATATTTTTCAGATAAAAAATTCAGCTAAAGCAATAGAAGACATTATAAAAGATCTCGAACTTGAAGACTATCGCAAGATTCAAGCAGCTAATTTATCAGGAGGATGGAAACAACGCTTAGCCCTAGCATGTAGTTTGGTGCATAAGCCACAATTATTATTTTTAGATGAGCCTACTGCGGGAGTTGATCCCAAAGCGCGTAAAGAGTTTTGGGATTATTTACATAAAATTTCCTCACGTGATAATACAACCATTCTGGTCACAACTCACTATATGGATGAAGCCGAAAAATGTACTGATTTGGCCTACATCAATCTAGGAAAACTATTGTATACAGGCAGTACCCAAAATTTAATTCCCTACTCCAAAGTCAAAACGTACGTATTGGAAGTCGAGAGAAAAGAGCAAACTCCATTAATGGAAAAAATACAGGATACATATCCCAAGCTCTTGGCCTCAATTGTAAATAATGAATTGCGAATTTCATCACGTGATCATCAACCATTGAAGCAACTGACTCAAGAATATAATCACTTTTCATTTAAAGAGGTTACCCCTTCCTTTGAAGAAGTTTTTATTGGACTAATGCGATGAAGTACAAACATTTTATACATGGAATATCCCTTACTCGTCTTATTGGCCTAATACGTAAAGAATTTGTGTTGATCACACGCGATCGCGGTACTATAGCGATGTTAGTCGTCTTACCGATTATGTTGCTGATTCTTTTTGGTTTTGCTATTGAATTTGATCCTAAACATCTTCCCACGACCATTATTAGCTATGATAACTCCCCATTAACTCGAGGATATGTAAGTGCTCTTGAGGCCTCGGGGTATTTTAGAATCATTCATGATGAACAAATGAGTGAACGTAAAAAAAATCAAGATTTCGCTAATGGCAAAATAAGCTTCGCCTTCACCATCCCTCCTAATTTTACACGCAAATATATTCGCAATGAAAATCCACAGTTACTGGTTGAAATCGATGGTTCAGATCCTGGAAGTAGTGCCAGTGCGCTCAGTAATGCACTCCCCATACTGAATCAAACTCTAGATACATTTAACAAACAAGGGCTAAGCTCCCCCAACGCCACTAATACACAGCGAGGTGTCAATCTCACCATTCACCGACTTTATAATGAATCGAATACCAGCTCTTACAATATCGTTCCAGGATTAATTGGGGTACTACTCACGCTTACCATGGTAATGCTTACATCAACGGCCATCACCTCAGAAAAAGAGTCTGGAACCATGGAAATGTTGTTAAGTACGCCATTGAAACCAACAGAAATCATTTTAGGTAAGGTAATACCCTACATTGTTTTAGGTTATTTGCAACTAACCAGTATTTTAATTTTTGGTAAAGTCTTAATTCATATTCCTACCGAAGGAAGTACATTCTTGCTTTATATCGCGTCTGCCCCATTTATTATTGCCAATTTAATGGTGGGGATGATTTTTTCCACGCTGGCACGTACTCCGATGCAAGCAATGCAACTCAGTGTTTTCTACCAATTACCGTCAATGTTTTTGTCAGGCTATATTTTTTCTTTTTATGGCATGCCTACTTGGGCACAAATGATAGGGTACTGCGTACCTATGACGTACTTTATTCGTATTACACGTGGGATTTTATTGAAGGGAAACACGTTTACGCAGATTGTTCCTAATATTTTACCTATTGTATTAATTGCCATTATTTTGATTTTTTTGACGGGAAAAATATTTAAAACAAAGCTCGACTAGGGGTTGTTGACTAAACTATGAAACTAAAAATTATCTTGTTACATCTATTCGCTATTTTGCTTGGAGCTTGTTGCAAAAACTGCGTTATTCCTGAAAAAGTGAATTATCCTAAAAATTCACGTGGCGGCATAAAATACACCGATAATAAAGCGGAGGACTTAAGCCGAGTTGCATGGTGGAAAAAGCTGCAGGATCCAGAACTTAATCAGCTGATTATGCAAGCATTGACCTCTAATGACACAATTAAAAGTTCGTATGCAACGATTGAGCAAGCACAAGCACAACTTAAAGCAGCTCAATTTGCGTGGATCCCAACTCTGGATGCAACAGCCACCGGTTTTGCAGGAGGAACCTGGAACTCACATATTACTCCCAGAGGACAATTAGCAAATAATCCCTTTTTCTCGCATCTTTCCAACATCAAATTTAGAGGATACTACTCCGGCTTTACACCAAAATACACGGTGAATATCTTAAATAACATCTATAACGTTAAATCAGCCAAAGCTTCTTTAGCCATGGAGCAAGCACAAGCTCAATCAACAAAATTAGGAATTATCAGCCAAATGAGCGGAGCCTACTTTATGCTCTTAAGCCAGCGCGAACAATTGGCTGTTGAAAAAGAACTGCTTGATGATTTAAGAAAGCAACACCACCTGGAACAAATTCGTTTCAAGAAAGGGGCCAGCAATATCGAAGTACCAATAAACATTGATCAACAACTGGCACAGGAGGAGGCCAGGATTCCGCAAATTGAAAGCGTTATCGCGCAAAGTGAAAATACCATCCGCCTGTTGTTGAATCAAAATCCTGGCCCGATTACCACGCATCGCAGCTTGCTTGCATTGAACTTAAATCAGGTGATCCCTAAATCATTGCCGTCATCGGTTTTAAAAAATCGTCCAGATCTCATGATTGCGTTAAACAATTTAAAAATAGCCCAGGCACAAGTTGGAGTCGCTTATTCGGCTTTTTTTCCAACCATCGCATTAACCAGTTTAATTGGGGGTGCTTCTGTTGATTTAACAAATATTCTAAAATTGAGTACGAATATTTGGGTTGCAGAAGCGGCTGCTTCAACAAAAATTTTCAATGCCAGCACCTATGAAAATATCAAATCAGCGAAGGCTGGATTCAAGGCAACTTATTATGAATACTTAAACACCCTCCACACCGCATTTGCGGATGTAGATGATGCTCTTACCAATGAACAGAAAAACAATTTATCCTATTTGCAAACTCAAAAAGGCTATATGGCAGCACGAAGGGCATATGCGGTTGCATTAGCTCAATATAAGTCAGGAGCAAAAGACTATCGCAATGTGCTCAATGCAAAAATTAATCTTGATCGCAGTAAATTGACGTTAATTCAAGAAAAAGCACAATTACTTGATAGTATTGTGCAAGTGTATAACGAGGTGGCAGGCGGATATGATGTTGCTTAAGGTAGTCAGCGAGGTAGGCTGCTGATAAGCCCAGCGTTTGCTGTGTTAATTCTTATTCTTCAAAATGTCCATTATAAAAACTACCACTGAAATCTCAATTAACAAGTAACTTATCCATGGTGTTCATCCGTCGACATTGTTACATGCTGGGCTTAACAGCCCAGTCTACAGGTAGTTATATATGCCCATCAATAATTATGCTTTTTCGTCAAGAGCCTTTTCAACTACTTTGACCAAACGCCCTGCTTCAGGAGAAGTCGTTGAATAAAAATAATCAATCAGCTCCCCTTTGCGATTAATAAGATATTTATGGAAATTCCATTTTGGTGCTGTGCCAAATCCTAATTTCTGTCTCGCCCACAGATAAAATGGATGTGCATTTTTTCCTGAAACCACTTCTTTAGCAGCCATTGGAAAAGTGACACCATAATTGACTTGGCAAAAACTAGCAATTTCTTGCTCGGTTCCTGGTTCTTGGCCACCGAAATCGTTTGAAGGAACACCCAGTATTACCAAACCGCGATCTTTATACTGTTCATAAAGCTTCTCTAACCGCGCATATTGCGGGGTAAAACCACACTTTGAAGCCGTATTCACAACAATTAAAACCTTGCCTTGAAATGATGAGAGTGGCAATGGCTCATGACCGCGCAATGTATGAAATGCATAATCATAGGCACTATCATTGAGTTTAGATGAATCAGCGGCAGCGATATTAGAAGTCATAATGTAACATCCTAGTAAAAAGGTTAGAAAACGCATGGTTATCCCTTATGTTCTTTGTGAAACTGAATTGCTGGGATGTCTAATCCTCATCCATCATATATGATTGATCGGGCATTGCAAGCAATACCGAATTTCGCACAAATACGGCATGTCACCTAGTTCAAACATACCTCGAAAAATCTGTTAATCGACATTCAGCTGGTGCTTAATTTGTTCTTGGACTTCCTGCATATGCTGTTCATCTTTATAATGGGTGCGTGGCCAAAAAAAACCTTTAAGCCCATCGTGTTTGTTCCTGGGAACAATATGTATATGCAGATGAGGGATACTTTGGCTAACGGTATTATTCATTGCAATAAAACTTCCTGCAGCCCCCATTGCTTTTTCCACAGCCCTGCCTATTCTTTGTGTTAATGAAAAAAGTGGGGATAGCATTGAGTCAGGCAAATCATATAGTGTTTGAATATGCATCTTAGGAGCTAATAAGGTATGCCCCAGAAAAAGTGGACGAGAGTCCAAAAAAGCGATAAAACCCTCGTCTTCAAAAACAATCAATGCTTTTTCCTTTTTTTCTACAATTAAATCAATAACACAGCCAATGGTCATTTTTATATCCCTATTCACCTAATTTATGATTTAAACGATCTGTATTTTACTCATTGCATTATATGTTGCTCCTTTATGTTCTAACAAACTCTCTTTTTCATCCTTAGGATTTTTCTTGAGGAGTTGGCTAAAAAAACCATCCATGCAATGTGCAGAGGATGTAAGTGCACGAGAAGGCTCTTCAGTAACTTGAGCGGCTTCCTCAACAATCTGCGGTGGCTCTTCAGCAATTTCTTCTATTCTTCCCGCATTGATGCGATTGCTCCATCTATAGGCTAATCCGGGAATAGCGATAATAACACCCCCTGTATACCCCGCAGCGATGCCATATATTCCTAACTTCGTTTTAAGTCCAAGAAGAGCGGAGCCAGTGATCCCCAAAGATAATGCAGAAACTGAAATAATAGTTGACCCCTTGAGATCATTCAAAACTCGTAATTGTTGTAACAAATCATAGCGTACCGAATCCAAAATGACTCCAGCCGACATAATGGGTGCCAAATATTTAAGAATATCTTTTACTTGAGCGGGATTATTGCCCATAACCAGCACACCTGGCATCACCGCAAAAAATAAAGGAATAGGAGTGGTATAAAGCAGGGTCGTTAATAATCCATATTTCCCCATACGGTTAGCATTTTCATATTTTTTGGCGCCAATTAGACGATTAAGCTCCTGTGAATTCCCTTGTCCAAACCCTGCTAATAATAAAAAATTAAAGAAGACATACTGATTTAAAGCAGTGATGGCTGCTTGTTCCTTTGTCCCCAAAATCCCCGACAGAACACTTACAGAAAGAGACATTGCCATTTCACTTGCAACCGACAAAGTAATCGAGCCACCTATTTGCAAAAGTTCTTTAAGCTGTGCGAACTGCCCGGAAAATTTTTTAAAAATATTGAAAAATTCGTACTGACTAAAATCTTTATGTTTTGCTAAATAAAGCGCATAAGCTATCGATGTTAAATACGCTTCAATGACATAACCTATAGCAATTCCAGTCCCCCTTAGCCTTGGTACACCTAGACCGCCAAATCCAAGCCAGGCAGAAATTCCTGTTCCTACAGCAAGGTTTGCTAATCCCATAAACATTGCTGGTTTAGCACGTCCAAAGCTAAACATCATTTGTTCCGTAGATATGCGTGTCAATAGCCCTACTACTGCAGGTGAATAAATACGTAAAAAATTCTGTGTAATTTCCGCAACATGGTCATTCTGTCCAAAAACAGTAGTTAATAAAGGTTTAGAAAAAATCATTCCCGCCATAATTGCTGGAGTAAGTACAGCCGACATCAAAAGACCATTCCGGTTGATACCGGCAATATATTCACGTTTTTCCTGCAAGACAACTTCGTTGGTTTCCCCCTGTTCTTCAGCTTCAGTAAGCTCACCAATTTTCTTACTGGCGACCACACTCATAGAAAACAAAGGAGCCATACCAATGACTAAAAGAGTATTGATCATTGTAGAGATTAACGTAGCGGAAGCCACTTCGTCTTCGTTTTCACTGAGCGAGTTAAGTAATAGAACAATTAAAAAAATCTCAAAGCTAAAGGTAAATGAAAGCGCCATAGGAACAGAAAGCGCACTTAGCGATTTGAAAACCTCCCAAAGCCCGTATGAATCATCATCTGTCTCGTCAGAATCAGTAATTGGAGCTATTGACTCATACCCCTCATTTTCTAATGAAACATCTTCTAGCTGATTCTGTTGTTCAGGAGCAACATATGCCTCAACAGCCTTAGAAGTTTCAGGAACATTGATGATTACTTCACCGATTTGTAGCTCTTGAGATGTTGAGTTAATACTTGTTCCTTCTTTTTTTGCATGTCTCGATTTTTCAATTTTTTTTTCCATTACCATTTCCTATAAAAAAACAACTCATTCCAATCAATTCATCTTTTTTTATGTGCAGAGTACAGAAAAATAAACTGCCAACAACCATGATTTACAGATGAATATCTAGACCAACATGCCAATAAATTTTATTGTGTGACAAAAGATTAAGCGAAACTTAGGGGCGTGGATTATATCAATCTTTAAAATCTTTGCATCTGGATTTTTTTTTTGTTCAAATGAATATGGAAGTACCTGATTGAAGATAAGTAAGCACTGCAATATTATTAACTTTTCTAATTCGTGAATTCATAGCGGTGCTTTATTGTCTCAATGATCTACTTTTTTAATAGGTTGGAGGAAAATAAAAATGAAAAAATATTCTCTGCTTTTATTCTTAACCCTTTCTTTTTTTTACTGCCATAGTATTGCAAATGCGTTCACCCTAAAAAGCTCAGCATTTAAAATGAATTCCATGATTCCAGACCAGTTTACATGTAATGGAACAGACCAATCGCCCCCTTTAAGCTGGCAAAACATTCCACCCAATACACAGTCTCTTGCTCTGGTTGTTGATGATCCGGATGCACCTGACGGCACTTGGACACACTGGATTGTGTTTAATATACCACCCACAGTAACCGAGTTGGGCGCTGGAGCTCCCACTCCTCCTGGAGCTGCAAATGCAAAAAACAGTTGGGGTGGCTTAGGATATCGAGGTCCTTGCCCTTCCTTAGGAGCACATAGTTATCATTTCAAATTGTATGCTCTGGATACCGTATTAAATTTGGGTGATGGTACCACTCGTGAAATCGTTTTAGACACAATGACGGGACATGTTATTGGCAGCGCAGAGTTGATTGGACTGTATCAAAACTTTAAAAATAATGCTCCTGCTCAGTGATTACAACGGGACTGATTACTATGTGTAGCGCAGCCGAACTTGGGATTCTGGATACGCCCCGCGCTACACTTTGTGTCCTTATTTTGCACCATTTCCAAACCATTTTTTGTAAATTTTTTCATAGGTTCCATCGGCTTGCATTTCTGCTTGAGCCTGATTAACAGCTTTAACCATGTCCTGATTGGCTTGGTTCATACCAAACCCCAATGGCTGAGGTGCATTGGGGACTGCGGCAAGAATCTTTAATTCAGGATGGTATTGAACATAATAATAAGAAACGGGAAATACCTTCATCACCGCCCCTACCTTGCCGGCCATTAAGTCCTCTATTGCTAGGTTAAAATTTTTAAAAGGATATATTTTTATTCCATGAATTTGTCCCTTTTTTTGCATGAGTTGGGCAATATCAAAATCTGTTGTTGCTGCTTGGACGCCCATAGTAAGATTGCCAAGATCATTAATGTTTTTTACCTGGGGTGTTTTATTTGTATTAATCACGATACTTAGGGTAGTAGTCATATAGGGCTTAGAAAATGCGATGAGTTGTTCACGTTCCTTAGTAATCGTAATCGCCCCCATTATTAGGTCATAATGATTTTCTTTTAACTCATTTATAATTTTTTCCCATTGCGTATTTCTAAACTCAAGATGTACATGCAAGCGTTTGGCAACCTCTCTGATCAAATCCACTTCAAAACCAATTTCCCTTCCATTGTGTAAATATTCAAAAGGCGGATTGGTAAAATAAGTAGCCACAATGAGTGTTCCTGGTTTCAGAGTATGCAATAGCAAATGTTTCTCATTGTCTGCATAGACCAGTCTAATCGTGAGAACAGAAGATAAAAACACCAAAAAACACAGAAATAATGTTTTTACAAATTGCTTTAACATACCTAACTCCTTTTGTACTCATCTAGAGTCTATCTCGCCCGCTATCACTTGGTTTGTGAGGCTTTTTTTGTATAAAAACGAATTAATAAAGGTACAAACCCCAAAAGAATCCCTCCTACTGCAACAATATCGGTCACCAAATCAAATTTAGGAATACTAAATCCTGCGATAAAAACTAAAAATAAGGCACTAAAAGTAGGCCAAATGATATAGCCTAGTAATTCAGCAGTATTTTTCCACAAAGAGCGATGGTACCAAGCACAAGCAAATCCAGTTAAGGAATAATAAAAAGCAACCAAAAGACCAAGCGCATGCACTGAATCTTTAATAATAAGATTTACCGTTGAATAATTAGAGGATAGAAACAAGAGAATCACCCCTAAAAACCAGATAAAAAGAATTGCTATCCATGGCGTATTTCGGGTTTGATGTAAAGTCGCATAACGCGGATGAATTATTTCATCACGTGCCTCAGCAAAAAGAGTTCGCGTAAATTGCACAATGGTGGTCTGCAAGGTACCAATTGTACTGAGCATCACACAAAAAACCGCCAAATAACTCCATGGACGCGGCACTATTTTTTCTGCAACTGCAAAGATTACATTTGTTCCAGCATGCTTTATTTCTGCATCAGAAAGTGCCAAAAGTGTGACAACAGCAAAACTGACATAGATGCATATAATAATCAGTACAGACCAGAAGGCCCCTATTCCTGGCGCGTGTCGCGTATTTTTTGTTTCCTCATTTAAATTAAGGGTAACATCCCAGCCCCAATAAAAAAACACTGCAGTTAATGCACCTGTTGCAAATAAATCGGGCGTAAAGCTGGTAAAAGAAAGCCAAGACCAAGAGAAATGATGAGCAGGAAGATGGCTGAACTTGACCAGCCCCACACCAATAATTGCAAATAGAATAAGCACTTCGAAACCAGTCATCAGAATTTGCAAATAGGCAGTAGGTTTAATTCCCACAATCGCTATTGCTGAAATCATAGTTATCCAGAGTATACTGGTAAATGCAACCCAGCCAGGGCTGTTTACCAAATCAGGTGCGACAAGTAGTAAAGTTGCTGTGGCTGCGGGAATAGAGCCCGAGACCATAAAGACTACTGAAGAAGCTAAAACAGCCCATCCAGTAAAAAAGCCTAAATACACCCCAAAAATTTTGGATATCCATGCATAGGACGCACCAGCATTAACAATGACCTTATTCAGATGAATAAATGCCAGGGAAATACCAAACATGATAAACCCGCAGTACAAAATACTTGCTGGGGCTAAGGTACCCACTGTAACGACAAGTGTAGCGGTTGCTGCAGCAACACTAAAAGCGGGCGCAGATCCTGCTGTTCCCATAACGATGGATTCGCCTATCCCTAAAGAATCCGCAGCAAGCTTCCGTTCGTTCCTCATGTTCATTTTGCCCAAGTTCCTAATGATAAAATTAAGCTATCTTTAAATAAGCATATCAACTTTTAGTGAAATATGTTCTTCGTAAAAAAATTTTGCAAAAAAAATTAGATTTATTAATCTTTGACAAAAAATAAATCAGAACAAATAATTAATCATCAGTTACAAATAAAAACTAATCACTAAATTAACCGAGAAATAAACATGCAAGCAGATCTCTTTTATACAGTAGATAGCACCAGACCTGTCCCTCTTTATTTCATGTCCCCAAAACAGTGGGAGGAACAACGCCCCACATTAACGGCAGTAGAGCATAACTACTTTGAGCAAATGCAATTTAATGGGACACTTGGTGATTGTTGCTTGTTTTATAATGCCGATGGTTTATTAGAAAAAGCATATATAGGCACCGGCGATGATAATCAGGTATTGGCAATGGCACATGCCGCGGAATTATTGCCTGTGAACACGTATCAAGTTCAAGATACATGCACTCAGGAAGCTGTCTTATATTGGGCATTAGCACAATATCGTTTTGAAAAATACAAAAAAAACTCGACTGCTCCTCGAATTTTAGTGGTTGAGCCACAAATGCTTGATGAGGTGCTCCAATTGGCGCAAACGCACTTCTTAGTACGTGATCTAATCAATGAGCCAGCCAGCGACCTGGGGCCTAAAGAAATGGCCGATGCAGTTGCTACATTAGCCCATACATATAATGCTAAATTTGAACAATGGATTGGTAATGAACTGTTACACGATAATTTTCCAGCCATCCACGCCGTTGGCCGTGCAGCCCAGTCAGAACCACGTTTGCTCTCGTTAACCTGGGGTAATGAAGAAAATCCTCGTATTGCTTTGGTGGGTAAGGGCGTTTGTTATGATACAGGAGGCCTGAATATTAAATCAGCTTATGGCATGCGGATAATGAAAAAGGACATGGGCGGGGCAGCACATGTGATAGGCTTAGCTCAGTGGATTATGGCACATAACTTACCTATTCACTTACATCTGCTTATTCCTGCAGTGGAAAACGCCATTGGTCCTAATGCATACAGACCAGGTGATATTTTAGTGATGCGCAATGGCTTAACAGTAGAATTAGACAATACGGATGCCGAAGGACGATTGATTCTAGCCGATGCTTTGGTTAAAGCATGTGAAGGGCAACCCGATCTACTGATTGACTTCGCCACATTAACTTCCTCAGCTCGTGTTTCTGTAGGTACTGAAATGTCAGCATTTTTTACAAATAACGAAGCATTGGCCACAGGCATAATTGATGCATCTCATAAAGCAGTTGATCCGGTATGGCGCTTGCCGCTGTTTACACCTTATGAAAAATTTCTACGCTCTTCGATTGCAGATATGACCAACTGCAGTGATCATCCTTATGCTGGAGCTATTATTGCGTCATTGTTTCTCCAGCGTTACATCACCAAAACAACACCGTGGATACATTTCGACATTATGGCCTGGAGCGAACAAAGCAAACCGGGCAAACCAGAGGGTGGCGAGGTTATGGGGCTACGTGCTGTCATGGAATATTTGTTGCGTGTTTATGGTTAATAATTTTCGTGGATGACAATATTCTAAGCCAGTTTAAATTCCGCCAATGAATAGTAATTTTGCATCCCTTTTTCAGGTCTACTTTCAATCAGATAAATCTTATCTACTGTAATAGGCGGCATAATCGGCACTTTTATCGTTTCTAAAAGCTCATGAGGGATCCTATGTCGAATCAATCGTCCCATAGTTAAATGCCCTCGAAATGGGCGTGACTCAACAGGAACATGCAATGCAATAAGCGCCTTTCCGATTGTCTCAGACAGTGTAGCTAAAGTCGCTTGTGGTTGCACTGACAAAGAAATAACTTTAGGACGATGTGATGAAGGAAACCATTCCAAATGCCCTAATTCGAGTTGAAATACGGGTAGATTTTTTATTGCAGCGCGCACATGTTCTATCACCGGTACTAACTGTTCTTGTGGCAAATCACCTAAAAATTGTAATGTTATATGCATTTTTTCAACATGAGCCCAACGAATATAATCCGAAGAGAGGTTTTTTTGTAAAGAATTTAAACATCTTGATAGTTTAGCTTGTGTTTTACTTGGAACAGTAATTGCAAAAAAAACGCGTATTGACGGCATTATTCCCTCACAAAAGCAGTATGTATTTCATTAAGACGCTGCACCGTAAGAAACATCCTTAAGTATCCTGCATCAAAATAATTGAAGCAGGATATATATACTATAATAGTATCTAAATTGACCAAATAGAATTGAATGTGCACTTAGCGTGAATAAGACTATATGGATAGTGGAGAATTACAATGATTCTTAAGAGCACACAAGAAAAACTCGAATTCCTAGAAGGTTGTCTTTCCCATATTGATCATCTATTCAAGTATGTTAGCAACAAGGTGCCACACATTACGTTGTATAAAAAAAACATCGCAGAAAAAATATTTTCCTGAATAGAAAACTTCCAAGCGCTATAACCATTATGTCAATCTTATTTCCACAATCGAGCCGATTGGCATGGCATTAGGTTATATCATTAGAACAAAATCTGCTGTAGAAGCGTCCATTATCATGAATGCGGTACGCAAACAATTAAGTGAAAAAAAACTTGAAGACTCTATTCGTTATATCGACTCCCAAAGCAGGTCCTCTCAAAACAAAGGCTCATCGACAATTGAAATATGGGATCAAGTTGTAGACATACTTAACACATTAAAAAATAAAAATATTTACTCATTTGGTTCATTCAGTTGCATGAGTTTATTCACAATTAGCCGTGCCAATCACAACAAGATGGGTTATAGATAAACCGTAACCGAGATGCTAGCATTGGCATTTTTGTTCGAGAACAAATGAAATACCGACCCGATATTGATGGGCTCAGAGCGATTGCGATTCTACTGGTCTTAATTTATCACGGAGGACTCTCCTTTTTCCCTGCAGGCTTTATCGGCGTGGATGTATTTTTTGTGATCTCGGGCTTCCTTATCACGGGTATCATTCATCAGTCACTTCAGAACGGTTCTTTTTCTTTTTTAAACTTTTACAATCGAAGATTATGGCGTTTACAACCTGTCTTTGTTTGTTTGCTCCTAGTGACTTCTGCATTAGCATTATTGTTTTTTTTGCCTGATGATTTAATACAATACAGTAGAAGTGCACGCAAAACTTCTTTATTTCTATCTAACTTGTTTTTTGATAAAACGACCACGGGCTATTTTGCACCAGATACCCAGCAGATTCCCTTACTCCATACCTGGTCTCTTTCAATAGAGTGGCAATGCTATTTGCTTTTACCTTGCCTCATCTACGGTGTGCATCGTGTTACACCTAAAAAATACATGATACCACTTATCGTTGGCTTGACTTGTATCGCTTTTCTCTGCTCCTTGTATCAGGCGAAAACCATACCTGCACACACCTACTACTTATTTTCGAGCAGAATCTTTGAGTTTTTGATCGGCGCGTGTGTCGCCTTCATACCGGCGACTTTTTTTGCTGGCAATACATATCTTTTAAACCTAGTGGGAGGCTTGGCATTAATCACATTACTGTATCTTGCCAGCCTTAACCCTGTATTGGCAGGTTACCCTGATGAACATGCTTTTGTCGTTTGCATTGCAACAGGATTACTGATTCTCATAGGGACCTATTCGCCTCAAAATATCTTGAGCCAATTACTGTCTAGTAAGCCGTTGGTTTTCATAGGATTATTGTCTTATTCTCTTTATATTTGGCATTGGGTAGTTTTTTCATTTTTGAGATATCAAAGTATCGTCGAGACATCCCCTGTTGTATTAAGTGCTTTTGGACTTACTTTTGTTTTAGCCTACCTTTCCTGGCGCTTTATTGAAAAACCTGCAAAACGCTGGAAACACATGCCGTTGCGACACACTGTTGTACTCCTGTTATTAGTCCCTATACTTGCGCTACATCTGAGCGACTATATGATTAGAAAAAATCAGGGATTTCCTCAGCGCTTTAATGATGAACTATTAGCCATCTATCAACAATTGAACCAATACAACAGTCCACAAAGAGCTTTGTGTATGGCTGATTCTCAGAATAAAAACAATACTCAATGTCTTCTTGGCGCAAAAAAAGCAGACAGTAAACACGCATTAATGATTGGGGATTCATTTGC
Source organism: Legionella sp. 39-23 (assembly GCF_001897665.1). Taxonomy (NCBI): domain Bacteria; kingdom Pseudomonadati; phylum Pseudomonadota; class Gammaproteobacteria; order Legionellales; family Legionellaceae; genus Legionella; species Legionella sp. 39-23. Next base: position 22,292 of record NZ_MKTO01000029.1, on the reverse strand, counting down.
CAATCATTATTGGGGTTTTATGGATAAGTTAGGGCAAGCAGCAAATGTCTCTATTTTAATGCAAACCGTATCGTCTTGCTTAACCTTGCCCGACATTTATCTTTATGATTGGTGGTATTTTAAAAGACGAGTCTATTCGCACTGTTATGAGCAGACCCAAAAGTATTATCAAATGGTTCAACACAATCACTACGATTATGTAATCATTGGACAATTATGGGTTAATTATTTTACCGACAACATCATCAATAACCTGGGTGATAAACGCTCTTACCGCCTATCCCAAAAAAGATTGGTCAACGCCTTAGATAAAGCACTTGCAATCATTATTGCCTCAGGAGCAAAACCTGTATTAATCCATGCAACGGCGAGAATACAAAATAATTTTCATGACTGTTTTTTTAAACATATAAAACAAAGAACCGCATATATCCCGCACGAATGTGATTTTACCTTTAATGAGGTTCAATGGCTAAATCAGTTATTTCAGCAAATGCAACGCAAGTACCCGCAATTAATTATCATAGACCCTAAAAAAGTACAATGTGCGCACAGTACCTGTAAAGCAGACATCAATGGCATTCCCATATACCGTGATGTAGGCCATATTACTGATTATGCCTCTTATCAATTTGGGAAACGTTACTTACAAAAATATCCCAATCCTCTGGCTTAGCCCTAGCTATTGACTAAGCCAAAATGGCGTGATTTTAGAGTACCGAAACACAAGGACAATCTCACGCTAACTAACCTTAGGCTGGGTTGCTAAGCCCAGCATGTAACAATGAGCTGGAGCACCATGAGTAAGATACGTGTTAATTGGGCTTCATAATGGAATTTTGGAGAGTACGAATGAACTCTGCGGATGCTGGGCTTAACAGCCCAGCCTACCCCTGTCATTTTGTCAACGAATTACCTAACATCTTTTGGGATGACAGGGTAGTATGTAAACATCGGATCACATTGGCCAGGATAGTATCAGTCAACAGCCCCTCAGCCAGGCATAAACTTTTGCACTAAATAATCTTGGTGCAAGCGGTTCGCAATGCCCACCCGTTCCCTCTGTCTCATTAAAAAGAATATAGTGCTTTTTGCATTGCAGCTGATCATATAGTTTTTTTGCCTGGCCTAATGTGATGTATTCTAAAGTATTATCACAAACCAACATAGGGCATTGAATCTGTTCGACTAAGCCATGCAATGTATAGTCACGCGTTTTAGCGAGCATTTCCTCAATTGTTTTAGCCCCAAATCGCCATTTTCGGCTTGCTAACATAAACCGTAAATGTTCATCCGTTTGCATTAGTTGTGTTATCGCTTGCTCTAAAGGAACATCTTTTAAATCAGGAGCCTTCGTTTTAAACGAATTAAATTTGGCTTCTAAATTGCCACTTGCATCAAATATCCCAGGATCAACAATACAGGCCGCAATTCGTTTTTCTTGGGTTACCGCCCGCGCAGCAAGATATCCACCAAAGCTGCGTCCAATTAAGAAAATCTTCTGGGGATCAATTTCTGGACGCTCGATAATAAAATCAACAACGTGTTTGATCACTCGCTCCCAATCTGGGATAAAGGGTATTTTATTTAAACGCAGCAAACTGCCTTGACCAGGACCTTCAAAATTCAGACAATGAAAACCACGACTTAACGCTTCTGCTGCCGTATTAAAATAAGATTCCTCCTTCGTGCCATCACCACCGCCAGTATCGATTAAAATGGGTTTAGGCGCCTGCGGAAAAGAATTATTCAGATAAAGATAACCAGGTAAGGTGGTGTTCTCGAAGGGAATTTCTACCTTTTCCACTGGTGTTTCAAAAAATTCAAGCGCCTGATGAAAAGCACGAATACTGTATTGCAATGCCTGTTCAATCCGAGGGTCAGAAGGCTCATCTTCCAAGAAAAAGAAAGCAGTTCGATAATACGTAGAGGCACGCAGAAAGGCCAACTTTGCATCGGCGTGTAATCCTTGAGCACGATAAGTTTCAGCCATGCTGTAATTGCTATCAGCAAAAGCAGCCCAATGCGTATACCAGCTTTCTTTATTGCCAGGTTCTATTTGATTCGCTATTGCAAGACATTCACCAATTTCGGCTCCTTGATAGGTGGCACACCCTAAACTTCTGATTAACTGCGCATTGAAAAGTGCCGGTTTGATTAGATCGAGCATTGATACATGTCCTTATTCTTTATCAAGTTCTATTAGCGTCTCGCGTTGTGGCTTGGCAGGATAACAACCAATTTAATGTATTATAAATTTATTTACAATCAATTGGTTGATGACTTTAATAATGTCTCTTGAGGTTCGAGAGAACGTTCGGCTTTAACGAGAGACTGTTTTGCAGACCCGTTCAAAAAACTTAAGGGCAGAATTGAGGCTTGTGGGCGATTCAAACGCCATTGGCCTAAGGAGCCGTCATCTCTTTTAAGAGTAGCCCCTGAACTTACAGTAGATTGCTTCATTTGCACTTTCTGTAGTTTGATCTTAGATGCAAATTCTTGTTCATCTCTCAGTATGCTTTCTTGTTCTTCTGCTCTAAGAGGCTCAACTTTAGGCGAATAAAAAGGAGCAAGTAATCTAAGCTTTATAACCAGCAAGAATGCTTTGCCAGGAGTGAGATCCTCATATCCATGCGCGAGCGGGGCTTTAGCAGTTGCCTCATATTGCGAAAATGTCATTCATAAGGAATCAGCGTGGGCCCGCTTGACTTAGGTGCCTATCATCTGCGTCTTTACACTCTCTAAGCTCTTTAAAAAACGCACTTCCCCGGCGTCTATCTGTATCGATTAACCTGATTTTTTCATCTGGTCTTTCTCCTTGCACCACCAGATAATGCGGTTTTGTTTTCATCGCCTCATCGTGACTTTTGCTTACACGATAAGTGACTTGTCCCATACTTGGAGCTAAAGAACCTAATGTAGATAATGCATTGATCTCTTCGCAGCTTAAACTATATTGGATTTCCCAATGATATAGTTTTTTATAATACTCGTCTCCTGTTCGGGAATGTTTTGCATAAAACCATACATCAAATGCCTCTTTGATTTCCATGGATGTAAGAGCAACCCGATGAGATTCTGATTTTCGTGGCGCTGAAAACATTGGTGAGTCCTTTAATACCAGCGTCGCTTTCTTATCACCTGCAATACTTCGGCTTGCCACATCATAATAAGGATCCTCTTCTGATTGGCCACCATCTCTGATTGGGCCTAAGGAGGCATTGTGATTTTTACAGTATTTATAAGTCGTGTTCCTCTCTATATCATAATATAAAGCTTCACGCTTACTGAAAATTAAATTTTGGATCAAGCCATACTCATAATCCTCTTGAGGCATCAGGGCTTGCACAACATGACAGCGAATTTCTATAGATGGATAACTGGGGGTAAATGGGCTTACGACACCGATATCACGTGCAATTGAAAAATCAATCGATGGTACGTCTTCTGCGAGCACCTTGAACTTTACTTTAGGATTCCCATCTTCGCTAAAACCAAGCTCTACTTTTACTGGATTGATAATATCCTCTAGCTCCTGCTTTACCTGCATTTCCAATACCTCTACTCATGAGAAAAAAAAACTACACCGACTGTTTTTTACCATTAGTGTTTATTTTTTTGTTATATATACTGCACTTATGGCCTGGAGTCATTAGCTCATGCCAATCTTATTTGACTTTTTAAGGTGATTTCCTGGTATTAATTAAAATATGCTCATTTGGAGAACAAGGATGTCAAATCAATTACAAGTATTTGTACGAGGCATGGATGGCAATTTGTGGCTAGAACATGCTCCTTTTAACTCAGTTCCACCAAGTCGGATTCAAATCGCTGAGTTTGTGGAGACTGCTTAGGGCAAGCCCTCTTCTCCTGCCGGGGAAGAGGCCTACCCTTTCTGCGCTCGCAGGATTAAGCCGTACCAATACTCAACTCAATCAAACATCGTATAAACAATCCAAGGCTCGCGGTTTGCAATGTTATCATAAAGCGCTTGCGCCACTCGATTATTGGGGCCGGTGAGCCAATACACTCTACTCCAATGCCTTAGTTTACCTAAGTGTTTTAACTCATCCATGAGCTTTTTGGCCACTCCCCCTCTTCGACACTCGGGTTTTACGTATAAATCATGCACATAACATTCTGGTTCTATGGCCCAGGTACTTAGGTGGGTAATAAACGTTAGAAACCCAACAGCTACGTTTTGAGGATCGCAGGCAATAAGACAACCTGAATTTTTATTATCTGAGAGCAAGGTACGCAAGGTATTATCCACTACATCTGCCGGCAGCGATATTTGATAAAACGCCATATATTCCTGCCACATCGTTAACCAGTTTTCCTTGTCGTCAGGATGTAACCACCTTACCGTATAGTTCTTCATAAAGCAGTTCCTAGTTTCAATTTATAAGTTAAATTACTTTTTGCTAAAGCGGGAGTAATGGATACCCTACGAAGCCTGGTTAGAGTAAAAGGTAATTGAGCCTTATAACACTCTAGGGGCTAAATCTTCGCCTTCTACGAGCACAGGCTGTGTAAATGCTTTTTCAGCAAACCAAGCTGCATATACATTGATATCTGGGGTTAAGAATGCTTTAAAGTCCCATCCCAATTCATTGTGATTAAATGGCCCTAATTCAATATGCTTATCTTTAGCAAGTCCTCTGATCATCCATTCAACAATTGCTGAGTTGCCTCGACCTACAGGCTGTAATTGCGCAAGACCATACGCGAGTTTTCCTGCATTAGCTAAAAAATCCTTAATATCATGATCGGACTCCCAATCACAGCACGCCTGAAAATAAGGCTCGATCAAATCAAATTGTACCTGGAAATAGCTCGAACTATCACGATAATCTTGATTAAAAGGAGTAGGACGATGATCCACTACAAGGGATGTTCTGCTGTCATCTTTCCCATAATCGTCAAAAGTAATAGTAAGAATAATATCATCTTCAACAAATGGGGATGGTGACTCTGCATTTTTTTGATGTAAGCGCTCACGTTCCTCAGCTGTTAACTTGACCGTAATCGTATATTTTGTACCATCCTGTGCTTGATGTTGTTGCCGGTTAATCTCAATGTGTTCCTCATTTTTCTGAGTTAAAACGATTAGATGCTCATAGATCAAATTCTTTTGCGTGGGTAGATCTCGGGACAAATTAAACTCATCAGTCGATACAAAACCTGCTTTATTAATTAATCCAAATTGATGTCGCAACGGACCTTGTTTTAACATTTTGGCTATTTCGCGCCGCTTATCAGCCAACCAAGCATATGTGCACCCCACTCGAGATTGCAACATATCTGGGGGACAATGAATATCTTTATGAACTACTGGTGGTACTTGCGGAAAAGCAGATATTCTCGGTCCTAAATCTTGAATCACGTTTTTGCTAAATTCCAGCCATTGACTCTGTTTTGCTGCATCAAAATCCTTTAAGCGATCTTTAGAAGAGGCTGTATTATTTTCAGGAGCAGAAAATAAGGTATTACGATGCACTCCTAATGCTTCTCTTTTTTCATCGGCCATAATTACCTCCAGTTGCGCATTATTTTTAATTATAGATGTGAATAATAAATCCTTGCTGAACGGCTGGAACAGAGCATCAAATGGCTATTTGAAAATTTTACATCTCACTTCTATATTTAATACTTAGCCCTTCTTTTTTACACCATAAATGCTGGAACAGCTTTAATAAATTCATTGTGTTTTTGTAGCGAACTTAAAAATAAGAAAAATGGAGCTTGCTTATGGATACGACTGAACACACGGAACTGGGTGATGCATTACGTTTTTTAGATTGGGAGGTTTTAAAAAATAATCCCTATGTCACTATTGATGAGAAAGGGGGCTTGCATTTACAGCTGCAAGGATTTAACGAACTTGGCCTGCCTGAGTCGATTGGATTAAATCTTTCCGCCGGCAACATTGTTGCCATGTCTGGGGACTATTTTGGCGGCCAAGAAGTCTGTTTAAATTTGCCAAGCTTAGCTGAGTTTAATGCAAAACCAAAAAAATTTGATAGTACAGGCGCATGCGGAACCTTAGGGACTTATTTAATCAAAAAGCCGGTTACTGAACCCGAGGAACAAAAATTAATTAGCTCTTATAAACGACTAGCAAATAAAGACGTACAGCAAAGCGATATCAAGACTATTTATACAATAAATGATGCCAATTACATCCCCTTTTCAAGTACGCTCAATTTTTATGTGCAGCAACTTATGTTTGCCCTGAGGGTAAAAAACTATAGTGAAATTTTAAATAGAAACTTGTCACATTTCACTCCTTGGTCAGTCCGTGTATACACCATTGGACATCATATAGCGCTTAGATACGCACGCATTCATTATGAGCTAACCCAACTCATGGCGCACGCAGATTATCAATCGAAAAATAGCGAATTCAATGAGTTACTCAATACACTGAAACAAACTCCAGGTGGTTTAAATCGGGATAACCTGCAGGATATGGCCCATCGCTATCAAGCTTTGGCTTTGGGAATGGAGTTTTTTTGCTTTCACTACTATACCGATCACTTCGCTGCAGGCCATATTTCATTTATGGGAGACTTGCGTGACATACTGCCACAGCGCTTTGGGGTTTGGGGTAGTATTTTAGTCAATAATTTGCATGATGAATTAAACCGAATAACTGTCTACACCAAACGCGTTTATGACCCAACTCCCGATAACAGCGAACCTCCAGTTCAAGCAGGCGGTGATGGTGATTTTGATGCGTCGAATAATGATTTTAACAAACAAGCCTGTTTGAATGGTATGACCGAGTCATTGCAGGATTTGCATCAGGTATTTAAAGGAAGTGCTCTTCCTGAGCAAGCAGAATATGGAGGGCTGGAGCAAATGCCCGATATTGATCATCAATATCGCCAACCGCAACCCTTGCTGCTGTTAGGTGATGATCGAAAAATTTATTATCGTACGGATCTAAATAGCATTGGTACATTATCTCCATCGCAATTACAGGCAACCTATGCTGCACCGTTAAAACATGGGTATACTGAACTCAGTAATTCATTCGAAGCATTCTTTTTAGTGCTTAAACTGCGCGTGCTTCCTTTTACCTACTCAAGCCAAATGCAACCACTTACTGCCGAGCAACTTAAATTATTGGCAGCGGAAGAAAACCAACTTAATCCAGGGAGAAAACCGATACCCCAACCACCAACGGTGCTTGGACAAAAGCCGGTCGCAACTCCTGCTTGGCAGCAACCTGCAAGCGCTCATGTTGTGATGAAAGGCCTAGTCAAGAATGGGTTATTGGCTACTTCTAGTAAAAAAGAGCATCCTTTGCAACAAGAACTTACTTTAGATACAGAAGCGACATTAAGTGCCTCGCTGTAAATGAAGGTTGCGGATACTTTTAGTTTCCATACTGAAAAATTGTAACCCGGAGCAGCACAGCTGAACCCGGGTTATAAGAGCATGATTTGTTATCCAAAACCCGGGTTCCACTACGCTGCACCCAGGCTACACCTGAAGATCCGCATTACAGCAGTGCAGAGGAATTCGTACCATCCATTTGGTGCAGATGATGCAGATTATCGGCAGACTTTGTTCTTCTGAGATGACTAAAATGAGAGTATGTTTGTAGCGCAGATGCGTGCTCTCCCCTTTGAGTGTGTTGGTTCAACTCTCCACGTAAACGAGATACTTGTTGCTCCAATTCAGGCACTCGTGATGCAGTCTGTTCCAACTCGTCAGCGCGAGAAGCTCTTTTTTCTAAGGTCTCCATTTGCGATACTTTTTGCCTTAACGTCTGTATTTCCAATTGCGCTGCCTCTTCTTTCTCTAAGCTTCTAACGCCAGATTCAAGTTCATCAATTAATGTTTTTAGTTTCTCGGTTTCTTTATCTACAACATCCGATTTGCATAATTTATCAATCTTTTCTTTATCCAGCCCTCGCCAACGGCTAATTAGATTTTCAATTCCTGGACGTTCAACAAACCAGTAAACACTCAAGGCAGCTATACCAACTGCAATACTCGCGACCACAATAGGCCATGCTGTTGCAGCCATTGAAGCAACAAATAAACCTGCAATAGCCAGCGCCACAGTTTGCCCAGCAAAAAAACCACCACTGAAAAAGATAATGCCCGCAACCCCTGCAGTGATGTACTTTCCAGCTTTTAAGTATGGGTTGTCCAAAGCAGCATTCAATTCATCTCGAGCTTCTTTTAAATCCAGATGTCGCTGATACAGCATTTTTGCAAGTTCAAGATCAGCCTGCAGTTCATCTTTGGACTTCCCAGAAACGCGGCTAATACGCGCACGAATCGCTTTTATTTCTTTGAATTGCTCAAGTAAAATATCAAGCAACTGCGGCGTTTCTGAAGATTTAATACCTAGGTTTTTGGAAATTTCAACCAAGTCAAAGCTATAAAATACAATCATGGACAGGATTGAAAAGAGCGTTCCCCCCAAGAAAATAGCAATCGTAGGAATCGATGAAAAAATTCCCATGAATGCAGTAACACCATCAAATCCCTCGCAACCAAAATAAATTGTTCCTGCAAGTGCTAATAGTCCGTATTTGACTGCTGCAGAAACCCCCGCTTTTTTGGTTTCATCTTCTTTCTTCCCAGGATTTAATGACTTATTCAGATCCTTTAATAACGAGTTTTGTAATGAGGCGATTAAAAAAAAGTCTGCATCACTAGTCTTAGTTTTGGAGGTTAGTGCAAACCAGGCGAGCAAAGTCTTTCGTTCAATATCTGTTGTAACGCTCTGCAACAAGGCAGCAAGATCAGGTCTGCTTCCACATATTTTTTTAATTAGCTCTTGGCTGGTAGTACTCAGTGCTATTGTCATTTATTAGTCTCCCCCCTAGAATTTGCCGGCTTATTTGCAAGGGAATATCTAAACATGATACTGAGTATTTATTAAACAAATATTAAGTTGTAAAAAGTCCTTTGTAAAAAAATGCTTTTGTTTTGTTAAATAAGAGTAAATCAATAAGGTCTGATAGGTGAAATAACCTTTTCCTCCGCAGCTTGGATGCAGCAACGCGGCGCTTTGCTCATCCCAATGTAACGTGGGGTAAGGATGGGTTATGCTATCATAAGTAAGAAAGGGAGTTTTCTATGATAATTTTATATTCCTATCCTGAGCTTTTTGGTCTTCCAGATAACAATCCTTTTGGCTTAAAAGTAGATACTTTTCTTCGCTTAGCCCACATAGATTATCAACATGAGCATATTATTGATACGCAGAACGCACCTCGAGGACAGCTACCTTATTTGCATGATGCAGGGCAAATCATTACAGACAGTAATAACATGTTGCAATATCTGTCACAAAAATATGTGGATTTGGATCACGATCTAACAAAAGAACAAAAAAACATTCATTTTTTAGTGACTCGCATGTTAGATAATCATTTGTATTGGGTTATGTCCTATTCGCGCTGGCAAGATGATCAATTTTGGCCTTTATTCAAAGCAGAGTTCCTAAAACAATTTTCTGAATTATCAGACGCTTCACTTGAAAATGTAAGAAAATACAATATTGAAAAATATCATTATCAAGGTATTGGTAGGTATCCCTTCAAGGATATATATCAATCAGGTATTGATGATTTACAAACCATTCAACATATTGTAGGCGATAATGATTTTATATTCGGCAATACACCACATACTTTGGATGCGTGTTGTTATGGTTTTTTAGCTAACATTTTTTATTTTAATATCGACACACCACTAAAAGAATTTATGATGAACACAACTCTAAAGGATTATACCAAACGAATCAGAACATTATTGGGCTATTGAGGCAAGAGTATTTAACTATTTGTCCAAATGAGCTCGAGGGCTTGCAACTCCTTATCGGTTAAAAGCTCATATTTGTTCATTGCATTGGTGGTAAGGTTTGGATAATGCTCAAGACATTTTTTAATCAGCTTTAATAAATCACTTTCATTGATGGGCTTAGTGATAAAATCAATCGCTCCAGCTTTTATCGCTCTAACAGCCATAGGAATGTCGCCATAAGCCGTAATAATAATTACTTTAAGCATGCTGTTTTGCCGCTTTAATTTGTCGAATAGCTCAAGCCCATCCATATCAGGCATCCGAACATCGGTAATCAAACACCCCTCATGCAGCGGATTATATTGTTCCAAAAAAATTTTTGCACTTAAATAGGTTTGCACTTCAAAGCTCATAGACTCAAAAAGCCATTTTAAAGCACGCAATACGTTCTCATCATCATCAACAACATAAATAGTCTTATTCATTGTTAGATCCCGAAGTTTGCATAGGCAGTCTAAAAGAACACACCGTCCCTTCGCCTACGGTATTTTTTTCTATTTTGAAACATCCGCCATGGCCCTCAATAATTTTTCTACAAATACTCAATCCCAAACCCAAGCCATATTCCTTAGTGCTGTAACACGAAGCCAGTAGATTATCGAGCACATTTTGCGTAATTCCTGGTCCATTATCGGTGATAGTCACCAACACCCCAGAATCGATATTTTTTATATTAATCAATAAGGTAGGATTATTTGTTTGTGCATCAACCAAGGCTTCAAATGCATTATTAATCAGGTTTAAAAATACCTGCCCCATTTGATTTCTATCTAAAGAAACTTCTGTCAAATGCTCATCAATCTCATATTGAACAGTTCCAGAAAAATTAGAATAAAATTTTGATAAGACAACTGATTGTTTTGCTAATAAAGCCAAATCAACTCGCTCAAAATGCAATTCGCCATGGGTAACAAAACGTCTCATTCGCTTAATAATCGTATTGATTAACTCAACTTGTTCTAACGCTTTTTGCAGTACATCTATAAATTCATTAACGTCATTACCTTCTTGTTTCAAACGTAAAATACTCCCAAGAAGATAGGAGTTTAGTGCCAATATAGGTTGAGAGATCTCATGCGATAAGGTGGATGCAGACTCCCCTGAAAAATAACATCTTGAGATGCGATCAAGTGTTGACTGTTGTAACCGAATTAATTCCTGGTTCTTTTTTTGTTCCGTAATAAAATGCCAAGTCCCTACCATTTTAATCGCATTATTTTCTGCATCGCGAATACAACGACCATGCGCTGACACCCATTCATAATGTCCCTGAGTCGATTGAATACGAAAATCCGCTCTATAATCCTCAAAATAAGAAAGAGAATCGATTAACTTATTAGCAACTTCTTCACGATGTTCTGGGTGAAGCCGCGTTATAAAATGATCAATATGTCCTACTTCACTGTTTGGGGTTAGAATGGATAAAGACTCAGAATAACCAAAGTCAATGACTTCATTTGTACTCAGATCCCACTGCCAAATATTTAGTTTCCCAACGTCGAGTAATTCCATTAAATATTCACGAGAGATTCGGCAGGTGCGTGTATTTGCGAATAGATCCTCAAAGCATTTCTTTTTTAAATCGATAGGCATCTCGGAGTTTATCATTTATGTATCCTCTGATTGAGTCATCCATTCTATGATTTATACAGTTTGTCGCATAAAGAACCGTTTTTGCGCTCTGAAGATGATAGCACAGTATTGTCACATAATTTGAGTTAATATATACCATAATGTTTTTTTATATAAACTCTAATTTGGCATATATAAAAAGACGACTTGGATTTTTTTATTCCAAGTCGTCTTTGAAGTGTCCAAAGCCTGACTCAGTCAGCTAAGTCATAAGGAATATAAATGGGGTTCCAGATGTTGGCAGCAAGTTCACTCTCAAACTCAGCCTCATTGACCCCAGCAAGGCCTTCAGAAATCGCCTGTTTCCCCACCGCTTTTGCTACCTCAAGACTAATGGCACGAAGATCGGCAATAGGTGGTAAAAGGTTTGCCGACTTATCTTTCCTCGCAGGGGAACATCCCGCAAGTGCAAGCGCCGAAGCTTTAATCATCCCATCTGAAACTCGTTTTGCTTTCGCTGAGATAATACCTAAAGCTAATCCTGGAAAGATGTATGAATTATTCGTCTGATCAATATGAAACTCTTTTCCATTGTATTTAACTGGATCAAAAGGACTTCCTGTGCCAATCAAAGCACGTCCCTCAGTCCAAGTCAGAAGATCTTGAGGCACTGCTTCACTATGAGACGTTGGGTTAGATAAAGGGAAAATAACTGGCCTATCTGTGTATTGAGCCATGGTGCGCACCACTGCTTCAGTAAATGCACCCTGTTGTGCCGAAACCCCGATAAGTGCAGTAGGCTTCACATGACGCACAACATCCAGCAAGCCAATTTCCTCACGATTGGCAACCTGCCACCCAGCTACTTCAGAACGCTTACGAGCAAAAGCAGCTTGATCCTCAGTCAATCCCTTGCTACCTTCCACAAGCAATCCATATCGGTCCACCGCATAGATACGATCACTAGCCTCTTGCTCACTTAATCCTGCATCCATAAGAGCGCCGCGCATTAATTGAGCAATTCCATGACCAGTTCCTCCGAAACCAAGGAAAACAATTTTTTGCTCGGCCAGAGGAATTCCAGTCACATTAATAGCGGAAAGCAACGTACCGGTCGCCATAGCAGCGGTTCCCTGGATGTCATCATTAAACGTGCAGAGTTGATCGCGATAACGGGTCAACAACCGTGCAGCGTTCATTCCCGCAAAATCTTCCCATTGCAGAAGAACATTTGGCCACCGACGTTTTACTGCGGATACAAATGACTCAACGAACTCGTCATACTCAGCACCACGAATACGCTTATGACGCCAGCCAATATAAAGAGGATCAGCTAATCGCTCTTCATTATCAGTACCTACGTCCAGTAAAATAGGTAAACAATATTGAGGGGGAATGCCAGCTAAAGCAGTGTAAAGCGCCATTTTTCCGATAGGAATTCCCATCCCTCCAGCACCTTGATCACCAAGACCAAGAATGCGTTCACCATCACTGACGACAATACATTTAATCAAATCATAGCGTGGATGAGAAAAAATTTGATCAATCATGTTCTTGTTGGGATAACTAAGGAATAGACCACGCGGCTTGCGGAATACCTCACTGAATTTTTGGCATCCTTCGCCAACTACAGGGGTATAAACGATAGGGAGCATTTCCTCGATATTGTTAATAATCAACGAGTAAAAAAGAGTTTCATTATTATCTTGAAGATCACGCAAGAAACTATATTTGTCTAACGATGTTGGGAATGCTGTCAATCTATCATGACGGCGTTTTTGCTGTTCTTCTAAGGTACTCACCTGCGGTGGTAATAAACCGTGAAGTGCAAACATATCTCGTTCACTATTAGTAAACGCGGTCCCTTTGTTTAATCTGGAGTTGTTGAGCAGATTATATCCTGTCAATTTTGTTTTGATGACACCATCTTTGAGATACTGAGCTTCGTGATCCGACTTTTTCATTTCAAGGTCCTTTTTGATAATATTAAGTGTTTTATAAGATTTTCACCGCAATGCAGGACCTGTTTACATTTTGGCTCAAGCTAGCGAAATGTAAACAGGACCCTTTAGTCTGGTAAAGGAATAAATTCTTTCTCATCACCTGGTATTTTGCCAAATTTTCCTTCCTTCCAATCTAATTTCGCTTGCTCAATTCGTTCCCGCGAACTGGACACAAAATTCCACCACAGGTACCGCCGCTCCTCTAAAGCAGCTCCCCCCAGGATAATCATATGCACCGCCGAATCCGCCATCACTTTCAGTTCAGCCCCGGGCTTAAGAACTAACATTCGCGTGGCATCATAGCTCACATTATCAATGGTTATCTTGCCGCTTAAAAGATGAATCGCGCGTTCTTCCAGGGTAGATGGAATAATCAATTCAGCCTGTGCTTGTAACTTACATTCAACAAAAAGTGCATCGTTTTGCGTAATAACTGAAGATCTAAGTCCCATCCATTCCCCAACAATTACCCAAAAACTTATATTATTATCATTATCCATAGGAATTGCACTTTTATCATAATGATTAAATGAAGGGTTTGTTTCCTCTTTATTAAGAGGTAGTGCAAGCCAGCACTGGATGCCAAAAAAATGTTGCGGATAAAAGCGATCGGGTTGTGGTGTACGTTCTGAATGAGCAATGCCTCGTCCAGCAGTCATTAAGTTCACTTCACCTGGAACAATAATTTGATGACTCCCAAGTGTATCTCGGTGTTCCAGTCGACCAGAGAATAAATAAGTCATCGTTGATAAACCAATATGAGGGTGTGGACGAACATCAATTCCCTTACCCGTAAGCAGTTCACTAGGTCCGGCTTGATCCCAGAAGACAAAAGGCCCCACGGTTCTCTTTTCCTTAGATGGTAATACACGTCCCACTTGAAACCCTCCGAGATCTACCGTTCTCGGAATTAACTCCACACTGATGTGCTTGGGACAATCTTCGGTCTCACATATTGGGTCCTTTACATCAAAATAACTCATTCTTAGTACTCTCCCTGATCCACAATATCGTGCTGAAGCATTGAATAAGCATAGCCTAATTAAGCGTTTCTGTCGTTCGAAACAGTAGCAAAGAAAAGGGTTTTGTATATAAAATTTTATAACCCTAATGATGCTGGATACACGTTTGCTTAAATTTCGCGACAAACTCATCAAGCATATTGTGCTTTAATTTCGTTTTACCTTCAGTAGCATAAGAAGTGAATAATTGGTTCAAGCATGGTTGGAGCGTACCTTGTTCAGGCATTTCCTGGATCTCTTTAACCTTATCTAAATCAACATAACTCAGTTGCAACTGCGCATTGCCACCCAGTTCATAATATGCTTTTGCAACACAGCAAATAGCACAAGCCGCTAAATCATCATAGGCTTTAACGTCTGGCGCAGCTTTCTTAGATAGTGCAATAAGATCGTAGGCAGTAAGATTCTGACTAAAACTTAAATGATCATTTACGGCAGAGACATCTTGCACGCCACCATTGCAGCGATCACCATCTACTAGAGTTTCTATTTCTAAAATATCCGTACTTTTTCTCTTTACTCGCAGAATGGCCGTGAAATCTCCGGTGCCGCCACCACTATTAATGGTGTAAAGCCAATACACGTTTTTCCCGGCATTAAAAAATTTATAATAACTGTATCCTTCTGCAGGGCCCGGATATTCTGGATCTTGCCAGTTATATCCTATATATCCCTTTTCGATGAGACTGGCATTGTGCCCTTTCACTGCGTATTTGGCTTTTGCTAATCCACATTGCTTCAGATCAATTTCTTTTCCTTCTACATTAAAAAAACACAGCGCATCGATGGGTTTATCATGAAACATTAAAGCAGCAGGAACAGCCGCACTAATTTTTGCAGCCAATAAATAGGCAAGCAAAATAAACCAACATACTCTAATCTTCATTTTAAACCCCTTCCCCTAAACCTGATTGTGCAAAAGCTGAAATTTTTATTCAACAGAATAAACCATGCCTGTTTGTGCTCCCTCGACACTTTTACTATACGCCAGTGCAACTCGACTTGCTGGCACCGATTCAAAACCACGAAAAAAAGGTGCGTATCGATTCATTGACTCTGAAAGGACAGTAGGGCTTACCGCATTAATACGCAGATGATGAGGCATTTCAATCGCCGCACTTTTTACAAAAGAATTGATCGCACCGTTGACCATGGCTGCAGAAGTGCCCATCGGGATTGGATCATGACTTAAAATACCGCTGGTTAAAGTAAATGACCCCCCTTTATTGATGTATTTAAGTCCCTCTAACACGAGCCTAACCTGCCCCATTAATTTACTATTCAGACCTATAGTATATTGTTCCTCAGTAAATTGGCTTAGCGCTTCAAAATATACCTCGCCAGTTACAGCAACCACTGCATCGAATGAACCAAGTGCTTTATAAAGTAATGCAATTGAATTAGTGTCTCTAATATCAACTTGATAATCACCATTCGTATGCCCTACGGTAACTACCGTGTGACGTTGTGCTAATTCGTCACAAACCGCATTGCCTATTGTCCCAGTTCCACCGATTACTATAACTTTCATGTGTATTTCCTTTTAGAGGTCAATCAACTTTATTAGTCTTTTCTACTGTTCTTATTCTAATCCATACAGTTGTTCTAAAATGTCATCGATGCCTTTGCGGGCAGCTAAAATTACTGAAGAGGTTTTGCAGTTCATTTGATTTGCATCCCCTAATACTCTGTAAGAACGATGCAGGTTGGTGCGGGCATTAAACCAGTATTCTTTTAAAATGAACGCACCAGTTTGTTCTACCAAGCGTGCAGATTCATGCATCAAAGAAGAACAACTGTTTGTTTGTTCCGCACTTAACTCTTCAATTTTTTGTGATAATTCATGGCATTGATTCGCAAGATAAGCTCTTTCCTCATCAGGCATACTGTATGCTGAAAGAGAACATAATAAAAATGAAACACTGATAAGAAGTTTTGTAAACATTTGATCATCCTTTATAAATTTAAGTCCAAAATTTTCACACAGAATTTTTACATGCTCTTTTTAACTTTTCAATCCTGATTATCATGAATCCACGCTACATGGATAATAGGAGACAAATCGACTAATAAAAATAATTGTCGTATAATAAAAGCCCAAATCTTATTCGATTAAATATCCCTTATGTTCGATTTTATTTATCACGCTACACAAGAAGCGACTAGCCCACAAGATTTAGCATCCCGGTTAAAAGACCGGCACATTGATGCCAGAAAAATCAATCAGCTGTTAATCACCGCAGCAGCTTGTCTCGCATTAGAGGAGCAACACGAGAAAGTAAAATGGTTATGGGAGCTAGGAGCAAGTGCTGATGAAATTGCACGTGCCTATGCTATGAAAGCAAATCATCGTAAGGTTATGGAGTATCAGCTTCCTCCTTGTAACGCCAGTGTCGATCGAATTGCTGAAGGTTATGCTTTTGCTGGCAATACGCTGAAAGTCGGAGAGTATCGAACAAAATACAAAGCCAGTGTTCATGCAATTGCTAGAGGTTATGCTTTAGCTGGAAATGGTCCTAAAGTTGCAGAATATCAAAGGATATATAAAGCAAGTGTGCATGAAATTGCTAGAGGCTACGCTCTCGCTGGCAATGCTCCTAAGGTTGAAGAATATCGCAAGACATATAAAGCAAGCGTACATGCCATTGCACACAGCTATGCTCTCGCTGGAAATGATGACAAAGTTGAAAAATATCGGACAACACATAAAGCAAACATTGATGAGATTGCTAAAGGCTATGCTCTTGCCGGAAATGATCGCAAAGTTGAAGCATATCGAACCAAACATAAAGCAAGCGTTGATGCGATTGCTGAAGGTTATGCCACCGCTGGCAATCATATCAAAGTAGAAGAGTATCGAACCAAACATAAAGCAAGCGTGCATGCAATTGCTAAAGGCTATGCTCTGGCTGGAAATGATGGCAAAGTTGAAGAATATCGAACGATACATAAAGCACGTGCTAGTGACATTGTTAAAGGCTACGCTTTAGCTCGAAATCATACAAAAGTTGAAGAATATCGGACCACATATAATGCAAGCGTGCATTCAATCGCTAAATATTATGCTTTAGCTGGAGACGATGAGAAAGTCGAAATATATCGTTTTCGACTTAACGCCAATAAGGATGTGATTGCCCAAAGTTATGCAATCATGGGAAATCACGACAAAGTAGA
The DNA here is from genome assembly GCF_001897665.1 of Legionella sp. 39-23. Lineage (NCBI taxonomy): Bacteria > Pseudomonadati > Pseudomonadota > Gammaproteobacteria > Legionellales > Legionellaceae > Legionella > Legionella sp. 39-23. The sequence goes on along the minus strand of NZ_MKTO01000029.1, from coordinate 4,687 downwards.
TGAGTACTACATGACTCATCATGCAAGTGCTAGTGCTATTGCTCAAGGATATGCGATCTCTGGAAATGATGACAAAGTTGAAGAATATCGGATGCTGTATCAGGTAAATCCAGTGGCGATTGTTCATGGCTATGCGTTAGCTGGAAATCATGAAAAAGTCGAAGAATATCGGACAACATATAATATATCTGCTAATGATATTGCCCAAGGCTACGCTTTTGCTGGAAATCATGACAAAGTTGAAGAATATCGCACAAAACATAAGGCCAGAGTTAAATCGATTATTGAAGGATATGCTTTAGCTCAAAATCAGGAAAAACTTAGAGAGTATGACATCAATAAGCTCCTTTCAGGCTATCTTGAAGACAGAAAAAAAGTGGTTGACTCCTCAGGCAAGACTAAAGAGTATTTCCATCGCTTTTTTACCTGCTTGCAAAAAAGTTTTAAACAAAAAAACGATGCAGTTGTCGCAGTACAAAACGCTTTAAAGCCAAAAGAGCAAAGAGATCCTAGCCTAAAAGAGATTAATTTAATCGAACATTTATCTACTTTGATAGATGGTAGATTAGGCAATGAACTAAACGCATTGATTAAGTCTGGAAAAGCCGATGAGCTTGTGGATCAAAAGGTCCGGACAATAACTGAATTTGTGTATGCACTTCAAGCTAAGGCAGCTCCTGCTTTACAAATCTGAATATGATCAGAGGCTCATTAATATACTTGTAGCCTGGGTGCAACGAAGTGAAACCCGGGTTTCGGACCTTCACCCAGGCTACACTTAAATTGACGCATTGCATAAACGCTTACTTTTTTTCTTTGATTCTTTATTTCAGTTATTGATTGCATGATAATAAAAACCTGCAAAAAAATGTCGGTCATTTTTTTGCAGATACCGCTAAGAATAATCAATAAAAAAAGGACCATTATGTATCGATCTATCCATAAATTATTATCTTGCATGCTGATTTTAACGAGTTCTGTGGTTTTTTCTACACCAGTCGAAATCAGCCTTGATCCCAATAAACCGGTTATTTTAACCAATACAAATAATCAAGTGCTTTCTCTATTATGTGAAGTACATGTGGTTGCAAGCACACAAAACTATGTTTCCGTTCGCATAATTAGTGGAAAAGGAATGTTCAATGGTACGTCGCTAAAACAAGGTGATTCGTTAGTCTCCGCTTTAACCAACGTGCAGCAAATCCCTATATCCGCAGACCCTGGAACCAAGGCCCAAGTCACAAATTTAGGCACCCAACCTGTAAGTGCAAAATGCAACTAAAGTATTAGGCCAATAGACTTTAATTTTTTCAAAATATTATGGATAACCTTAAAGACATTAGCTATTCTCAATGAGGAAGGGGTAAAATTACAATCAAAGCAAAGGAGCAACAAATCATGAATTTTTTCTGTAAGGGAGTCGCAATTTCTGTTCTTGCCATGATGTTTTCTTTACCGACTTATGCAGATGCCGCAGGTGGAGGAGGGGACTTTCAAACTAATTGTACTAATTCCTGGATGAAAAAAGCCGATGATGCAAAAGATAAAGTAGATTTTAAAAATTTTGGAGAAAAATACTGTGGTTGTGCTGCAAAACTACCTTTAGACAATGACGCTGCCGTTCAAAAAGCAATCCATATCTGTATGTCAAGAACCCTGTTGCATGATGCAATGGATTCATTGGAAGATGAAGTGGGTTTAAGTAAAGCAAAGGACAGTGATATAGCTGATTATTGCCAAAACAGATGGGATCTTATCTATCCAAAACAATCCGATGAAGATAAAAAATTAATTACTGCATATTGTGAATGTGCTAAGCCTAAATTAACCGATCTGCTCAAACGCTCTAATGATATGACCGACAAACAATATGATGCAGAGATCGATACTGTTGCAGATGCGTGCTCTGCTGATGCTGTTGCCTCCAAACCATCTTCAAATTAACTACTAGTTCATCTCCCTAGAGGAGAGAAAATATCCTCCCCCCTGCCCCCCTCTCCAAAATGGGAGAGGGGATTTCTTCTCCTCCCCAAGGAAAATGCGTTCTCTCATACTCTTCCCAAAAGCAGGAGTGAGGACTTCTTACTTCTGACCATCATATTCAAATTCAAAGAACATCCCATCGTCTCAAGAGAAATGTGCCCTACCCCTAGTCCTCTCCCACAAAATAGAAAGGGAATTTTCTCTCAATTGAAGTTAAGAGCATATCCCTTATCCCTGTCAGAGAGAAGGTGTCCATCAGAGCGGATAAGGGTTACTCATCTTGGCGTTCCTCAATCAAGTAGGATCCGAGATATTGATAGAAACTCCTTCTAGGAACAAAAGAGGTTTTTTTATCGTATTCGCTAATTTCCTTCCCCAACAGATTTGGCATGGAATAAATCTCTTGATGCAGGCAATCTTTTCTTTGGTGATATTAATCATGCAGGTTCGAAAAACGATATGATATTCCAAACCAGCACCAATTTTTTGCGCTATAGCATCACAATTAGGTTCAATAATTTGTGTTGCTAATGCTTCAGAAGCAAGTAGGGATGCTTCTGGTGTTAAGTTGCTATAAAGTCTTTTAAATTCACCGTCGTAAAAAACCATTTCCTTCTCTAAACAATAAGCATAACGATCCCGAGTCAGAGTAAATTGACATTTACCGCTATACCTCAAAACAGTCGCATGCGCTTGCGCCGAAATTAAAAAAAGACAGAATAAAAAAACACTATGCGCTGTTTTTTTCATCATACCCTCACCTGTTTCAATAGTTCGGCATTTGTGCCTATTTCGAGTTAATGGAAAACCACTTAATCCACTATAAATGCTAATCACGCATAAATTCAACTAACCCCTGTGTTATGATTACAAGCTGATAAAAAAGTATGTACCAATATGAAACACACAAAGTATGGTTATAAAATACAACAAATCACGGAAGGTCCAGGATACACCTGGTTATGCTTACCCGGAGGCCCTGGTTTGGGCTCTGAATATCTCAGCAATTTTTGCAGTTCCTTGCAGTTACCGGGAACGATTTTTCTTTTAGATTTTCCGCAAGATGGTACTAACTCACAAGGCACACTGGATATACAACATTGGCAAGATGGTTTAATTGATTTATTAAAATCCTTCCCTCAACCAGTATTAGTGACACACAGTTTTTCAGGAATGTTTGCTTTAAATTTACCTGAATTAGAACATCATCTTGCAGGCCTGGTGTTAATGAATACCACCACTGAAAACAGTTTTTTTCAGCATGTCAGCGCGATGCAGCAGCAACATCATTTACCTGATTTAGTTCCTGCTGCCAGTGAATATCATTTGGCACCTTCAGATCTAACCTATAAAGAATTTTGGAATACTTATAAATACTACTGTTTTACTGCTGACGAATTGGCGGAGGGAGAAAAAATCATGCCTCTTTTTGCCTTTAATAATACAGCTTATCATTATGCCATTGAACATTTTTACCCGGATTTCTACTGTAAATGGTTTCCAGAGACAATACCAACAATGACCATTGCCAGTGAAAATGACTTTATTTGCCCACCCCAAATTTTTAGGAACAATAAAAAGTTCCAAGGAAAAAATAGTACCCATAAAATAATTACTAAAGCTGGTCATTGCCCTTGGTTAATGTTTTTTGATGCGGTTCAGCATTGCTTTGATGATTTTGTCGTGCAACTGAATTCTGCAACAACCAATACAGAAACCTACTTATTAGGAGAGTGAAATGTATCCAATGACAACCCTAGCTGCTTCCTTGTTAGCCCTCGCCTACATATATCTCTCAGTCCAAGTCGTGACGCTACGTCATAAATATAAAGTTGGCATGGGAAGTAAAGAATTTGCTGATTTAGAAATGGCAGTCAGAGCTCACGGCAATTTTGGAGAATATGTTCCTCTTACGCTCATCTTACTTCTTTGTGCTGAAGTAAATAGTGCAAACTGGATTGTGCTTTGCACTTTGATTTTTTTCTTTATCTTAGGACGCATCTTCCATGCTTATGCATTTCTTACAGCAAAACATCACCTAAAATTTCGCACTCGCGGCATGATTTTGACTTTTAGCGTCATGGCCTGCCTCTCCCTTTTAAATTTAGCACTTCTCTTTCTCAACAGATAAGGGGCACACATTGTGTATCCTTTGGTCTTTATAGAAAATTGCAGCTGTTGACAATTCGTTAGCATGAAAATTGATATTTGTGCTGGAATCCATTATTTTGCTTACTATGAAAAATCACCTGATCTGAGTAAGGATGACCAGACGTTTTATCAGTAAGAATATTGATATTTATAAATATCCTAATGTACTGGAAAACAATTTAGGGGCGATTACGCTTGGCGATTTGCATGGCAATCCCATTAAACTGATTCACATTCTCTTCCGTCATCAAATCATTCAATTTAACCATGAAGTGACGAATGTTGAGGAAGCCTATCAACAATTTGTAACTCTGTATGAACAATTTGGTGAAATTCTTGAGGAGTATTTTGAGAACCACACCCTGCTACAATTTGCACAAATCAAAATAGATAATGCAAAAGAACGCATCGCAAATTTAGAACAACAATTATTAGCTGCGGTAAATGCAGAAACACAAACGCAACAAAACTTATCCCAATTACGGTAATCTAGGTCTGGTAATCTGGAACAAAATTCAGGAAAAATAAGAGCTATTCCGAATTGGTTTATTAA
>NZ_MKTO01000028.1:0-9901 GCF_001897665.1 Legionella sp. 39-23 | reverse complement strand
AATATGCCATTGTAAAGTGTCAACTATGTCCCCGAACATATGTCAGGGATGTCCCCGGTCTATACACTGCTAAGTCCAGCATATAGCAATAATTCAGCAAACGCTGGGCTTAACAGCCCAGCCTACACATGCGACACACTGCTTTTTCCAAGACAATGGTTCTATATTGTTAGTGCGCCACTTTCAACTTGTTCTGCCTCAGGATTATCTTGCTTTGGGGCTGAATCAGCTGATTCGTGATTTTTTGTACGTGCTGCCTGTTGTTTCTTTAATTCTTCAATTACTTCTATAGAAACTTGTATAGGTTTTTGGGGTGTCTTTACTGCTACTTCGTCGTCAATTTCAATGCGAGCTTCACCTTCATGATCTTTTGTACGTGTTGCCAGTTGCTTCTTTAATTCCTCAATCACTTCTGCAGGAATTTGCATTGGTTTTTGGGGTTTTTGCACTTCTTCTCCTTCAATGCGTATTTCACCTGCCTCTGTTATTTCAAGAATTTTTTTAGTACATCCGTCAGGTAAGGTATTCTCTGGAACTAACTGAATCGGTATGCCAGCAATTATTGGTGCTCCATCAGCAATACGTATTCCATCGATCGGAGCAAGTACAGGTGTTTTACTGTAATAATTACTTATTAAGGAACAAACAGACCAAAGTAAATTGTATGCGGCATCGAAAGGGAAACCCACACCGATACCTACACCTTGACCTAAATATCCCGCTGCTGTTCCCATAAGATGTGCCAAGCTGATTGTACAGAATGAAGTGAGAAGTCTTGTTGCAATGACCGGTGCGAAAAGGGCGACTCCGGTTGTGCCAGCAGGACTAAAAATTAATAACGTACTGCCTACTAGAGCAGTTAATTGGACTCTAGGAGATATTGCTGTGGTCGAGTTACTTACTCCCTCTGCTAATACCACCCCAACGGTTGCTCCTACATAGGTAAAAGCTGCGCCAAATAAAGGTTGTGTGAATGAAATAACAGGAAAGTTATTAATCTGATCTTTAGCTTCCTTTTTATGGCACATCTCTTTTAAAAACTCTGCAAACAGCTTCCACTCCTTTTCAGTAAATGGTTTACGACCATCTTTCTCTAATGCCACATTAGCATGATCAAATGCATGCGGTGTCTTAAGAAGCCGCTCAGCGGTCAAATAACAAGTTTCTTTGTCCTCATCGTCCATGTAATTTTCAGCAGTGACCCCCAAATTGTCTTCAATGATTCGGTATAAAGCGGAGTTTCGTTTTGAACTACCAATTTGAGATTGCACATGCAGGCATGCTGCAATCATAAAACGTTCTGCAATAATATACGCTTGTCGCTGGTATGGTGTTTTGATGTCTTCTTCGTGGAGTAAGTGTACTTTAAGTACGGCTTTTACTTTTTCTAAAAATGAAATTTGCTTGTTACGACTGACAACATCAGTTCCTCCAAAAAAAACAGGTGTCCCTATGATTGAAGGTTTTGCATTTAAATCTACTTTGCGTTCTTTTTCGTAATCTGAACGTACATGATCAAATTTTGCAATACATTTAGGTGCAAGAATAAAGTGCATAATATCCCCCGTCCATTGGCATATTTTTTTACGTGAATCACGTGAAATTCCTTTTTTGTATATTTTATCTTACTTCGTAATTGTATAAATGCAATGTTATTTGATTATTTTTTACTAAATTGTTTCAATATGTTGAAGGTTTTTACTATATTTAGCGATTAACCTGTTGAAATGATGCATTTTTTCAGGATTGTGATACTTTTAACTTAATGACGAGAGTTATTGTATGTTGTGGGTAGTACATAGTGGTGTAACTTGGATGAGGCGAGGTCATAACTTTGGTTCTGGCAGATGCAACGTTTCAGGACTATGCTTTACTTCACCCAGGCTGCATTTTTATGGGAACAGATAAGGTGAATGAATTGATGAATGATGTGAGGAATGTGAGCTTCATGGAAAGACTGAAACATTTATTTCTGCTTCTGCGAGTGTCTCACTGGGCCAAAGCAGCCTTCGTGATGTTGGGATTTTGCTATACACCTACGCCTGGATATTTTATACCTGCGCTCCTTGCTTCTTTAGCTTTTTGTCTGATTGCGAGTGCTGTTTATATATATAATGATATTGAAGATAGAGACGAAGACAGTTTACATCCCCATAAGCGACATAGGCCTTTAGCTAGTGAGAAAGTTTCTGTATCTGAAGCGATTTTTATGCTGTTTTTATTGTTACTCACAGGCCTTACTTTGGGATGGTTGATTTCTAAGAACCTGGCTATTATTCTCTGCATATACTTAGTGATTAATGTCGCATATAACCATGTATTCAAACTCATCCCTATTGTCGATGTGCTTTGTATTGCTGCGGGATTTATGCTGCGAGTATTGGCGGGAACTTTAGGCATTGGTTTATCTATTTCTACTTGGTTAATTGTTGCCGCAACCTTACTTAGCCTCTTTATTGCTTTAAATAAACGACGAATGGAAATGCAGTTAGGATTAAAACATGCTACGCGCAAGGTATTGAAGAAATATAATCCTTTAGCACTTCATTGGTTGATTGTAGTGATTGGTTTTAGCAGTTTCATTACTTATGTTTTCTATATTATTTACGCGCAAGATGAGTCATTTTATTTTATGCTCACAGTACCTTTTGCAGCAATTGCATTGTGGCGTTTCGCTTGGTTGGCAATGCGAGATATCGAAAATGATGATCCAGTAATTGTTTTTCTAAGTGATCGGCTGTCACGAATTAATATTTGGTGTTTTGTCGTCTTGACCTTTATGGCTTTAGCTCAATGAAACCTGGGTTTCGCTGGTATGATGGCATTCTGATTTTATTGTTTTTCTATCTACTTGTTTTGCAAGTACAAGCGATCTGGCCGTTGACCATTGATGATATGTATATCTCACTGCGTTATGCCAAACATTGGGCGGCTGGAGAGGGGATTTTGTGGAATTTAGATGCACCTCCAGTGGAGGGTTATTCTAATTTTAGCTTTGTTGCCCTAGGGGCTTTAACGCTTCTCTTTAATGGTAATCCCGTTGTTGTTTTAAAAATGGCAGGATTTTTTGGCCTTCTTATTACCTGTTTTTTTATTTACTTAATTAGTCGTTTTTGGTTTTCTCAGCGTGAATCACTTTTGCCTTGTGTTGGACTGCTACTCTATAAAGGACAAATTATATGGGCAACCAGTGGTTTGGAAACAACGGTATACGAAGCACTTCTGTGTGGCGCCGTATATTGTTGTTTTAGAGGAATGGGATACCGTTTTTTTCCTAATCCACGAGGGGCTGCAGTAAATACGTATTTTATATGTGCTGGGGCTTTGCTCACACTTGCAGGAATGACGCGACCAGAGGCTCCTGCATTTATGATTTTGTTTTTTATTTTAATGTGTTGGGACAGACCTCAGAAAGAGATAAAACGCTATCGATATGGGATTTTGCTTTTTTGTGTCACGCTTGTAGTATTCTATGGGCCTTATTTTTTTTGGCGCCTGATTTATTTTGGATTCCTGTTCCCCAATTCAGTGTATTGCAAAGGATTATCCAAAACATTTACCTTTTCTTTGGGGCTTCATTATTTCAAATTGATTTGGCCTTTAGCGCTTTTAGCTTTGCCGGCTTGTGTTAAGGCAAAAGATAAACGGCATTATTTTTTATGGTTACCCAGTCTTATCTATCTTATTCTGTTGCTTGATTCTGATCCTGTTGTCGCTTTTGAAAATCGACTTTTTTTACCTGCTTTTGCTTTACTTCTTCCTTTGGTTGTTCAAGGAATTAACATATTAGGGTATGTGCTCCGACAAAAAAGAGATTCTATTTTTGCATTATTTTTTTATTTAGGCACGTTGACCATTCTATTTCTTTTAATTCCCAAAATGAGCTTGGCAGATTATCGCTATTTTAGCCAAAACCCAGTTAAGGGTGAGCTGTTGCGCAGTAGGGTAGTGGGTTGGTTAAATAGCCATGCTTCTAGCAGAGATTGGGTGGTTTTAGCGGATAGCGGGTTGATTCCTTATGCCAGTGATTTGAATTTTATTGATTCATATTGCCTCAATAATTTAGCAATGGCCCACTACCCTACGCAGCAGATGTATAAGCACTTTTGTGAAGAAATTTGGCAGGAAAAGCCAAAAATTATCATTTTAACCTCGCTGATTAAACAAGGAAAGGTAATCTACACGCCAAGTGATGCGTGTTTGAAAACAATGTTGGATAAATATAACTATAAATTAAGTACAACTTTTATAAGTAACAATATCGATTCGACTTATCGCTATGAGGTCTATGAAAAGCCATTTATTTTTCCATCAGAAATTAGGTAGTTTTAGGCTAAGGTTTTCCAGTTGTTATGCTTTTTTGTGTGATATACGCAAAATATAGTGTACTATTCCTATAGTAATAAAAAATGGGTGAAGGACTCTCGTATGATACAAAAGATGTCAGTATTTTTTCAAAAATTGTATAAAAAACTACCTGTTCTTTTGTGTGATTTATTTGCTATTCCCGTAGCATGGTTTGCTGCATATTGGTTGCGATATAATATGCAACCCTTTCCTAAAATGTTGAGTTCGACTCATCCGATTATTGCTTTAACTCTATTAACCGCAATTCAAATGGTTTGTTTTTTTTATTTTAAAACATATCGTGGCTTGTGGCGCTTTTTTTCATTAAACGATGTAGTGCGAATTTTAAAGGCGACATTGACGGCGACCGTGTTAGGAATTCCTCTTTTATATGTGGTGTCCATACTTCACGAAGTTCCCCGCTCTGTATTTCCCTTATATTGCCTGATTTTAACAACTATTCTTTGTAGCTGTAGAATGTTTCGAAGAATTTATTGGGATAAGCAAGCGAGTGGTAATAAAACAACTGAAATAAAACGAGTACTTATCATCGGAGCAGGTATGGCTGGCGAGAGCCTTGCACGTGATTTAAAACGCTCCAAGCAATACACTCCTGTGGGTTTTATTGATGATAACCTAGCAAAACGTGGTTTGGACGTTCATGGAGTACCTGTTTTAGGTACTACGAGTCAAATTGCTAAACGCGTCAATGATTATACGATTGATTTGATCTTTATTGCTATTCCATCAGCCAGTTCGTCTGTTATGCGACGCATTGTAACGTGTTGTGAAGAAAGCAAAACTCCATTTAGAACACTTCCAAGTCTTAATGCTTTAGCTTCTGGACGAGTGGAGGTCAACGCGCTAAGACCGGTTAATATAGAAGATTTGTTAGGGAGAGACCAAGTTAGCTTGCAATGGGATAAGTTAACGGCTGGTATTGCTGGCAAACGAGTATTGGTTACTGGTGGGGGCGGATCAATTGGATCGGAGCTGTGTCGACAGATTTTAGCTCTTAAGCCCAAGTGTCTGGCAATCATCGAAAACAGTGAATTCAATCTGTATCAAATTGAACTTGAATTAACGCAAAGTTTTCCAGATATTCCTATGGAATTCATATTGATGAGTGTTACTGATGAAGTCGCAATCAATCATTTTTTTGTGAATTTTCAACCAGAAATTGTATTTCATGCTGCTGCTTATAAGCATGTTCCTCTTTTACAGAATCAAATTCGTATCGCGGTTATGAATAATGTACTCGGAACTCAAATTGTTGCGAAAGCGAGTGTGTCTGTTAATGTCGGAAAATTTATTCTGATTTCAACTGATAAAGCAGTCAATCCAACCAACATTATGGGGACTACCAAGCGTGTGGCTGAGATTTATTGTCAGAACTTAGACGGTAGGACTCAGACTCAATTCATTACGGTTCGCTTTGGAAATGTTTTAGGCTCAGCTGGAAGTGTGGTTCCATTATTTCAAAAGCAATTACAAAGCGGTGGTCCGATCAAAGTAACGCATCCAGACATGCAGCGGTACTTTATGACAATACCCGAAGCAAGTCAGCTAATTTTACAAGCTATGGTTAATGGAAAAGGCGGAGAAATTTTTGTTTTGGATATGGGAGAGCCTGTTAAAATCAGTTATTTAGCAGAGCAAATGATTCGCTTGGCTGGGAAAGAGCCTGGAAAAGACATTATGATCGAATATACAGGACTACGCCCAGGAGAAAAATTATATGAAGAATTGTTTCATGAATCAGAACAATTGGCTTCAACAGAACATGAAAAATTATTCAAGGCGAAATTCCGCGAGCTTAATTGGGAAGAATTAATCCAAACAATGCGCTTGTTACATTCAGCATGTGAGGAAAATCAGGATGATGAGTTATTCATTTTATTGAAAAGTTTAGTTCCTGAATTAAATACAACGAGTGCTGTGCCCATATCCTAATTGGCTTATGGGTTTAGTTGTGTTTCATTGTACTCATTTATTGAAGAAGAGGTTTTTCAAGATGATTGTTACTTATGATGATTTTGCCAAAATAGAGTTGCGATCCGGTACAGTGGTTAAGGTTGAAGAGTTTCCTCGAGCAAAGAAACCTGCCTATAAAGTTTGGGTGGATTTTGGTCAGGATATCGGTATATTGCAAACCTCAGCTCAAGTTACTGTACATTATACGCCAGAAACATTATTAGGCCGTTCCGTGGTTGGATGTGTCAACTTAGGCGAAAAAAATATCGCGGGCTTCACTTCTCAATTTTTATTAGTTGGATTCTCTGATGCTAATGGCGCCATCTGTCTCATAACAACTGATCTTAAAGTTCCCAATGGGGAAAAGTTGCATTAATTTCAGATCAATGGCATTTGTAGAGATATAAACATGTAGCCTGGGTGAAGCACAGCGTAACCCGGGATAGAGAGCTTGTTCATGCTTCTTATAATCCTGGGTTACGCTGCGCTTCACCCAGGCTACATACTACTATTAAACTGGTGGAAAGAGGTCCTGAAACTTAACGCGAGTTTTCAGATGAAGCGCTTTTTTCCTTTTCTTCGATAAATCAAAAACCTTATAGATTATTATGGGAATGATAAAGCTAACCATGCCTATATAAAAAGCAAGCTTATAGGTGGGGTCTTTATTTAATACCAAGAAAAACAAGGCAATACACATGAGTATAATGGCTAAAATCCCGGTATAGGGTGAATAGGGCGTCACATAGCGAAGATTCGCTGTAGTATACCCAGCTTGATATAGTCTATTTCTAAAACGAATTTGTGATGTGCATAAAGAAATCCATGCTAATGTACCCGTAAATCCAGACACTAAAAGCAGAGCGATATAAAGTTGTGTTTGCCCAAAAAAGTAACCTACACCTAAAAGTATCCAGATGGTAATTAGGGTTGCGATGATTGCATTTTGAGGTACTGAGTTGTGATTGAATTTAGCAAAAGTGTGTGGTGCCATGCCATCACGTGCTAAAGCATTTAACGCACGTACCGTGCCGTAAAATCCAGAGTTAGCGCAAGATAAAGTAGCACTTAGGGTTACAAAGCTCGTTACAGCCCCTGCCCATTTTAGATTGTAATAGTTCAAAGCATCAGCAAATACTGAGTTGGATAGTCCGGCTTTTTGCCAAGGAAAAATTAATACCAAACAAAACACTGGAATAATATAGATGAAAAGAATCCTAAACGTCACATTTCGAATTGCGTGCGGGATCATTCGTGCCGGATTTTCTGATTCTCCAGCAGCAAGACCAATGATTTCAGAACCTTGATAGTTAACCAATAAAAGAACCATAGCCGTCAATAAGGACATCGTACCATTAGGAAGAAGTCCTCCATCACCAAAGATGTACTTAGAACCAATAAATCCATTAGATTCAGGGCCTTGGATTAGACCAAAGAAAATTAAAACGGCTAAAATAACAAAGCCAAACAACGCTAAGATCTTGATTAAAGCAAGCCAAAATTCGATTTCACCAAAAGTGTCTACTTTGGCAAGATTGATGTATGTAATAAGAAAACCAAAGCAAACAGCCCATACATAACCATTTACTCCGGTAAACATCTCCATGATTATTCCCCCTGCGACACATTCGGCAGGGATGTATGCCACCCAACTGATCCAATAGGACCATCCTACGCCACATGCAACTGACGGAGAAATAAAATCAGCGGTGTAGGTTACAAAGGAACCAGAGATAGGAATTGCTACTGCAAGTTCACCCATGCAAAGCATGGTTAAAAAAATGATCAACCCGCCTAATATGTAGGCTAGAAACACAGCAGGGCCAACAAGGTTGATTACTTCCCCTGTGCCTAAAAAATAACCCGAGCCGATAATTCCCCCCAAGGCAATAAGCTGCACATGGCGGTCTTTCAATCTTCGGCTATAACCACTGTCTTTTATGGGTTTATCTATTTCCATCTTGCTCTTTTTCACGGACTGTTTGTTACTCACAAGTTGTCATATTTTTGGGTGACGCTATGTTATATTCATCTTTAATAATTTAAAACTAAATTTTTTCTATTTACACTATATTTTTTGTTAAATGGATATAAAAAATTTATCCGGACGACATTATAAAACATTTTTCAACTATTTGAATATTTTTTTACTAAATTAATGAAAATTATTACAGGGCAAGCCTCAGTTTGAGAATTAATTGAAGATTAAGCTGATAAAAAAGAATATAATTGTCTGTTTTTTTGTAAAAAAATAATTGATTTAATTCGTTCCGATATGATTAATCAATCATAGAGAAGTTGCATCATCACCTAACTTAAGTATACTTTTTCATACGCCGCTGTAGCTCAGTCGGTAGAGCAGTTGATTCGTAATCAAAAGGTCGTGTGTTCGATTCACATCAGCGGCAGTAGTAAAATCAAGGAGTTATGCCAATAAAATGCATTTTTTAATGAAGTAAAAATATAAAACGTTCCTCTAAACATTCCTATACGCTCTTTGCTTGGTTGTTATTCTTATTATTAGTGCATTACATTTGAACAGAAAAATCTATTCCCCTCTTTTTTATTTTGGCCATAATTGATTAAGATAAGCTCAAGTTGCATTTATAAACTTTGAGGGGGTAAAATAGATCGAATAAATAATAATCTTATTGATTATTTGTTTCGCTCAGGTCAGGTTTGAATAAAAATAAAGTTTTTATAGACATCACCATTGTCACTTTTGTCACTAGCTGGAAGTTCTCAATTCATTTTTCCATAATTGCTTTAATACTGATAGCATAAAAGTATTGCTGGTCAGTCTTAGATTTTTTTAGCCACTAAAGTTTTGGAGAAAAAAATGGAAAAAATATCTATTAGAAAAATCATGAGTGTAATAATCTCTCTTTTTCTTCAATTTTTAATTTTTTCAGATAGTTATTCTGGAAGTTCTGACTGTAAGAGATTGTGTGAGAATGATTATGAGAAATGTAGACAACCCTTAATCGAGCTTACTAGATCTTATCAGTCTTCTAAAGAAGGTCATTTTGTTGAATTATTTAATGTTTATTTACAAAAAAATAAAATATTAAATAAGGATGAGGCTATCAAAATTTCTAATAATAATATTTATATTACTAAAGAATGTGATGCTTTTAGCAATGACCCATGCATTCAAAAGCAGCAGATTGCTTTGTTAAAAAGATGTTTAAAAATATTAGAAAAGTGTAGGGTAAAATGCCAAAAATAAAGCGCAACTGTGAATTAATGAAAGATGCTATCCTTGTTGTTGTAGGAGGCTTTTTAGGAATTTTAGGCTCAGTAATAACAACACATATGAATGACTCTCATGAGGAGAAAATGCAAAATAGCAAAATGCTTTTTCCTTTGTAAAAGAGTACAGTAAGAATTATCTTGAAATAATTAAATGTAAAAGTGATATCATTAATGCTGCTAATAACCTAGGACGTAATTTAGATATTCAAATAAACTCAGTTCAGTCTTCAAGTAGCTTAATTGATTATTTGAAAGTGTTTGATAGTTGTTGACCTTTCCCCCCAAAATAAGACCATGACATTGATGAGATTTCCATTAAAATTAC
>NZ_MKTO01000027.1:0-76615 GCF_001897665.1 Legionella sp. 39-23 | reverse complement strand
AAAATAGCGAATCTCATCATGGAGGTGGTACTAATTTAGGGGAAAGGTCATTGTAATTCTGAATTAATAAAAATGAAGCTCATCTCTACTGCTATACATCTAAATACCTCCGGAGTAGATTGTGCTTTAAGTTATATTTCGACTCTTAACGATAAGATTATAAAAACAAGAGAAAAGATGGTATATGAGGCATTCAAAGATAATTATCATTCAGAGATGGACTACACATTGCAAAAATTTCCTAATGAGTGGGAAAAGTGTTTAAAAATCATTAATAATGAGTTTCTTATATATTCTAAAAATTTCCTTAATTAGAAAAAAATATACCAATTGATCCAAATGGTCAATGGTGTCAATAGTTAGAGCGAGCCTGGTCCGACAAGTCTTTTAGTGGAGTAAATAGGTTACTTTTCGATTTTATTGATACAGATTTCAAGTACTCTTCATAAGTAACACTCTTCAACTATGAATTACTACCACTAACAGATATACCTTCCTCGGTAATATATGGCACCGCATGATTCCTATCGTAAAGTCCTAAAGATCTGTAAATCCAATTTTGTCCACCATCCATGCTTGTGACAATAATAGATTTGTTTCCGGTAGGGGTAGTTTGGTAACCAACAACAGTACAATACTTTCCTTTATTACTACAAGTAACAGATGAAAATGTTCCGCCATGAAACTCGTCATCTGTAAAATTATGTGCTATCCAATTTAACCCTCCATCAATGCTCCTATAGATAATAGGTTGTGATAGATATGTGAAACCATCGTTACGTTTTGTCGCCCCAACAGCTAGACAATTATTCCCATTATCTCCATAGCAAGAAATACTGTTAATTTCACCACCAAATTCTGTATATGGAAGATAACTTTCCCAATCATCACCACCAGTTGTACTTCTATAGATGATAGGCTGTTTTATTTGATTTTGTGCTAAGTGTCCGGTTGCCAAACAAACCTGTCCGTTATTGTTACAAGTGATAGATTCAAAAGTTCCACCTAGATGATTTACAATTTCTTTAAATGACCAGCTTATTCCTGCATCTTTACTTGTATAAACTAGGAATGCAGTTGAACGTCCTAAACCAGCTGCTCCAATAGCAGTGCAACTTAGTCCACTTTTATCACATGATATAGCTCTGATAGCCGAGCCATAGGGACCAAATGTTTGGGGGTAATGTGGGGTCCAGTTATGTCCATTATCAGAACTTATATATACAATAGGATAGCTTCCAGATATACCAGGTTTTGAATATCCACCACCAGCAACACAATTGTTATCATTACATGTAACAGAGCTAAGACTAGATGCACTATCAAACGTCCCTAAGGTATGGGGCGTCCAGCTCAAGCCACCATTCTCACTATTATAAACTTTTATTGTGATTTTATTACTAGTATATACGTCACCTACTGCAGCACAAGAAAGACCTTGATTTCCACAACTTAATGCTCTAATCCTGCCTTGTGCACCTGAAATTTCCTTTTTACTCCAACTAATTCCACCATCATTACTGATGTAGGCAGTAGGGTATCTACCCGTGGTTTTAGGTGAGCCAGTAAATTCATTCATAAGAAAAACACGAGCTAAAATATTTTCCTTACCTTCTCTTACATTTAATTCATTTTCTTTTTCATCTACTGTACTACAGTCCAGATCATCTTGGCATAATGCAAGGTGATTTGCAGGATCTGGATCATCAGAGTTAACTTCACCTGTAATTATTAAGTGTAAGATACAAACATTAAAATAATGTACATTTGATGGAAGATCAAAATTTGATTCACAAGTATTTGGAAATACTCCTGGGCTAGCAGTATTCGTAGGAAGAATTTGGCTTACATTTGGTGGAAGACGAATGGAAATGTTTTTTTGAGGACTTAGAGTATTGTTTTGTATTCTATAGTAGGCTGTAACTGAATGGCCTTTCGGAATTACAGTCGGTAAAACTGTTCCTGGCAGTGGAGTGATGCTAAATTTTGATGAGCATAAGAATCCGCTTACTAGCAAAAGAGTTATAGTAAATGTGATCTGTATCACCCTTTTTGAAACATAAAACATACTACTATACTCCTATTCAATTCAACTGTAATAAAGTTACCCCCCCCTTATATTTTCTTGCTATTAAACAGAGCAATGTTCGTTGTTATTATTTGGCGTTTTTAATTTTGTAGGGTAAAACTAGATATTCATATTCATGGATAATTAATTATTGAAGGCATATTATATTTATGTGGTCAAAAAAAATCCACAACTAATAAAGCTAGGTGAACATAAACGAGAACTTCGAAAAGAGAAGGGCCGCAAGAGGGTTTTGCTGATCATGTCTTGCTCGTGGGGAGTGGAGCGCGGAGAGAGAAACCTTGCAACACTAAACTTGCTACGTATAGCAGCAGCGTTAAATGTTGAGGTCGGGATAATTATTTCTTCCTATTAAGAGTGTAGAGAAATTGCTTAGCCAATAGAATTAAATATGGTAAACATGGTTATTAATAGTAGTGTTGATATCGCTAAAAAAACAAATTTAGCAATATAAAATATGTTCAAAGACTTACCGGTTTCATCACCGATATTATAACTTAATTCTTTACCACTATTTTGTTTTTTTACACTTTTTAATATTTCGGCTTGCTTTTCAAATTTGAATGCTCCAATTAAATATTGAAGCAGATCAAAAATAAAAAAGGTGATTAAAATAGAATAGAACGCGACAAGTAAAATTTGGGGTCTATTGTCAATGCAGCTAATGCTAATATACAAAACCCAAAAAATAGCTCCTTACATTGCTTTGCAATGTTTAATTTAAATCTTTAAATCTTTAAATCTTGTAAAATCATGTCTTGGTAATTTATTTAAATTGGATGTTAGATCTCCGCTGAACTATCCCGGAAATTCCGGAAAATTCATTTTGAAAATTTTCAGTGAATTCCAAAATGGAACATGCTTGTAGTTTATGATTTGACACATACTGTGTTCGAAATGGATAGATGATCTTAATAGTAAAAATTGACAGAAAGCTTCCTGTGTAGTTTAATTTTATTAATATAGTTAAACTATAAGTATATCTATGTCATCAAAAATAAACTGGCTCCTGAATAATATCACCCCAGGTGAGATCTTGGTGCAGTCTTGGCTATCAAGTCATGGAATTACGCCTCAATTAACAAGAAAGTACTGTCAAAGCCAATGGTTGGTGAAATTAGGTGCAGGAGTTTATTATCGAGCAGGACGTAAACCTGAGTGGCAAAATGCTGTTTATTGTATTCAGAATCAAAACCACTCAAAGATTCATCTTGCTGGTTTATCAAGTTTAGTTCAGCAGGGGAAATCACATTATCTACAATTAGAAACAGAATCCATTTGGTTAAATGTTCAATGCAAAACGATTTTACCCAAATGGTTTAAGACCTTTCCAGAATTAGTTGTTTCTGATAATTCAGCACCACACTGGCAAATCATTAAAACATCTAAGTTAAATGTCATTGATGATAATGATTTAATTACTGTAGATATAGATGGTATCAAATTAAAAGCTAGTAATCAGGAGTTAGCAGCATTTGAGGTGCTCGAGGCTGTACCTTCTATTTTGACATTTGAGCACGCTGCAGAGCTTTTTCAAGGTCTAGTCAATTTAAGTCCCCGAAAGGTTGAGACTATTTTAAGCAGAAGCGGATCTATTCAAACGAACCGTCTATTTTTATTTTTTGGTCATTTCTATAAACATCCATGGGTTAAACGCCTAAATGAGTCGGTCATTAATCTTGGAGTAGGGAAGCGTCAAATAGTCCTTGATGGCAAATTAGAAAAACAATATCAAATTACTGTTCCAGAACAATTTATAAGTAGCGACTATGAATAAACAATCACTTTATTATAAACAGGTTCTGCTGCTCATCCGATTAATCCCTATGGTTGAAAAAGAAACTTGTTTTGCTTTAAAGGGAGGTACAGCCATTAACTTGTTTGTACGCGACTTTCCTAGACTATCTGTAGACATTGACTTGGCTTATTTACCACTTGAACCGCGTGATTTGGCTTTAGCTAATGTTCGCAAAGCATTAGGAGATATCACGGCAAATATTAATAAAGTTCCTGGGTTGTTTGCTGTTTTACAAGATAATAAACCTGATGAAATGCGAATTATTGTTGAAGATCGCTCTTCGCAGAATAGGGGCGTCCAAGTCAAGATAGAGGTTTCACCAGTAGCTAGAGGAACGCTTTTACCTCCTCTTGAGCTTGATGTTGTTGCTTCTGTAGAAAATGAGTTTGGTTTTGCATCCATGAAAGTAGTTTCATTACCAGATCTTTATGGTGGTAAATTATGTGCAGCCTTAGATCGTCAGCACCCAAGAGATCTTTTTGATATTAAGATTTTATTAGAAAATCAAAACATTGATCGAGAGCTATTTAATGGTTTCATTACTTATCTTTTAAGTCATAAGAGACCTATCTCAGAAATTATGAATCCGCGTTGGAAAGATATATCGCAAGTTTTTCAAAGTGAATTTAAAGGGATGACTTTGGAGCCAGTCACCCTTGAAGAACTAATAGTAATACCAGAAAAAATGATTCAGGGTCTTAAAGATAATTTTACTCAGCAGGATTATGATTTTCTAATCTCATTTAAAAAAGGTGAGCCTGATTGGACTCTTGCATGTAGTGAAAAAATTGAATTTCTACCTGCAGTGCAATGGAAGCTTTTAAATATTCGTAAAATGCCTAAACAGAAACAATTGGAATCTATAAGTTTGTTAGAAAAAACCATGAATAAATGGATTGGGAAATAATCAAGTTTATTTATAATGAAGGTGTAATTAGTTTATTTTTTATCGTTTATATACACTTTTAGTGTAACTTTAAGAAAAAAATTAAACTAACTTGGAATTTGATGGCAATTCATTTTAAAGATTCTATTTTTGAAGGTTGGATTTCAATAATATCAGCTGATTTAACAATCCCCATACACTTTAAAAAATACTCGGTAATCAATTCCATAGGTTTTCTAAGGCGTTCCACATCAGCAATAATATACCCAGCAGTAACATCATTGGTCATTTTATGGTTCATTAACCGTTTCAGTGAATAAGCAGAGATATCTAAGCTTTCGGCAATAGTAATAAAGGTGCGTCTTAAATCATGAACAGTGAAGTGAATCCCTGATGCTTTTGTCACATTAGCCATTTGTTTGCGGGGTTCAATAATATGGCCTGCAGCACCAGTTCCCGGAAATACATAATCATTAATTTTCTTCTGATGACGAGTGCTCATTAAATCGTAGAGGAAATCAGAAAGGGGCAGGGTATGTGATTCATTGTTTTTTGTTTTAACCACTGTAAAGGTTTTTGCTGCTAGATCTACGTCTTCCCATTTTAAGGTTGCAGCTTCTTCTCTACGTAATCCTGTTAGTAAAACCAATAATAAGTAATCGCGTAAGGTTTCATTTTCAATCTGTTTAAGAGCAGAATACCAAGCGTCTTACAGGATTTTCCATAATTAATGATTTGCCTTTTGCATCTTCATACTGCCCTGAAGCGAAATTGAAAAGGGCGCGTAGTACTCGCATGGCTAGATTGGTGTTCTTTGCCTAGCTTTTCATGATGTTTACTGATGCGGTCTTTGGTAATTGAAAGTATCGGTTTACTTTTCCAACTTGGAAATGCTTTGTTAATAATATGACTGTAGTTACTAATGGATTTGGGTTTGAGCATGTTAATACAACCCACATTTATCGTCGTAACATTTTTTTTCTCATTGCAATGTTGGCTGCTTTTCTTGCTTGGGTTATCGGGTTTCTGGCTGAATCAATGAACTTACAAACACAATACCAAGCCAATTCAACTAAGAATAGGCGTGTTCTTTCTCTATTTTATCTTGGATATCGAATTATCTTAAAGAAAAAAATATCAAAAACTCTCTTATTCAATCAATTATCGATAATTTCCCTAATTTTTGTGAGGTTTAAAAATATGTGTCGATACCTCAGGGTCGGGCCATGGCCCGACCTTTTGCTTTGATATACTGCTTGAGGATAGTTTATTTAATTAAATTGACTTAAAATTGGGCACAAACAACAAGTGACCTGTAGCAGGCCGGATCATTCTTACCCAACCTGCTACTCTCATTTTTTATTCCCTGGATGGTTATCCTTCAAGCGTTCTGCTTTGGGAACTGTTACCCCAATCATGGTGTCGCGTGTCACTAAGGTTTGCAGTTGCTCTTCATTCCAATTCTCAGTACCTTTAGGTCGCATTGGTAAAACCATATAGCGCGTTTTTTGATTCGAGTCATGAACTCTTACTTCAACGTCTTCAGGTATAATTGTGCCAAATTCAGCAAGGAGTTGGCGAGGCCAGCGAACCATTCTACGACGATAATTCATGCGTTCATACCATGCTGGCGATGTACCCAGTAATGGTCTTGGGTAACACGAGCACAGCGTACAAACCATAGTATGATGAATTTTGGGTGTATTTTCACATACCAGTAAAAAAGTATAATCACTTGGGGTCCCTGTACCCGTTGGTTTCATCCAATCGATACCTAATTCAAGACAAGCTGCTACGGCATCCTTGAGTAGTCTTTTCTTAAACTCAGGATCAACCCAGGCACGAGCAACTACTCGCGCACCACCCATCGGGCCAATGCTTTCATACCACTCTACAAAACGTCTATGGTCATCGGCTGTAAATAAACCTTTCTCAATACAAAGTTCGCGAATAGCTGCTTCTAAAATGGTAAATTCAACAGCTTCATGACGTTCTTTAATGGGGTGCAAATCTACATATTCATCACCATGCTCATGAAGATGATCGTGTTCATCGCAAGTTGATTTTCCATGTTTCTTTGTCATAGGAGTTCTCCAAATAATTTAGGCCTATTTTTAAATATGCTCTATCCATCGTTCAGATAGCTCGGTATCCAGCGTATCAATGGCCGGACCACCGTAGTCATCCCACAAGTCTGTCATTTTGAAACGAACCATATAAAACGGTTCCCTACGACCCTCGTATCTTCCCCATGCTTCATCTTCAGGAATCACCCAGGAAGGTCTTATCAGTACGACCTCCCCTATTTTTCCGCGAGTATATCCCTGAGTACGCGTATGAAATAGTGAAGGCAAATCGATTACTCTTACTTTATCACCCACTTTAAATTTAGTACTCATTTGCAGGCCTCCTCACGTTTACTGATTTGATCCAATTTCAGCATTAACTCATCCGGTGTTATTAAGCCTTTATCAAGTAACATTTTGGTAGCAGCCAGCAACCAACGAGCATAATAAGGTGTTCCACAATAAAGGGTAACGCCTAAATCATTTTCGCGCCGTCTACGTTCCTCAGAAACCCAATATCCTCTCCAAGCCAGACACTCAGATGTTGCATGGGTAAACATTTCCCAGAGCTCTGTTTCATGAAGGGATTTGTCTAAAGGTCCATCCGGTTGGCCTCCAACATCATGGACAACATGTAATATTGCCTGCGCAGCATCTGGAGTCATTGAGAAAGGTAAATCCATTTCCTGCCGTGACACGGGCACAAGTTTTCTTATTATCTCGACTAATGAACTGTAATTTTCAGATGTATAGGACATACTATTACCCTCCAATTTCCGAACAAATTAGTTGCTTTGTTTTTCATCGACAATCCGCTCTTCCAAAGCCTCAAAATTCATCCATTTATAAATAAAAATAGAGACAATCCAACTCACAATAAAAAACAAAATAATAAAAAAACCTATACTGTTAAATCGCTCGCTTTGTTGTCTGATGAACTCCCAAAATGAACCTTTCAAACCTGAATTTCCAGCGATTAAGTTCAAAGCCTCTATCCCACCAATTAAAAGAGCAACCAGTGCCGAGGCGAGTGTAATCGTTAAATTGTAATAAAGCTTTCTCACTGGTTTTAAAAAAGCCCAACCATAAGCACCGAGCATCAAAACCCCATCACTTGTATCAATGAGCGTCATACCTGCTGTGAAAAGAGCCGGAAACAAGAGTATTAGCCACATTGAAATCCCATCAGCTGCTTGTGATGCTGATAATCCAAGTAGTCCTACTTCAGTTGCTGTATCAAAACCAATTCCAAAGAGAAATCCCAGAGGAAACATTTGCCAACTATGTGAAATAAGACTCATAATTCTGCGGAAACGTTTTACAAGAAAGCCATTTTGAGTCATTGCCTCATGAGCATCCTGTTCAGTAAACATCTTGCCACGACGAATTTTTTTGAAAATCTTGTAGATAGCAAAAAAAATAATGATGTTTATTAGGGCCATCAATAAGAGAAATATCGCTGAAAAAGAGGTACAAAGTACACTACCTATTTCATGCCATTTTGCCAGGTTGGACTGCATAATTGCTTTCGTAGACAGGGCAATTAATAGGGTTGCTATAATAACAACAGAGGAATGTCCTAAAGAGAAGAAAAAACCTACTGCAATCGGCTGCTTCCCTTCTTGCAACAATTTACGAGTAACATTATCAATTGCAGCAATATGATCCGCATCGACCGCATGACGCAAACCAAAGCTATAAGCCATCACCGCAGCCCCAAATAACAAGGGCACATTATAGAGCGTATAAAAAGCCCAAAACCAAACGGCAAGATTAAATAGGAGCAAAAACAGATACATTACTGCAATTTTCTGACGCAGGTTTCCTTTGCTATTTCCGAAAGTTTTTTCCAAATAACTTCCCATTTAGTTATCCTAAGAGGAACAGTCCATATTTAACTCAATTATAGATACATTAGAAAAGATTGCACAAATAAAATGCATTTTCAGAGGGTATAGGGAAAATTTAAAGCCTTTGAACATCCTAAATTACTAGAAACTGAAACAATATCCCAACAAAAAAGTGTAGTAAATCCAATAGTGAAGGTAGCCTCGAGAGTTCTGTGATTTTCTATTTCTTATCCTTATCAGACCATGCAAATCTCATCCGAAACTATTAAATAATCACAAAAATTGCTGACAGCTTTAAATAAAAGTGGAACCAATATCGAATAAGGGAATTGTTTAGTAAGTTTATTAGATAACGGAACAACAAAAATTAATCCGCCAGTATTTAATACAAATAACCAATTTACAATTATTCTATTAGCTTCTTGTGAAATATTTTGATAATACTTGCCAAATCCCCGATACATATTTACAACTTGATAAGCAATTGAATCATAATCTGCAAAATCAGGTGAATTTTTTAGATATTGATGGTTAATACACTAGAAATATTTTTTGATAAAGAGGGACTCCCCTCAAATAGTACTATTTATGTTGATGGAGATAATGTTCATTGCCAACTTATCCCGGCAAAAACAGATCAACCATCCTTAAGTGGAAATTTTCCTAAAATGAAATTTAACATTGTAGTTAATTTTGGAGATAAAAGTATTACATATGGTTTCGTTTTATCCTCGCCAAGCCAGGTAAAGTGTAAAATGAATTCAAAATTAAACTGTAATAAACAAACGTTGACTAACCAAAATTCAATAAAGTGACACTTAATTTTGGCCGACATTGTCTGCAAAGTAAGTTTTAAAACTTATAGGGTCAGGCCTTGAGTTTTGATTATTTTTCCTTGCAATGTTTTAGTTGATTTATCCTGATAGTTAATAGATTCAGCAACTTTTAATTGATAATTCACAATTCAAGGGCTGACCCTCTTAATCCCGTCCAAACAGCTGTCAAAGAAGAGGCCGCGCAATTCATTTTTAACAGTATTCTATCTGTTTTGATAACTCACATGGGAGGCGGTTAGAACAACGATCCCTTTAAAAAACAATCAGTTTTCTTTGTCCTAAATGAAAGTAAAAGTCACAATTTCCTGCCTTACTTCTAAATATGTCAACAACCCTAGATCTCTGATTAATAAAACCATATTTTATTAATCATTATTCTGCTATATTATGATTAATAAAAAGCGAGATTATTAATCATGAAATGGAATTGGCAGCTTGAGAATTGGCCAAATTTTACTTGGGACTCCGATAAATTAGTTGTGTTTGAGCAGTCTTTTACTGAGGGGGCGGGTATTATTATTGGTTCCTCACAATATATTTCTCAAGAGGGTAAGCAAAATTTATTTATCGATTTAATGTGTACTGATGCTTTGGATAGCTCAGAAATAGAGGGAGAGTATTTAAACAGAGATAGTGTTCAATCTTCTATAAAAAAAGAGTTGGGGTTATTTACTGAAGCACATAGAGCCAGCAGGGCAGAGCAGGGGATCGCTAAAATGATGGTTAATATATATCAAACGATTTCTAACCCACTAACACATCAGGTTTTATTTGAATGGCATCAATTTTTAATGGGTAATAGTCATCATTTAGAACATATTGGTCAATATCGTAAGCATGAAGAAGCAATGCAAATTGTTTCTGGACCTGATTATGATCGAAAAATCCATTTTGAAGCGCCTCCCTCAACACGTGTTCCGGCCGAAATGGATCAATTTATTAATTGGTTTGAACGGAGTTCTCTCACTGGTTCAGCTCCTTTACCCACATTAACCCGAGCAGGAATAGCCCATTTGTGGTTTGAGAGTATCCATCCTTTTGAAGATGGAAATGGAAGAATAGGGCGAGCTATAGCAGAAAAAGCTTTATCACAAGGATTTTCAAAACCTGTAATGACAGTATTGGCAAAAATATTATTAAAAAAGAGAAAGGAATTCTATCAACAATTAGGTTTAGCAAGTAAAACCTTAGATCTAACATCTTGGTTAATCTGGTTTGCTCACATCGCTTTAGAAGCGCAACAAAGCACTTATTTGTATATAGATTTTATTATTAAGAAATCTGTTATTTTAAGGGAAGCGGAAGGGAAAATTAATCCAAGGCAAGAAAAGGTTTTATTAAAATTATTTCATGCTGGACCAGATGGATTTGTAGGTGGTTTGAGCGCTAAAAATTATATGAGCATAACAGGCGCACCGATCGCTACAACAACTAGAGATTTGAATGACTTGGTGAAAAAAAATATTCTCAAACGAACTGGCGAACTTAAAGCGACTCGTTATTTTTTAAATCTTGATAAGGCTTAAATGTAATTTTTTAGATTTGGTACGCAGTGAGTACCAAATTAAAGTGTCTAGCAGTGAGTTCCAAAATGGAACTTACTGAAGTGTATCAT
The DNA here is from genome assembly GCF_001897665.1 of Legionella sp. 39-23. Lineage (NCBI taxonomy): Bacteria > Pseudomonadati > Pseudomonadota > Gammaproteobacteria > Legionellales > Legionellaceae > Legionella > Legionella sp. 39-23. The sequence continues at coordinate 65,475 of NZ_MKTO01000027.1, read as the reverse complement.
TTGGCCGACATTGTCCGCCAAATTGAACATAAGGAATACAAATTTATTTTCTATGTCTAATTTGGATCTCAATGCGATCCAAATTGAAGAGGTTGGATACCAATAATATCAGCAGATCTAATAACGCCCATACACTTTAAAAAATAATCGGTAATCAATTGCATTGGTTTTCTCAACCGCTCCACATCTGTAATAATATACCCAGCGGTCACATCATTACTCATTTTATGATTCATTAGCCGTTTAAGCGCATAAACAGAAATATCCAAGCTTTCAGCAATAGTGATAAAGGTACGTCTTAAATCATGAACGGTAAAGTGGACACCAGATGCTTTGGTTACATTAGCCATTTGTTTACGTGGCTCAATAATATGACCAGCAGCACCAGTTCCTGGGAATACATAATCGTTTATCTTCTTCTCATGACGAGCTACCAATAAATCATAGAGAAAATCAGAAAGGGGTAGGGTGTGGGATTCATTGTTTTTCGTTTTAACCACTATAAAGGTTTTTGCTGCCAGATCGACATTTTCCCATTTTAAGGTTGCAGCTTCTTCTCTACGTAAGCCTGTTAGTAAAACGAATAATAAGTAATCGCGTAGGGTTTCATTTTCAATATTTTTAAGAGCAGTATACCAAAATGTTTATCATCAAGTGAGTATTGAGTAAAACAAGCGTAGATTGAGTCTTTCTACGCTTGTTTGCAAATCACACTGAGGGTGGTGCAGCAATCCCTATAAATACCACCATCCCATCACCACCAGGATTAAAGTAATTATCACTAAAAGGAAGTGGTTTCCAATTATTTGCAGCCCAAACATTTCCTGCTCGATCTGAAATAGCATGAGTTAGACGCATTAAAGGACTAAAACTGGGAGGTCCGCCTGCACCATTAAGCGGTGTACCATCAGCAAGCAACACTTGGCTTCCGGCACTGGGTAAAGTATATCCAGTCGAAGGAGATATTGCATCACCTGTAGATAGCCCTGTCGGACACTTAGCTGTGTTAATGCCACAGAGTTTAGAAATTGAAAATTGAGGTGGTAAGCCATTGCCCTCAAAATTAGCTACCCAGATATTATCATCACCATCAACAGTAACCCCCCAGGGTCCAGATACTCCGCCTTGGCCGCTATATGCAACAAAAGTTCCATTGGGAGCAATTTTATAGATTGTGGAGTCATTTACCGATGCTACCCAAGCATTACCTTGCGAATCTAAAGAAACCTCTCTTGTTGAACTACCGGCTGGTAATTGAACGTCTAAAGTTTTGATGAGTTGGGTTCCGGAAATCACATATTTATTAATTACCGAACCTGGGTTGCCAGCAGAAGTTTTGCTATTACTCACCCATGCAGAACCATCTTGAGCAATAGCTATATCAAAAGGTCCACTATTTGTAGGTTCTTGATAATAAATTGCAGAATTAGGATCTCCATTTAAATAAACAACAACCCTGTCGTTACCATAACTGGCCATCCAAATATTGTTATTTTTATCTGAAACGGTACCTTGAACCCGATATAAAGCGGATATATAGCCTAGAGGACCTGAAATTGGAATACCCGTTGCAGAAAACTGAGAAACGCTCCCCTCTCCTCCCGGAGGCAAACAGGTATCGCAACTACCCCATCCAAAATTGCCGGTCCATATAGATCCTTGCGTATCAATAGTTATTCCAAAAGCATTCCCTAAAAGACCACCACCAAATAAGGGCGATGTAGGGGTACCATTCACTCCATCCGCAGGCTGGCCGTTTGGCTTTAAAACAATAAGCCAGTTCGATGAGTTGGGAGTGCCTTGAATCACATTATTCGTTATCCAAGCGTAACCGTTTTTATCGAAAACTGTTTTGGCGGGTCCGCCAAAAGGAGCTGACAAACTGCCTGAGTTATTAAATTTTACCGCTAAAGTCCACGCATCGGGTTTAATTTGTAAAGAAGGTTGATAAGCAGAAAATTGATTCGATAGGACATAAATACCTAATACATTATTCGCTGGATTATGCGCTATATTTAACAACGCATCTAAGGTATTAGTCGGTGCAAAACCATTGATTGTTGTTAATCCAAAAAGAGAAGTACAAGCACCTGGCGAATTCCGTACGCAAGTTGCAATTAAATTAGATAAATTATTGAGGGATCGCATCGTATTCGTTTGATCCGCATTCGGTGATGTTGTAATCACTTGCGATAAAGTACCTTGGACAGGAGAAACTAAATTATCATTCATCCCTGCTGCAATTTTTAATCCTAGTGACGCACCATTAATTTGTCCATTATTAAAAAATTGCGCCATTGCAAAAGCTGCACCTACCGTCGTCAATTCGTTAATCGTAATCACCGGAAGAAGACTTTCGCCTATTATTGTCACCAGTTTGGTGTTATTTCCCTGACGCGCGACAGCATAAAATGAGGATGTTTTGGGTATTTGTTCAGACGGAATGTAAATAAAAAATTGTCCCGAACTATTGGTTGTCGCATTACCAATCGGTATTGCTGAGGTTGAACCGGCGCTGTAAATTGTAACATTTGCATTCGCAAGTGGGATTGCAGAAGCATTCCCAGATTGCACCACGCCTTTTACTGTAGGTTCGAATGCTCTCACATTCAAGGGATCATTCGTTCCTGCACATGCTGGAACATTAGGACTACAAACAAAAAGATGATTATGGGGATTAGGATCATGTGGATTAACAGCCCCCGAAACGGTAAGTTCCAATGTGCAACTGGCACCAGGCGATAAGGTAAAATTTGCACCACATAAATCAGGATAATTTGGATCAGCGAGTACCTGGATTACATTGGGTGGTAAATATTTAACAAATCCGCCGGGTAGAGTACGACGAGTAGCATTAGTTACGGTGTAGAATGCTGTTGCAGTGTTTCCTAAAACAAGTTGACTGGGTAACACTGTACCTGCTTTGGGGACGACATTGTAGGCAACCCCATAGCTCATCGTGCTTAATGAGGTTGCGCCAATAAACAGAAATAAAGAGGACATCCTTTTATTCTTTTTCATTTTTCTATTCCTAAATTAAATAGCTTATTTGTACTATACCTTCCTGCATATAAAGATGTGGCAGTGTCAAAGTACTTGTGAAAGGTATCACATCAAGCATTCCTTCATCCAAATTCGCTTCACCTAAGCCTACATAACGATACCCCACCCCTAAGCGCCAGTTTTTACACAGGTCCATATCGATACCTACGCCAAGACTATAAGCAAAATTCGTTGTTTTGTGATCCTCAAATTCTGGAGTAAAGGTGAGAAAAGGCGGAACACTTGTTTGATAATTTGAAGTATTATTAAACGCTGCTCCTAGGCCTAAAGAGACATAAGGATGAAAAATCTTTTCAACAGAGTGTAATAACTTTCCTTCAAAAAAGAGTTGGCTACTTTTTATTTTATAGTTGTAGGTGAACTCGTCAGCTGATTGCTCATCAACCCCTTGGATTAAAATACCACTGCTAGAAAAATTATTAGGCCTATAATAGCTAATACCAAGCTGCAAAGCCCATTGTGAATTGACAGGGACTTCAGTTCCAATAGTCCCTCCCCATAACATCCGATTTGAATGGGTATGCTGGGGCGTATATTGGTACGTTGTGAAATCACCGTCCATATTTAAAGTTTGTGCATGTCCTGTTTTGGCGACAGCTACACCACCTGAGAAGGTAAAAAAGGGATGGAACCAACTTAAGTTTCTTGGATTGGATTGGGGAGTTATTGCAGCAGGATCAGCATACCCTACGTTTGCAGTCATCATCACTGAACTACAAATTATAAAAAAAGAACGTATGGAAAAAGATGGTAAAAAACAATCCGTTTTTGTTCGTTTATGCATAAAATATTCTTCCTTTTCTCCCCTCAATAAAAGGGTATTTAAAATCCTTTCTGACTAAGTCGATTAAGTAATCATTTTAGTTTGCCACAAGATAGCTGATTTCGTTCTTTTTCTCAATGACAAAGAACCTGAATCAAGCTATTCTGGCTCAGGATCTGCTTTGACGATCAAAATAAGATAGAGAGAGTAGAGAGAGCATTTATTATTTTTCGTAGAAAAAAATAGCTATCGTTCAAACATTAAGTATCATGACCTAGATCCCTGCTTTAAGAAAAAGAGGACTCTGTTAACTTTAGTAAATCACGCATTGATCTCATTATGGGATCTTTTGATGTGAATTTTTCCACGTCGCCTTGAGTAACTTTATGTACATAAAAACCATAATTGTAAAAACTAACACAATGACTAAAATCGATGGGGAGGATACTATTTGAGTTTTTTTGACTAAAATCAATGACAGTTCCATGTCCATAACTATCCGTTTCTTTTTCAATGCGTTTTGAGATGATTTTATAGATTCTAGTTTCTTTTGAAGCAACCTATGAGTGAGTAATTTTTACACCTTTTACTATACTGTAAATTATACATAGAGCATATAGTATAGTAGGTAATTATGAGACAACGTACAGAGCCTCAAGAAAAAGAAAAGAAGCGTCAAAAGGTAATAATTGAATCTCACAAAGAAATGACTCATGTTTTAGGGCTACAAAAAAATCCTTTCTTGAGCAACATTGAAAATACAGGTTGGTACATCGAGGACACAGCGCCTAGTACAAAAAAAAGATACGATCATTTTAAAGAAAATCCAAATTCTAATTTAAATTTCGATCTATTGCCCGCTTCATTTTCTGCAGACGCTCTCCAAAAAATTACGAATCTTCCACCTAATGGTTATGTTGGATTTTCTTGTCGATGGCCACGTCATGCCTTTACCCTTAATGCAGTCAAAGAAGGAAATCAAACTCATTTTATTTATGTAAATCGAGGAAAACGCCATTTTGATTTAGAAACAGGACAGGATAAAAATGATGCGCCAACAGTGATGGTTTTTTCTGTTGAAAATCAACACGCGAGGAGTTTTGCTAAGCTCATGTTGGGCGCTGCTATGACTCCAGATCCTCGCAAAGGAATGTCTCAATTTTTAGAAAGGCATAAAAAGCAATTCAACGAAGAGCTGTCCGAACTCATGGAAAAGAAGAATCAAAAAACAGGAAATTGTAGCATTGCAAATTCGAACATCGCCTGGCATTTTCAATTAGCAGCCGAAGAAATGCAAAAGAGTAATAAAAGTTTTGCGCAGGCTTATGAAGATACAGAGCAAAAATATAGAGAAATGAGGATTAAAGATAGAGTTCAAGCGTTCAAATACCTTTTAAATGATCGAGGCTGTTATATTTCTGACAATGCATTTCTTTATAATTATTTTCAAGCAATTGAAAAGTTTGCAAGAAAAGACATTAAAGTGCAAGGACAGCACACAATAGAGCATATTAAAACGTTACTTGAGGAACTTGATCCTAAGGGACTATCCAAATTAGTCGAACCATTAATTAATGATAATTTTACCATCAAAGTAGATGAATATATCGATGCTAGGATACAACAACTCAAAGAGGAGCATCCAAATTTATCAGAGCAGTACTGTAAAGATTTTGCAGCCATGACACGAGATGGCTTACAGTCAGCAAAAACTAGAGTGTTAATGCATGCTTTCAATAGATTATCCCCAGGCGAACAAATGAAATTAATAGCTAAAGATATTTCATTATTATGTTATGCGGATCAGCAATTGCAATTGAACTTACTTAAACAAGATTACAACAAGTATGCTTTGTATGCAGATAAAGAATTAAACAAAAGATTCCCTGAGCATCCTTTAAATCGATTTCGTAAGGAGCATGCAAAAGAACTTGATTCAGTAGGTGATAGTATGAAAGAAATGATTGAGACAGTCATGGAGGGTAAAGAGGAGGAATATCTTAGAAAAAGTAAAATAATTACTACCGAAAGAAAAACCAAAGATGCTGGTTTCTTCTCACAAGATGCAGCACAAAAAGAAGTGGTGATTAATAATACATTGAAGACTTTATATTCATCTCTCTGGACCGAAGACAAGAAGCATACCGCTAAAACATTTGAAGAGCTTTGTCGAGTTTGCTGCGAACGTAGATTTTATCTAGGCGGAGATAAATATTCAGTACATACTGAATCTGCAAAATGGTTAATTAATCGAATCTGTGCAAATGATGAAATAGGAGAAGACTTTAGGAAATTTTTAAAAGTCCAAGATGTTAAGGCCGAGAAGCTAACCTCAACAGTAACCAATATGATTCAAAATACGCTCTCTGGAAAAAACACAACGTTCAACAGCTATAAAGAACGGTATACTCAGCAAATCGAAACATCAATGCCACTTGAACCCACTCAAAAATCCCTATCTTGCCAGTAGTTTAAGCCTTTCATGTTGAGTTTAAGCCCTCCTACCAAAGTGGGACACTATTTTCTCTCCAAAGCCCTAGATACTTTAAATTGAATTTTTGTTATGTTTAATCGGACAATTACAGTAAATTCCTTTTCAAATTGGAGAATAGAATACTTGGAATAGTTAAAATCCTATTTAGCATTTCTGAGTTGATTACTCATCCAATTTGAACTTCATCTTGCTGCACATTTTGCGTATGCTCCTTAAGACGTACTTCAGAAAATACTTTTAAAATAAGCCATTGAGAATTCAAATAAATTATTCATTATTGGTTTGAATTAAGTCAACAAGGAAAATTACTGGACTTATTAATGAAAAGAAAATTAGAAATTCCTTTTGAAGAACCACCTTCGAAACGTTTTGAAGAAGCTACGGATTCCTTAGTCAAAAAGGGTGAACAGCTTTATAAAAAGAATCAACTTAATGAAGCGTTACCTTTTTTAAATCAGGCCATTACACAGCAACCTAATGAGCCTTTGGCTTTGGCAATTCGTGGAGATATTCACAGTCAGTTGGATAATATGCAACTTGCCTTTGCGGATTTCAATACCTTGTTAACACTCCAACCCAATCATGTATTTGCCTTATCACGACGTGGCGCATTATGGCATAGATTCGGCAGCATCAATGAAGCCTTCAACGATTTAAATGCTGCACTTGCTATTGAACCTACCCATTCGCATGCCTTAGCAAATCGAGGCGCAGTTTATTGTACACAAAGTCAATATAATCTCGCGTTAAAAGATTTCAATGCAGCTCTAGAAAGCGATAACAAGAATATTTTTGCTTTAAAAGAACGAAGCTGGGTTTATAGTATATTAAATTTTCCTGAAGCAGCTGAGCATGATCTTAATTCTGTACACTCTATTCCCGCTGTCACTATGATTGACTTATTGTACCAAGCAGATATTTATATACAAAAAAAGCTATATGAGAGCGCTTTAGATATTATATATCCTTTACTTGCCAACGCGCCAAATTGTTCACGCCTTTTAGCAGTTCGTGGAGATATCTATCATAAAATGGGCAAGACTGACGAAGCGTTAAATGATTTTAATAACATTTTGCTGATACAGCCTTATTCCTTGGCTGTTCGAGGCCTTCGCTTCAATATTTATTATCAACAACAAAAGTTCGATCTTGCATTAAATGAATTAAATCAGATGCTTGCCATTAACCCCAATTATGACTATGTTTTGACGGTTCGTAGCATCATTTATAGTCAACAAGGAAATCATGTTCAGTCTTTAAATGACGTTAATGCCGCTCTTGCTATAAATCCCCATAATCTACAAGCTTTAGCGATGCGTGGTGCGGCATATTTTCAGCAAGGCAATTTCGCACAAGCCTTAAGTGATTTTAATGGTATCCTTGCTATTACCCCTACTAACGTAAATGCGTTGCTATCTCGTGGAGACATTTATCGACAGCAAGGAAACCTTACCCAAGCCTTAAGCGATTACAATGCCGTTCTTGCTCTAGACCCCACTCATGCGTTTGCGTTAGGGGGGCGTGGAAAGGTTTATCAGTTACAAGGGAATTATGAAAAGTCTTTATGCGACTTTAACGCAGCTCTAGCTATAAATCCTGCTTACTGGTTTGTTTTACTGTCACGCGGTGAAATTTATTGGACACAAGGTAATTTCGACTTGGCTTTAAATGACTTGAACCACGCTCTTACTTTGAATACCAATAATTCGAATATCTGGTATTTATTAAGAGTACGCGGAGATATTTATCGTCAGCAAGGTGAGCTTAGTCTTGCATTAAACGACTTGAATCAAGCAATTAAAGAACAACCAAATGATCTTTTAATATTGGCCATGCGTGGCGATGTGTATTGCAAACAAAAGAAATTTAAGCGCGCTTTGGCTGATTTAAATCAAGTATTAAACACCCTACCACGAAATTACATGGCCTTAGAAGCGCGAGGAGATCTTTACCGCAAACAAGAAAAATTTGCTGAAGCACTCACTGACTATGAAAAAATTAAAGATCCCAGTCCTTCAGTCTTATTCAAAAAGGCTAAAATTTATCGTATGCAAGAACATTTTGATGAAGCTATTCTACTCGAATATCAAGCCCATCAATTGCAATTAAAGAAAGGAAAACGGAGCGACGTTCCTTCCTTACGTGCATTCTGCAAATGGGCCTTTTTTGCAAATGAAGCAACTCTATATGCTAATAAAAAAGTATTGAAACGAGATGATCCCCATCAAGTTGATCATGTTTTACAAGCAAATCATATTAACCGTCAGACCTTAACTACGATGCGTCGCACACTACATACTGCACCACCAGAGTTCCCAACGGTTTTCGACCAATTAGATTTGCGTACAAATCAATTAAAACCATAAGAACAGTCATTGCTTCAGTATGTTCAAAATGAATTTGAGGCCCATCTGAAATGCGGGCGACTAGAGCATGGATTTTTACGTGTTCAATGCGAATCTTGTCATAATGAGCAGCTGGTTGCATTGAATAAAATTCAGCTTATCGATGAAATTCAATCTACAGAGACCCTGATTTCACTGCAAAATCCTATCATGTGCTCAGTAGTGCCTTAATCCTAGACACGATGCATGCGATTCATATCCTATTTAAATGAAATCAGTTGTTCCTCATTTCATGATGTTCTTCTTTAACCGTTTGGGTTGACTCTTTATCGGTGGTAGTAGAAGTTGTGCCGATTTGCGGAATATCTATTCTTTTATGCGTTGATTTTGGAGCACCCATTGGGAGCATCTCAATCTCGGTATCTGATTTTTTACCTAGAGCCGTAGAAAATTTTTCCATAAAAGTAGAAAAACCTTTTTCTACCGCATTGACGTATTTTTCTTTTAAATTGCCCCCCTCAAAGCCCTTCATGAACGCCGTTATTCCATCTCCTGCTGCACTGACATAAGCTTTAGTCATAGTCCATAGTTTTGATGGCATACTTTTCGATGAATCATCAAGGATTTGATTTATATTTCTGGTGATATTTAACGTGTCTTTTCCTAATTTTTCTACTAACTTGGGATCTAATTTTTTGTCATCACCAAGGACAAGACGATGCAGGAATGATAAGCCAGTACTTTGCAGCGAAGTACCGGCATTGCTTAATTGCAATATTTCTAAGGAGCCCACTGTCTTTGAGAGTTTTTCACCTTCACTTGAATTTAAATCTCTTTCAAGCCCATCTAAATATTCGGCCTCCTTGTCGGCAATTGCTTTTCGTGCTTTTTTCATGGGATTATCAGGATCATCCTTTAACTCCTGCGCTACTTTTTTATGTGCATCTCTAAGATCGGCTATAATTTGCTGGCCTCTTTCTTTCTCGTCCAGCAAACTCGTAGCAAGTGATTTATTATATCCTCCTATGCCATGTTCGAAGGTTCCTGCTTACGGTATCAAAAAAACCTTTACCTTCATCAAATCCCTTAAGCGCTCCTTGACACATTCCAATAACTCCTTGCATACAAGCTTTTGCAAAGCCTGTCATTTTTTCTTTCATCGATTTGGAATCATCAAAAGCGAAGCTAGTGGCCAAATTCCATGCTATTCTTATCGAATCGAAAGCTGTTGCTTGCACTGCTTTTGGATCAATCTTCTCATCTTTAGTTCGATTATACGTCGAAATTACCGCATTACTCAGCAGTTGAGTTGACGTAACATTCCTATTCAACTCCTCTAGTTTTTTATGAACTTTTCCTACTTCTTCAGGAGAATCAGCCTGCCCGAGACGTTCTGCCAAATCATTAACATAGCCAAGCGAACCATTTGCAAGCCCATTATGCGCGCCCTGTAATTGAGGAGGCATTTCAGTTTTCTTCAAAACTTCAATTTTTTGACGTATGCTTCCAATTAAATTTTCAGATTCACGTTTGTCAATCATAATCAATATTTTCTACTCTATATTCCATACAAAAAGTATAGTTTAATAAACAAGCCATGTGTTCATAATAACACCTTAAAACGCGTAATACACAATAAAATGCCAAAAGTTAACAATCTTGGGAAAAGTCAGATTTGAGTGTAGGTTGGGTAAAATGGTTCTCAAAAAGCGCAGCATAGATAACTATGTACGCTAAGTTTATGTGTTAGGTTGTGGTACGCAATGGAAAGCGAAGCAAGCCATGCCCCAAATGGGCTATTGGCGCGCGCATCTATGGAATATGCACTTAGACCTAACATCCTGGTTGATATGGTTTGCAAACATTGCTTTAGAAGCGCAACAAAGCACTTATTTGTATATTGATTTTATTATTAAGAAATCTGTAATTTTAAAGGAAGCGGAAGGGAAAATTAATCCAAGACAAGAAAAGGTTCTATTAAGATTATTTCATGCTGGGCCTGAAGGATTTGTAGAGGGTTTAAGTGCTAAAAATTATATGAGCATAACAGGTACGTCCATCGCTACAACAACCAGAGATCTGAATGACTTGGTTAAAAAAAATATTCTCAAACGAACTGGCGAACTTAAAGCGACTCGTTATTTTTTAAATCTCGATAATACATAAATGAAGCTTGTTGAATTTGATATGCATTGAGCACTCAATGTAAGTGCCCAGCAGTTAGTTCCAAAAATGGAACTGCTTTTCCAACTGACGAAGGCTTTATCTAATATATATTTGTAGTTATCTAGAGTTTTGGTTTAAGTTTCTTTCTGGTTTTTATGTAGTCTTTAAAGACTTGATTGAGGGTTATCTCTTGAATTTCTGCTGCCTTTTCTCAGCAACCGGATCAATGCCCATGCAATTTGCCCTAAAAGATGCAGGATTTGTTCTTTGCCATTTCAGCGGTTAATCCTGGGTAATGCTCAAAATTAATTCGGCAGCGTTTCTTATTGATGAATTTTTCAACGAAAAAAGCTTTTGCTCCTCCTGAAGTAATACGTATGCCAAATCTCTTTAGGTTGTCATCGTAATATCTTTTTTGTGCTGTTTTCCTTTTGCCGTTGCTTGAGGAGGAAGGAGGTTTTCTACGCTTGTTTTGTTTATTTTCATAGTCGACTTTTATGTTCGTTTTTTTATGTGTCGCACTTCTAGTTAGAATTTTCCTGCAATAAACCCTATCTATTTGACATTAAATTGTTCGATATTTATACTGACTCAAGCAATTTGCAAGAGAGTTCCATGCCAATAATTATCCGTTCCTTTTTCTATGCCCTTTTTAGAGCGTTAAAGTTATCTAGTAAACAAGTGTTCTTTTTGGGAATAACGGCGGCAACGTTAACTCCAAATGCTCTTTTTGCAGACACAAACTATCCGCAGGAGCGTTTAGAACTTGAAAACTTCTACAAAGCAACCAATGGGGCTGATTGGATTAGACAAGACAATTGGCTTTCTGATTCTATTTCATACTGTGAATGGCACGGAGTAATATGTGATACAAATGGGCATGTAACGGAACTGCAACTTTATGATAATGGGCTGGAAGGATCGCTGCCGGATACACTATGTAATTTAACAGAGCTGAAAACACTTTACCTAAGCTTTAATCACATAGGAGGGCGTCTTCCCGCGACGATTGGTCAGTGCAAAAAACTTGAAAATATTTGGCTTAAATCCAATCGGATAGACGGCGAGATTCCGGATAGTATTGGTGACGTTGAAAATTTGAAATGGCTTGATTTGCATGTCAATAAATTATCGGGAGTTATTCCGCCCTCCATCGGGAATTTACACCGACTTGAAATATTACGACTTGATGATAATGAACTGAATGGGGTTCTTCCTGACTCGCTTTACATGCTTAAAAATTTAAAAGAAATTTATTTATTTAACAACCACTTTTCAGGCTCTATAAGCCCTAAAATAGAACGATTAATGCAATTGGAACATATTTATCTTGGACACAATCAGTTTAGTGGGATTCTTCCGGATACAATCACAAAACTCCGCTTTCTTAAAACATTGCGTGTTGAACACAATGTGTTGAAAGATATACTTCCTGTTGACATTGGCAACATCGCTAACCTGCAAGTATTACGCCTTGATCATAATCAATTCACAGGCAAAATTCCTGACAGTCTATTAAATCGAGAATACGAACTTCAAGTTGTCGATTATTCAAATAATAATTTTGAGTGATTTTTCCTGGATCGATATGGTAACCGGAGATCTAAATGACTTGGTTAAAAAAATACTATCAAACGAATAGGCGAACTTAAAACAACTCGTTATTTTTTAAATCTCGATAAGGCTTAAGTGGCGTTTGTTGAGTTAGGTTTTGAAGTGGATGCTATAAATCATTTTTCAAGGTAGTTGACTACCTATCCGGAGCTCACAAGGTCATTGCTGGAGGGGGGTGTAAATCATTTAAGCGGTTTATCACGTTATTAATCGAGTTTTCATCAGTAGGGACAATATCCGCTAAGATATCGTATAGTTCATTTGTAAAATCATCCCTTCCTCTCAGTTTGGAAATAAAAACATCGAAATTGGAATGGGCATGTGTCGCACTACATATTTTTTGTATGCGCTCTAATTTTTGACAGGATGTCATCTCTGCATTAAGAGCTTCTTCAATTTCCATGATGCTTTTTGGCTTACTTCCTAATAGTGTAAGGGAATCCCAATCTTTATTTTGAATAATTCTATCAATCACAATCAACAATTCATCCGCTTTTGATGCTGAATCAATCTCTCTGAGTTCCACCAATGTACTTTTAAAGTGTTTCGTTTTATGAGAATGATCGTGTTCCATTTTATTTTGTAATACGGGATCATTTAAACATTTTAAATAATCTTGAAAAGCATAAAAAACTTTTTTATTTATGGGACTTGAAGCTTTTCCATTAAAAAAATCCATATTATTTTCCTTTTCACACACAGATTTAAAATTTTGATGTGCTTTTATTAATGCATTGGGAATTTGATATTCTCCTGATGATGAAAGTTTCATCGCTTTTTTAAAAAGGTTATGCGCTTCATTGACCAGCTCTGGAAATACATCTTTATATATTTGCATTTGTCGTTTCATTTGCTCGTCAGGGACATCACCATAACCATCTGCACGGTAAATATCTGCGCCTGCAGAAATGAGAGTTTTTACAATTTCTATTTTCCTATCATTTAACGCTGCGGATAACGGGGTTTCCTTAGTAGAACTTTTCCCAAAAGAATTAGCATCTAAATAATTTAATAGAACTCTAACAACCTCAATGGAGTCGCTATTTCTTTGGGTGATCGCCTGAAATAGTAAATTTTCGGGAGCGTTAATATGATTAGCTAATAAAAAATTTAATACCTTAGCATCATTCAGAGAAACATAATTGACAAATGAGCTATTCTGATACTTTTCTAACACCTGTGTTGTCATTGTAAAATCGAATAACTTTGCTTTTGTTGAAGTGCCTAATTGTTGGAGGTAGGTAGAAAAATTAGAATAGAAACTCCGTAGTTCTTTTACGAAAGAAGGTGCTTTTCCTCCTAAAACCAATTGATTGATAAAATCATGAAACAAATTATGTTGGTATTCACAAAGCTTTCTGGCGTCACGATATAATAATCTATCTGTTCTGCGTATCGTATGTGTTTCTACTGGGCTAGGGCGACCATTATCCTGATCTTCAGGTTGGTGGGCAAACACCATTGTGAGAGGAGCTGTTGTGATTGCATCTTTTACTACATCAACCAGAGGCACATTTCTATCGGATTTAATTTTTTTAACATAGATATCAATAATATTTAGACTATCTTCAATCATGGTAGGTTCATCATTATCTGAAGATACAAAAAAGCTTGTGCCTTCTAAAAGCTCACGTTGTGTGCTTTCTCGTAGTTGATCTACTACTTTTCCACCAAAACAAGAAGTCAAAACTATATTTTTTGCTCCAGTCTGTTTCTGAACTTTTTTAATTACATCAAGTGAATCTTTATCTGGATGACCTCCAAGAGCAATTTCATGCCTATTGGCTGATGGATTTATATGGCCATGCCCTGCAATTGCAACATGTTTTGCTTTAGGAAGTTGTTGTATATCATCTAAATTAATTGGTGATTTTCCATCACCCAAAATGGCATATTTTAGATTGTTTCTGTCACAATAGTCTTTAAATTGCTTGAAAAATTGGTGGGATTTCTCCTCGGGGCCTAAAACAAGGACAATATCTACTTCTTCATTTGCTCTTATATTTTTACTAAAGGACATTTTATTCGTCTCTTGTCTTCTGCATTCTTAGATAAACATTAGAAAGATTGATTAGCGCTCGATTTGAATAATATTATAGCACTTTGGTTGTGAATGATTGAGTTTTTGCCTACTACTTGCCGCTACAACCAACGTTATTGATTCGTCATGTTGTTTTCTAATTGAGAGGTATAGTCGGTGTTTTTATCAGAGAAGTGGATTTAAAGATTTGCTACATCTCAGCTGCAGTCCCATATATTGAATTGTATGGCATCAATTTTTAATGGTAATAGCCATATCATTTAGAGCATATTGGTCAATATCGTAAGCATGAAGAAGCAATGCAAATTGGTTCCGGGCCTGATTTTACATTTCTGAAACTTGGTTTTTTGGGATTAAATAATAACAATTCGGTTTGATCTTTGTTAATTCAACAAAAGAATCGAACATATGTTTATATTTGATTTTTTCCTTTTCATCTATAAATAATAGAGGTTTAAAATAATTAGAAATAGCTTTTAATTGAAGACATAACCATAAGAGATTAATTATTCTTGAATTATTTTCAAAGTGGTTAAAATCAACCATGACCCTTTTTACCAGGATCACGGCCGGGGGTCTATATTAAGGGAAAGTTGAGGAAGAATCTTGAGTTATGCTATCGCTACCAAGGCTTGTCAGAGTGAGTTCGTCAGTTCAATTTCCTTGGCCTCGGGCTTTTTACTATCCGAGGAAAATAATTGAAAAAAGCGACCATATTGCTGCATGCTTGTTGCCATTCTATTGGAGGCTACATGACAAAGAAGAGCAGTCAATAGGCAGATAGCCAAGCTGAGGTTGACCTTGCGACTCATTAGAAAAGCAAAGAAGCCAGTGAACATTCCTAGGACAATACAAGTAGATGCGCTCGTTTTTTTAATAGATTTAGCGGCGATCTGCTCCTGCCTAACAAGACTTGATTCTGTAGACTGTTGTCCATGAGGCTGGCCAATTAAATAACTCAGGTTGATTGCCATTAATGGGCTAGGTACCGTTTTGATTTCCCAATCAAAGTTATTATCTTTTAATTTAAAAATAATTTTTCTTAAATCCTTCTCGGAATAAGTACGTAAATTGGAGACCAAACCGTCCCAAAAATAAATAATTGGCACCACAGGAATGGCATAGGTCCAAAATAATCGAGTTAAAGAAAAAGGTTTAATAAAGGGAGTAACTGCCAATAGATGTAAGGTACCTGGGAGCATACAAAATACCCTAAACCAAGTTCGCTCGGTAAACTCCAGGGCTGCGATCGGCTGATTATTATCCAAAGCATTTTGGAGAATTGCCTGTACTTGTTGCGGCTTGAAATGATGTAAGGACGCAAATAAAGTTCTTAACCCCTTTAAGTCCTGCGGAAGCTCAGTTGCATCAATGGATTTAGTTAAATATTTTACCTCAGCTAAGTTCTTATTAACCCTTTGAGCATTAGCTTGATGAGGAAATTTATCCGTTAAATCTAGAGGAATAGGATAACCTTGCTCTTCTAGATACTCCCTCAGCAAGAGCGCCGGCACCCCGCTTCCTGTGCAGAGATCGACGATTTTTTCGCATTGATGGGTCTCTATTACGTCCTTAATGACAGGAAAACTGGGATTATAAATACCCATCCTGGCAATAAAACCTAAATAATCTCGCATAAGATCATGAAAAATATCAGGAATCGCTAAATCGCCAAATTCGAATAAATCAAGACGTGGAATGGAGATAAAATCCTCAAATTTGCTTCGCATTTATTTTTTCTCTCTGAGATTTGGTATGGGAGAAAAAATACAAGAAATAAGCAGGGAGCAATTAGGGGAATTATCCCCCTATTTTAATTGAGGATTCAAAGATTTTTTCTTTCAGCTGAGCAAGTGAATGACAATCTAATTTTTCGCGAACAGCTTCAAGATAATGTTCAACAGTACGCGGAGAAAGCTGTAAAACCCGAGCGATTTGTTTGATAGATAGTCCCTTCGATAAATAAAAAAGACATTCTTTCTGACGCTTTGTAAGCTGGGAAATATGAATGGAATTAGTTAATGAATCCGTGGAAATTTCCATTTGATTAAACTCAATGGCGATGCCAATAATCCCTGTAACTTCATGGGTTGATGCTGAGCGCAAGGGTAATTTATAACTAATTGCTTTACCTAGATCGCCATTAAGTAACTTACCCGTTTCGATAATTATTTTAGGTTTTTCATATTTAATAACCTGTAAATCATTTAAGCGAAAATCAGGGGCAGAATCGGACCAACATAAATCAAAATCGGTGCATCCAAGAACCTTTTGACTCTTATCAAAACCTACACGCTCAGCGAAAGAATCATTACATCCTAAATATTCACCTTTTTTGTCCTTCCAAAAAAAGAGAGTAGAGAAATTGCTTAGCCCCTCATATTTCCACTCATAAAGTTGTTCTGGATCAACGACTGACATAAATTGTTGAAACAGCATTAACATGATCTCTACCTCCTTATAGCCAAGGTCTAAATTTTTAATTTAAGATTGACAAATTTGCAAGCGAATAGCTAAGCCTGATTTGTTGTCATCCCTGCTTCAATAGCATACTCAGCTTAAATTTTTCTTACTGCTCGAGTTGTAAATGGTTTTTTCTATTTGATTCAGATAAATAGAGAGTACCATTTGCCAGAGGGCGTCAATATCTTTACTCATGGGGTTATAGCCTCTTGAAATTAATGAGGCTATAGGCTAACTAATGGCGCTGTCATTAGTCACGCATGTTTGCCGAAAGTCCAGGGCCTGATTACGATCGAAAAATCTATTTTGAAGCACCTCCCTCATTATCTGTTTCGGCAGACGGTCTTGGCAAAAATATTATTAAAAAAGAGAAAGGAATATTATCAACAATTGGGTTTAGCAAGTAAAAGCTTAATCAGTAGCAAGTATGTTCAAAGAAAAATTATTAGAAAAAGACACAATGTTGGCTACCATAGACACCTTTATGAAACCCTGCGATTACTTGTTTATCTACCAAAATTTCGTAGATAGAATCCATAACCCATTCAAGAAAATGAGCATTAAAGGTGATATTCATTGTAGATAAGTGACTTTTTAAAATATCAGGTAATAATTTTTCATTCTGGTCATATTCAGATCTTTTGCTGAATGGAACAAAATCTCTTCCAAAAATACTTTTTCTTATATTTAGTAATGATTTTGTTTTTAAATTATTTTCTTTCGCAAGAGCATATTGACATCTTTTTTTATTAAAAGCTAAAGACTCTTTAACTGCAATAGGAAAAAATTTGAATTTTAATAGCTCGATATTTTGAACACTATTATTCGCGACAAATTCATGGTCATCATCAGTTGTCTTTGGTGAAAAGGTATCGGTTGAATCGTTATATTTATTTTTCAAAAGATTAATAATTTCTTCTTCTAGAACAGGATTTGTATCGATTAACACATTAGCATTATTTGCGGTGATGTTATGGTAGTGTAGAAATCGTGCATGGGCTCCATAAATTTTATCAAAAAAAACAAGCATTTTTTCTTGGATATTTTCCAGCTCTTTTCTTTTTTTTAAAATATTCTTATCAAATCTCTCTATTTGCGCAATGATTTGGTTTAAATGATAAGGGAAAAATATCACAGCTCGTTTCCATCGTTCAAAAATCTGTTCATTGTTTTCGCAACTCAGCTCACTCTCAGAGTTGATGTAAAGAGATTTGACATCAATGAGACCAATTTTTCCGTAACCATGATCCAAATAAAGAAGTGCATTATCATATCGTGGAATTGCTGTAGAGGATAAACTACTCCAATACCCCCCTAATAGATCAGTAAAAGAGACAATTAATAGTAGCCGAGTGAATTCTTCGGCAGCTGCAGTAAAATTATCAATATGTTTAGTGTAAAGTTCAATTTGTTCCCGGATATCAAAAGCATTAACGGGCAATTTATCTTCAATTAGGTAATCTTCTTCTACCTTTGTTTGGGGAACAACTATATACTTAAATTTTTCTCTTTTTATAAATTGTTTAATCTGTTGTTGATGATTATGTCGGAACAGAGGTGACCATCGAGCGCACACGCCAGGATGTTTAATTAGGATTTTTGGCATATCAGGATTTACAAATATTAAAGACTTACCATCTGTTTCTTTTATAAAAAACCCTTTTGTAATAAATTTTTCTTCTAATTTTTTTAATTCGGGTGATTTGTTATTACTAATATCATTAGTGTAATAATTTGTGTTTAACTGTCTTAAATAACGATTAATTACATAGTCAACTAAAACAACTAATCCTATGGCTCCAATTGCAATAGCAATAAATGATGGAAAAGAATCCGCATCTTTAGGCTCAGACTCTTTTCGTAAAAAATTAGATATAAAATCAAACAATGATGCGAGCTCAATGAACACTTGGGAATATAAATTTACAAATTTTTCTGAAAATTACCCTTTATTTTCAATAATGTCAAAGAATAATTTAAAGATACAAGAGCGAGCTTCTGTTGTCATTGTAAAATCGAATTACTGTATCGTTTGCATTTCAATTTAAAAAGCACAATTAAATCATCTCCAAATGCACTCGCGCTAGGTATAGAAAAAGCATACCCGGGGTTACGCTTCGCTGCACCCCGGCTACGTCAGCCTCTTTACGTTAAGCATCTTTATTAATGCTGTTCAAAATAATCGGGTGTTACACCATAAATAGAACAGGCCAGAGCCTTATTCGATTTTTTTTCCCAGTCAGGTTTTTTAAGAACTTCCATTGCATTTTTATAACCTGTTTTCATCCGATAATTAATTGCTGAACGAACAAAATTGTAATCTTTAAACGAATGGGAAAAAGGCGTGCCGCGATAAATGATATGTACCACACTGAAATGTTTGCTATGTCCCAGCTCCAGTATTTGCTGAACAATAGGATCTTTTTTGGCTTCCGGGCTTAATTTTTCACCTAAAAACTGTATCGCTCCCTGCAGGTTTTGGCGACTGGTGTAAATATTAGTGAGCCGGCGTGAATGGCTGGCATAACGAATGTCTTTTTGCCGTTCGTCAAGTTCCTCCATGGTTTGTGGTAATCGTCCTTGTAGGCTGAAACAATCCACCACAAAACATAAAGTATCTTGTTCAGGCAATGCATCTAGCACGGTCACCAGAGGCGTATTGGCATAGATGCCACCATCCCAATAATAATCATCACCAATTTTAACTGCTGGAAAGCCTGGAGGAAGCGCTCCACTTGCCATCACATGCTCTGGCGTAATGGTAATTTTTTGATTATTAAAAAATTCCATTTCGCCAGACGACAAATTGACCGCACCCAGACATAGGGTGGTTTTTTTGTCATTGATACGGTCAAAATCAATCAAACTTTCCAATGTTGTTTTGAGATGGGAGGTATCATAATAACTCAGTTTATCCGGTGTATCATAAGTCATGGGCGTGGGAGGAAATAGGCGGGGTTTAAAAAAACCGTCCAGACCGTAAAAGACTGCATGCATAGCGCCCATTTGATTATGTAAATGATGTAAAAAATTTGAAACGTCGCTATCAAAAAGTGTATCGTTCCATATTTTTGGTACGATGGTATCCCAAAAAGAGGTTAATTTTTCAATTTGTTTGTCTCTTGAATTACCGGCAATAATCGCACAGTTAATGGAGCCGATAGAGACTCCCGCGAGGAAATTGGGATTGTATCCTTTTTCATGAATTGCACGAAATGCGCCTACTTGGTATGCCCCCAATGCACCACCGCCCTGAAATACACATGCAATTCGTTCATAAGTTTGTTTGCCATGGGAATGATCTGCAGGTTTGTTAATACGGCATAAAGGATTTTTATGACAAGTTGATGATTTGCTAATTTTCTTACCCATTTGATGACTCCTACAGTCCTTTTTAATAATTATAATCTATAGCCGCAGAGTTTATGTAAGTAACTCGTTTGCTTGCAAACAGACACTTATAGACTCATTATTATTGATGTTAGATCACCTATGCAAGCAAATGGGGTATTTGCATACTAAGGGGCTAATTTTGGAAGACTATAAAAAATAATAACTGCTGTGATGTAGATTAAAGGAATAACATGCTTACAAAAATTGAGCGAATCAAACAGAACGAAGATGCAATAATAAGTGCAATTAAAGGATTAGAAAATGTAACTTACCATACAGTTTCAACCAGTTTACCAAGAAGGCTCGCAGAGGGCTCATTAAAACTAGATCATAGTGTTTATAATCCTGCTGATTTCAATACGGTGATGCCAAATGGTATTGGCCGGTATCTTATTTATGATCATACTGATACATCTAATCCTTTCTCAATATGGGTATTTGCATTTGCACCAAGACAAAAAACAACAATTCATGATCATAAATATAAGGGTACAGTTACAGTCTTAGAGGGACCAATATCTGAGAAATACTATCAACCAACAGGTGAGCATACTGCTCGGTTAGTAGAGCGTGTTAACCGTTATCGGTTTCATAGCAATCATGATGATTTAAATGGAGTTTTTGTTCATCAGCTCAAGCGAAGAAAAGTTTTAGGGGCAGGGGTTAGTGTGACTTTGCATATATACAATATGGAAGCTTATTTAGTAAATTTTCAAGGTGAAAAAACAGATCAAAGAAATTTAAATATCATCTATTCCAAGGATAAAACAATAGATAAGGAGAATATCCCACCTTATTCAGATGCTTATCCTGAGCGAACTTGTGGTATGTAGCCATTTTTACTGTAGTTTAACTTTTGAATCTAAGGGCTTTACTAATGACAACAATGATAATTGCCTATTTAATGTCTGGTATTGTAGCCGGTGTGTTAGCAACCATGTTTGGTTTCGGCGGCGGTTTTGTTGTTGTTCCATTATTATTCTGGTTACTTCCTCTCCATGGGGAGCATATTTGGTGCAAAAATTGGTATGTATTTCACAAACAAAGTACCTGACCAGATATACGGTAAAATTTATGCGTTGTTATTAGTCGTTGTGATTGTCAGTATGGCAGCAAATTAGACCGTTGCAAGCAAACAGGGCTACGCTAAATTAATTGCATTTTCATAGTTTATAGAATGGTACAATTTCGACTTTTTTTCTGGGGGATTCCTATTTCCACATCGTCATCACCACGATTTTTCTTCACTTCAAAAAATCGATGACCTCCGCCAGTTGAAAATGTATCTTCTATTAGGGAAAAACGCTCTGTTGCATCTTCAAACTCATAGGGATGAATGACTTCTTCTTGGTTCGTGCACGCACTTAAGTTATGCGCTAGTCCATTAATGTATTTAATACTGTCGCCGACTAATATAATTGGTTTATTTTTAAGGGACTTATAACAAACGACTACACCATAAGAAGCGATATGATCTTGAATTTGAATATTTATAGCTGGTTGTGGCAGCTTGTTATTTTGGAAGTATTTTATAACGTTTTCAGTGAAGGCTTTCACCTTTTTGGAGTTCAACTGATGCCCTTTTTCAAATAATTCGATTTCTACAAGATCATCTCTGTTGAGCAAACTTTCAACTTTTGATATGTCTGCAGAGTTCCCATGCAATAATCCTATGTCACCATTTCTAAATTTAAAAATAACTGGAAAACAAGATTGCAAATCCGCAGTCCAAAGGCAACTTGTATCCGCAGCCCTTAAAATTTCCACCGCACCTATTCCAACTCGGATGGAATCGTTGCGTGCTTTTTTACTAAGAGCGATAGCCGAAGAATAATAAGTTCCTGGTTTTTTCACACTTGATGTAGGAGCTCCAGCGGCAGATAATTTGATATGTGGCATACACTCCTCAACAACATAAGTTTCATTTCCCGGGATAATTTAAAAAATAACCACCCCGTGTAATTATAATACATGTAAGTTAAGCCAATATTAGATGTAGCTAGATAAAAGTTAATGCTGATATCAATTAATTTATATTGATTGAGTCAGAGGAAATCATTTAGCAAACGTGAGTCTGGTTTTGGTCTGACCATTTATTGAGAGTTACTTAGCTCGTATTAGACAAAGCCGTAATATGGGATTTAACTTCAATCAGCAAATGCTATGAGACTGTTCAAGTTCTTGTTTGCAAGCAAACAGGCTATACAGAACATCCTCTTGCTACGTTTCATCTCTTTGCCTGTATATTAGGTGTTTCCCAAGCTATTTTGAGTTTGCTCAGTTTCGGTTTTGTCGATTTTTATTCTTTTATTAGATGTATTAGTGGCCTCTGCTTTTCTTTTTGAAAATAAAGTATTTGCATTTTCAGAGGGATGTACAACAACATTTTCATCTATTTCCAAAGGTTGTTCAGTAACGTTTATATTCATTTCTTCTTCAGCAGGCGGGGGTACTAATTCAGTTTGCTCTGGCATATTGATTTGTGCGCAGTATTCTTTATAGTCCTTTAACGTATTGGCACATTGAGAAAAAAGTGCGATCTTATTTCTTAATCCGTTTAGAAGGATTTCTATTTTATCATTGTATTTTTTATCAATGCAGCTTCTCAAAATTAATTCATATTCTTCTAGCGGGGTATTAATAATTTTATAAATTATTGCGAACTTTTCTAGATTGGCTGCTTCGGTGCTCATAAAACCGTTTACTACATCCCAATTGCATTCATCAATTTCCTCTATGCAAAAATTATCTGTAAAATTATCTAAAAAATCACGTGAATGATTACGAGCTATATCATTAAATGCCATAACTATACTTGTTGCATCTTGAGAAAAGAACCAATGATTAAAGCAGCATTCTGGATCAAGCTTAATCATATAATAATCATTTCCATATTTGACCAAACCAAAGTTTCCTGGGTTTGTGTCAATATCATTCAAAAAGAAACTGACAATAGCTGTACTAACGATTCTCTTTATTTCGCCTTTTTGTCCTCCTAATTCAAAGGTATTTGTACCTGTAACTAATTTGTTGCCTAGTACAGTATACTGCTTTGTTGTGTCTTCGCTGTCATCTCCATCTGAATCTTCAATTTCGTGGGTTGTATTTATGGCTTCGCTTTCTTTAATACAATTACCCCAAGTGGTGAACTCAGGAACTTTTTTTGATAGGCGATAATAAACTCCGTTTTCATCAATCCCACTATAAAATTTCGGTTGAGGCTCACCTAATAACATATGGTAAATATTGCCGGCAGCTACTGCCAGCTCAATATTAAATTGCTGATCTTTAGGGAGGTCTGCATAACTAATATCCATCAGGCCTAAAACGCCTCCTCCAATTAAATTACACACTGAATCGCTGCAATACCATATATCACCACCAGTAGTAGCGGTTAATGGTGGAGGGCTTGTCTCTAATATTAATTCCTCTCCATTTTTATCATTAGGTTTCTCAATTTTAATACGCATAGTTAAACCAAAAACAATTGATTTGTGTATATATATTATACAAAATTTATTGCTGTGGTTCAAAAAATGAGCGGTCATTATGGTGCATTGTTTGGGTTTCGGTAGCCGTTTACAACTCTATTATGTAGTCCAAATTGAATATCATTGCATTACCTGAGCGAATCAAGTTATAAAATATAAAAACACAAGGAGCGTGTTATGCCTAAAAAAATTTCTGAAACCGAATTTGCAGTCTTTAGTGCTGCATTATCGTTATTGGAGCATCTTGATAATCAAGACTCAGAGCATTTTCATTCTGCACAAAAGAAATTAGTACAATTGTGTTGTCCAGGAAAACTGGAAGGCAATGAACAAGAAGCGAATAATAAGGTCAATCAATTGATTGAAAAGTTTCGTCGAAAAAGCTCAAAACGTTATGGCGAAGAAGGTTTTGACTTGCGTGTAATATCTGAATCATTGAGAGGTGAGACAGCGCGACGGAGCTACTTATTACATAGCCGAAAATTTACGTACTTGAATCAGCGCCAATTAATTAATATCGTTACCAAAGTGATTAATCATTTTCAATTAGAAGAGCTTGCTGCACTTTTTCGAGAAAAATATTTTTCTGAAGTTGATTGCATTGCGGTGACGCAGTTTCTTGATCCTGAATACAAAAAGGGCGAACCCCATTTTCCTGCAACACGTTATCCCTCTTTATTAACTACAATGCACGATATAAAAATAGAGCAGGATAGTCCTCAGCCAAGCGAAAAATTGTTTCATACGAAAAAGGGATTTCGTTTAGTGCCAAAAAACAAAATGAATCCAAGATTACCTTTACTTCTTTCCGAAATAAGCGAAGAAACGCCGGCAGAGCTGAAGTATCACATTGGGGAAGAGGAGCGATTAATTACCGAAGGCGAAATCATTGGAACAGAACTAACACTGAAAAAGAATAAAAGTAAACACGCAAGCCTAGTACCAGGACCTTTATATTTAAGCTCATTTCCTGTAGTTAGCTCCATTAATAAAAATGCTGATAAGACAGAGACGGTTGACGATTTAGTCTCTAAAGGTGTTTGCTCTGTTCTTACTATTGAGGCAAACAATGTGCCACAAAGAATTTATAATGAAGAAAAAAAAGCGCTTCCTAGTGATTGGATTCAGCGTGGCGTGAGTGTTGCTCTGATTCAATGTCCTGATTTACACGCTATGAGAACATTTCATACATTATTAGCGGCACAATATTTATTTAGTGAAGTGTTAGGCTGTCTACCAGGACGCAAAAATTCCGAATGTAAGAATCTAATCGATAAATTGATGGGTAAAAAATTTGAAAAAACGGATGTTACCCTTGCGATAAATGAAAAATCGAAGCTTAAAGTAGTATACGATAACGTTATTTCCTTTTTTGCTTCTAGCAAAGAACATGATGAGGCAAAATATTGCCGCAGTTTTATCAGTCAATGTCAATCTGATAAGCAAACAGATAGTTCAGGCAGTGCATCGGAACAGAATCAAGGTCGGGTACTCGTCCATTGCAAAGCAGGAATGAGTCGAAGTGCTACGGCATTACTTTCAATGTATATTGTTTTTATTGACGTTATTTTACGTTGGTATGCTAAAGATTTTATTCAATCGGAGCAGGATGAAACATTTTTTGGGGCGATCATTAAAGCCATATATCATCCTAGTAAAGACCCCATAGAGGATGTAAACAATATTGCGCATATTTTTTCTAAAAATTATAGACACATTACTCCTCTTAATGAGCAAATTTTGGTATTAGCACAGCTCATTGAATATAAGCGTCAAATGCTAAAAACTTCAGACTTTCACTATGATGGTGTGCTATTAAAAGATGAAGCACAGGAAACAAGAATTTTGTCACCTGTTCTTAGTTGATCAGATAATTTATAGGTCGAGCTAAAGCCCGACCTATAAATTATCTGTCTTCTTTTAAAAACGCACTTAAACTTTTTTTATGTTCTTTTTCCAGTAAGATTTTAAGAGTTTCGTCTGAGCCATAATTTGGAGCGAAGTTCTTGCCATATAGATTGCGCAATGTTTTGATTTTTGTATCACTACGCTTTTTTCTGATGACTCCGCTCTTATCTCGACTTCGATTATCTAATCCTTTGTCCATGATTTTTTGCCCATTTTTAAATAAAAATAGTTCTTTATATTATAGTACTTTGAATTGTACTTGATTAATTAATGATCAATTTTGTTTGCAAGTTTTTATTTACTTCAAAAATAAACTTAGAAAAATTCCTCACCCAAAAGGGATAGGGGGGCGATCGAGTTGGTAGGTCGGGCCTTCAGGGAGGGGGCTTGGTGCGACAATTTCTTAAGTGTTAACTTAAAAGCAAATGTTTATGGAAATAAAAGATAGGTATTATGCTAGTCTTTACAATAATCAATAGAAAGAAATGAGTGAGCTATTACTCAAAATAGGTTTGTAGGAGGTACGCATTATGGAATATAAAAGGTCAAATTTAGGTGATTTCGAGCAAGTAGTTGCTCTGCAAAATAAAAATTTAGTTACTGCTTTAACCCCCTCAGAAAAAGCGGATGGCTTTCTTTCTGAAGGTTTATCCATCGAACAATTCAAATCGATGGATAAAGATATTTGTGTCTTTATTTGTAAAGATGAACAGGGCGTTTGTGGCTATATTTGTGTCGGTTCCGTTGAATACAATAAAAATATACCCTTAGTCTCAGCCATGCTGGATTGTTTCCCAGATATTTCTTATCGAGGCAAGCAATTATCTAGGTATAATATTGCAATTTCTGGTCCAGTTTGTATTGATAGGAACCATAGAGGACAAGGATTATTTTTTAATCTTTATGAAAAACTCTCTGCGTTTTTATTGAATGAACGTCCAGAGTTAGATTTATATGTGGTCTTGGTTTCTACTCAAAATGAACGCTCTATAAATGCCCATAAAAAAGTTGGTATGGAAATTGTCGGAACATTTTCTTTTAATAATAATGATTTTTTAATCATGGTAGTTCCCATCAATAAACGTAAAGATGATAATTTATAATGTAGGTCGGGCCTTGGCCCGATGTCGATTGGCTATTCCTAAAATAATATTTTATCGCCAAGGCTTAATAATTAATCTGGCCGAAACATAAATAACCCGCTGTTAGCATCAATAACAGTCCCATAATGAAATTAAACTGTCGTAGACGCGTATGATCTTTTAATAAATAAGATACCTTATCACCCAAAACTGCCCAAATACCCAGCGAAAGATAACATACGATAAAATAAATAAGGGTAAACGTTAAAAACGGATCATGATTGTTTGCACTGGAAAAAATTGAGGCTCCAGATACGCAGGCAATCCATGCTTTAGGATTTATCCATTGTAGTAAAAAACCTTCATAAAATTTAGGGGTATCCTTTTTAGTTACTTCCAACTCTGGTTTAGAAAAAGCTATTTTATATCCCATATAAATAATATATGACGAGCCTGCAATTGCTAAATAGGTTAGAAAAAATGGGTATGCATTAATAAATTGCGCGAATCCAAAGCCAATGAATATCAATAAGAAGGTAAACCCTATAGTCGCTCCTGATACATAAGGAATCGTTCTCTTGACTCCATAATTAATGCCAGAGGAAAGTATAATCATATTCACAGGTCCTGGTGTAATGGACATGACCAAAGAAAATGAAAACATTGCTAATAAAAGTGTCATCGTTATTCTCCACTGAGAAAATTATCCTAATAATTCTATGTTGCCAGTCAATTTTATTACTTGTTTAATAGCTTACCATCTGTGTGATGATTTTATTAGATGATATAATTAGAATTTACTGTTTGACTTGATGGTACAATGATTGATGAATTAAGAGCCTTGGCAATCTTCGCAAAAGTGGTTGAGGCGGGCTCATTTCGTTCCGCAGCGAAGACGTTAAAACTTTCACCTTCGGTTGTTAGTCACCATGTGGCACAGCTGGAGGAGCGACTGGGAGTGGCTTTGCTTTATCGTTCCACACGACGACTTTCTCTTACTTATGAAGGTGATAAATTATTTATAAGTGCGAAAGCAATGTTATCGGCAGCAGAAAAAGGGCTTAATGGTATTGCATATCACGCTCCTGAACCAACTGGCAAATTAAATCTGACCCTCCCTGCAATGCTCACAAAAAGTCCGCTTGTTGATGATATTGCTGCATTTGCCAAGGCTTTTCCAAAAGTAGCGCTTTCAATCAGTTTTAGCGACATACAACTGGATTTAATTCGAGAAAGCATCGATTTGGCGATTCGAATCGGTAATTTGCAAGACAGCACTTTAAAATCTAAACGGCTTTTTACGATGAAACGTAAAATTGTTATTGCTCCATCGGTAATGAATCGTCATAAGTCTCCACGCAAGCTTAAGGACTTACTCAAATGGGATTGGATTGGGCTCAAAATGCGTCCCAATACTAAGACGTTAATCAATCAAAAAGGACAAACTTATATAATTGATTTCGAGCCAAGAATTATCGTCGATAGCATGGATGCTGCTTGTCAATTGGCAATTGCTGGGCTAGGACTAGTGACCCCTCCTGCGTTTTTTGTGGCAGAGGATATCAATCAGGGGCGTCTTGTCGAACCTCTACCTGAATGGCAAGCAGAATCTCTTCCTATTTATGCTGTATGGCCACCTAATGCATCTAAAGAATCTCTGACGTATCGATTAATCACATTCCTAGAGATGAGAAAAAAGGCATACTTTGAATGAGCTTGATGCGATTAAAATGATGGCAATGACATCAATATTGTCCTCCGTAGATCACATGTTGGACCTTGGCCGCTCTCTTCCTAACCCTCTCCCCTTAGGGGTGAGGAGAACAAAAAAGTGAGAATATCTGCCCATTCATTCTCGTAAAAAAATAGTAAAACTTTTCACCATGTAGGCAGGAAAATTAAATTTTCACATATAATTGTTCCATTATTTATAAATTTTAAATTGGTTATTTCTCATGAAAAAAGACAATCATCAGCCAGATTCTGAACCAACAGGTGAACCGATAACCTCTTCTATGAGATTGGTTTTACAACAATTAAATAAAGAAGCAGAAAAAAAAGAAGCTGCTGCTGAATCAGCAAAAATACGTTGTCGAATTTGTTTTAAAGAAACTGCTCCAACTCCTCGTTGTTTTGGACATGGAGGTGGTGGCGGTGGCGGTGACGGAAGTGGTTCTGATAACTCATCAGAGGACAAAGCTGGCCATGGCGATGATAAATCTCTGATTAAGACAGACCATTTAGTCGATGATTCTGAAGAGTTGATAGGGGAGTTCAGTTTCATGGAAGATAGTGAAGAACTCATCGAAGATGGTGAAGAGCTTGACCCAGAGTCTCAGTCTGAGGAAAGAAGCTTTGATCCAGACGTAATTGCTGAGCTAGTTGCTGAAGAACTATTGGTTATTAATAATGACCGCAAATCCATGACTCTGACGATTGATTTACAGTGTGAGCCTGATTCATTATCCGAAAAACAAAGAGAAGAGTTAGAAAAATTCATGCAGGCTATTCTCAAGGAGTTCAATACGCTTAAAGAAAAGCATCATTTATCCGATGATTGCCTCAGCATGACTCGAGATGAAAAAGGCAATATAGTGTCACTTCGCGTTAGTCTACCCACATTAAAGCTATATGATGAATTTATCCAGAGGTTAGCAAATAATTTACTGCCCACACCAACTCCGAAATTACAAACAGAGGATAAGGACACTAAAAATTTAGCCCCAACCCCTTTGTCAATGAAGCCAAAGCCGACTGCCAAAAACAAGCCTATTGAGCAAGATGTAACTACTCAAGACGAAGAACTTTCTAAGGAAACTGCAGCTGAAGATGAGCAAGGAATCTTTAAGCTATCTCCTTTTTCAATCAAAATGGACCCGTGGTAAGAATGGATGTAAATAAGTCATGTAACTCTTTTATTCATACACATTAAAAACACCCTTGTAGGTCGGGCTTTGGCCCGAAAACTCCCTCGAGAAGCTAACTTAAAAATGTACCCTGTACCATTCATTTTTTTTGATTTAACGCCTCTCTTTAATCAAATTACTTACTATTTGAAGCATAAAAATCAAGAAAAGCTCTTATCTTTGGTAATTCACAACCATAGGGCTGGTAAAAGGTAAAAATTTCATATCGCTTAAATTTTATTTCTGGAAGAACGTGTATTAGTGTTTCGTCCTTAAGTGCCTGTTCAACCAATCTATCACCAGTTAAAAAGAGACCTATTCCATTTTTACATGCTTGATTTAGCGCATTAAAATCATTCATAAAAAGTATTGGTTTGGGACATGGTAGAAATGTTCCATTTTCTAGTGGTAGTTCTGTAGCCGGTTTTCTTAGACTATGAGAAATAAAAGGAAATGACATGAGATCGGATGCTTGAGTAGGCATGCCGTATTGATTCATTAAGCTTGGTGCCCCACAAAGAATATTGGCCACAGAGGGCATCTTTCTATATTTTAATTGATCGGTAAAAGGTGGAACTTCAGGAAAGCCGACCATTACATCGATGTCTTTACGTGCCAAATCGTTATCATGTTCTGAGAATAAAAACTCACATTCAATCAATGGATATTGAGCAACAAAGTCAACAAGTCTATTTAAAATAAGTTCTCGAGCAAGAATGTTTGAAACCAAAATAGTGATTTGACCTTGAGGATGAATTTGTCTTGATTCAATAAATTGCTCGATTTGTTGTGTCTCATGGAATAAGTTTCGGCATTTTTCGAGCAACATGAAACCAAAAGCAGTCAGCTGAACTTTGCGTGTATCCCGAATAAAGAGTTGTTCACCAAATTGTTGTTCCAGATTTTTAATTTGTTTGCTTACTGCAGTTGCAGTAACACTCAATTCTTCTGCCGCACGATTGTAATTGAGAAGTTCAGCAACTTTTATAAAACATCTTAATTGAGAAAAATTCAACATAATAAAGTTCTGTTCATCAAAAATTTATTTAATTATAAACTAAAAGTTGATAATTAAGGAAATAATGTTGATTAATATCAGAGCAACCAGTAGGTACAATGTAAATAAATAAAAACATTTTTAAGGTCTATTATGAACTATCAATATCATCATGTTGGCATCCCGATAACAGAACCTCGCCCGGGTGAGCGTTATAGTCCTGTTATGGATATGTATACTTCAGAAGGGGAGCTACCTGGACGCATTCAATATCATCGATTTGGTCCTAATTGTCCACTACATCCTCTGATTCAAACTCAACCGCATATAGCCTATAAAGTGATCTGTATTGATGAAGCCATACAAGGAAAACATGTTCTTCTCGAACCTTATTTTCCTTTAAAAAACTTTAGAGTTGCTATCATTGAGGAATACGGTGCTGTAATCGAGTTTATAGAAACGAGTTTATCTGAAGATGAAATATGGAATGAATCAAAACATCAAGACTCAATGCTCTATCCTCAAAGTTAATTCCTTTTTTGCATGGTGTGAAAGTGTCTCAATGGGATACAACTGATATCAGTCAATGCTCAAAGAGATATCTGCTCCAATGGAATGGATCATTTTAATATCAGCTTGAGATATTAACGGCCTGTTTGTTTGTGTATAATTCGCACTTCATAAAATTTAAGATGAGGAAAAACCATGGCCGCATCTTCTCCTAACATGCAGTTTCTCTTATTAAGTGAGCATTTTAATGTGCTCCATCTAGCATTAGAGCGCTTAAGAACCTCACGGCTTAATACACAAGCAAACTTTACCCTCCTAATGCAACATCCCCAGCATGCGGATAAGCTGGCGCATGGGCTTGTGTGTTTAAGTGAACCGACAAGGCTTGATACACCAGAACATGTTAACCTACTAACGCAATATGCCGAATATGCAGATAAGCTGGCAGAGGGGATTAGGTGCTTAAGTCAAGCAGATCCACGGCTTGACACACCAGCAAATGTTGTTCTTCTCATGCAACAAGCCCAGTATGCGGATAAGCTTGCGTCGGGGCTTCGGTACTTAAGAAAAGCACAGCCACGTCTTGACATCCAAGCAAGCTTCACGCTTCTGACGCAACATGCTGAGCATGCGGATACACTGGTGCAGGGACTTCTGAGCTTAAAAGAGCAGCCACAGCTTGATACTCTAGAAAACGTTACGCTACTCACGCAACATGCCCAGTATGCGGATAAACTTGTCTGGGGACTTGAGAGTTTAAGCAAAGCAGTACCCCGGCTTGATACACCAGCAAATGTTATGCTACTGGTAGAGCATGTCGAGCATGCGGATAAGCTTGTGATGGGGCTTACGTCCTTAAGTCAAGCGAGTCCACGACTTGACACACAAGAAAATTTTAATTTGCTAACGCAACATGCCCAATATGCGTATGAGCTGGCGTATGGGCTGAAAATGTTAAGATTAGCGCTGCCAGAGTTTGACACACCAGGACATGTTACTCTATTGGCGCAGCATGCTGAGCATGCAGATAAGCTGATACAAGGGTTTGTGAGCTTAGGCCAAGCGGTGCCTCGACTTGATACACCAGAAAATATTGCGCTAATCACGCAACATGCTTTGTATGTGGATGCGTTGGCGCAGGGGCTTAAGATCTTAAGACAAGCGGAACCCCGGCTTGATACACAAGCAAACTTTATCCTACTCGCGCAACATGCGCAGCATGCGGATAAACTTGCGCTGGGGCTTGTACACTTAAGCACGACAGTGCCGCAGCTTGATTCGCCAGCAAATGTTAGACTATTGATACAACACGTTCAGTATGCAGATAAGCTTGCGCAGGGAATTAGGGAGTTAAGCAGAGCACTGCCACGACTTGACACGCAAGCAAATTTTACGCTACTGACACAACATATCCAACATATAGCTAAGCTGGTGGAGGGGCTAGAGAGCTTAAAACGAGCAGAGCCAAGGCTTGATACACAAGAAAACTTTACTCTCCTAATGCAACATCCCCAACATGCGGTTAAGCTTGCTCGGGGACTTGTACGCTTAAAAGCGCAACCACAGCTTGATACTCCAAAATATGTTACGCTTCTAACACAACATGCCCAGCATGCGGATGGGTTTGCGCTGGGGCTTTTGAGATTAACAGGGCTACCATCGTTTGATACGCCTAAACATGTTGCTCTGCTTGCACAACATGCCCGGTATGCAGATACACTGACGCAGGAGCTTTGGAGCTTAAGCCAAGCAATGCCAAGGCTTGATACACAAGAAAACTTTACTCTCCTAATGCAACATGCCGAATATGTGTATCAATTTGCGCAAGGGCGTATGCTCTTAAGCCAAGTGCAGCCACGGCTTGACACGCAAGCAAACTTTACGCTACTGATGCAACATGCCCAATATGCGGATAAGCTTGCGGAAGGTATAGTGCGCTTAAAGGATATACCACGACTCGACACGCCAGAACATGTTACTCTTCTAGCACAACATGTGCGGTATGCCGATACGTTGGCACAAGGACTTGTGTACTTGGGCAAGGCGGGGCTCGATACACCAGAAAATATTAAGACTTTAGTGAACTATCGCGACTTTATCCCAGAGATATTGAATTACTTCAAGTTGAATGAGTTAATAGCAGGTTCGCGTCTAGACCAGGCAAAATTTGATGAGCTGATCCAAATCATTAAGGTTATTTATCAAGATCGAAAAACGGCATTTATGACTGGCGATCATCCGAGAGTGGGAGCAAACAGTGCTTTGCGATTTTTCTTTTACGGTGAAAATGCCGACCCTAAAAACCTTTCTCAGGAAGTCTTGAGTTTTTTACCTACAGTGTACGCTACATAAAGATGGATTCCCGCCTGCGCGGGAATGGCATGAATTTAGAAAGGTATTATTAGTATTAATATGAAACTAAGGGTTACAGCCTCCAGTATTTGCTTGAGTATGTTGTAGGCTAGAAGGGCCTTTTTTCTCAACTTTCTGCTCGAAAAAGCCACTTTCTCTGCGTGCGGTTAAAGTTAAGCTTTCTTGTTCTTTATCTGTTGAAGCATGCTGTAGGCTAGAAGGAGCTGTTTTTCCGACTTGTTGCTCGAAAAAAACACTTTCTTTGCCTTGTTTTATTGAGGTTAAAATTAAGCTTTCTTGCTTTTTTTGTTCCAGTAACAGATGCACCACTTGTTCAAGACGCGCAACCATTTTATGTATATCAGTAAATTGGGTATATCCATAATGTGCAGTAACACGAATATTATTAGGAGGACGGACGTCTATTTCAAACGTTCCTAATTCATTTGCTGTTTTTAGTAAAGTTTCTATTTGTCTGACATCACTAATGCCCTTTACGCGAAAAACTAGCATGGCTCCTCGTTTCTTAGGATCGTCAGGGGTAATCCACTCAATTTTATCGCCTAAATGTTGCTGGATTAGAGCATGCATATAGCGAGTAAGACATTCTGATTTCGCGTTTAATTTATCCCAGCCTATCTGACTCATTGTTTTGATGTAGGTTTTTACTGGTGCAAGGGCAATAGGGGAGGGATTGCTGCATCTGAAAGCCCATGCTCCTTTTTGCATCATAATCTCAGAATCGTACCCATCAATTAAGTCAAAAACCTTGTCAGAAGCAGCTGCTTTCCAGCCTTGAATTGGTGGATATTTTTCCAAATCTGTATTCTTGTTAACATAAATACCAAAGCCGCTTCCTGCAGAACCACAAATGTGTTTATAGCCACAACCCACCGCGTAGGTGACGGGTAATTCACATAGATTTAAAGTTCTGTTTCCTACGGTATGCGCTAAATCCAAGCCAACAATAATATGGTATTGCTCTATTGTATCCTTTAATTCAGTTAAGATTCGCGTGATGTCAAGACGTTGTCCAGTACTAAATACAATGTCAGATAAGTGCAGGATTTGCATTTGCCCGGCATGTTTTTTGACAAAATCAATAATGGCTTCTTCACTATAGAGTCCTTTTTCATCAGGCAGGATTTTTAGGGTAAGGGAGGAGGGGCTAGGGGCTGGTTTCGACGCACTGAAAACACCAAAACCCTTGGCTGTTTGTATCCCTCTTTTTAATACAGACTCTATGACTGCTTGATCGGAAAAAAACTCTTTTCCTAAATGACAAAAACCAGTTTTTCCTGATTGCCAATCCATGAGTGTTGGTCGATAAAAGGTATCCACCAAACGCCCTAAATTTGAAGATAAGCCTTCTTGAGTATAGAGAAATTCACAAGGCTCAGAAAAGCCTAGCATTGCTTGCATGGCTTTGATGGCTTCTTCTTCAATATCACAATCAAACCAATTACCGCCATGTTCACGAGTTTCGGGGAAATGTCCTTCATGTAACTGCGATGCTTGTAACTCATTAATTCGCTCTATTTCTTTCACAGCAGGTTTGAATACAGGTCCTAAGGAATGGCCGGCAAAAGGAGTCAAACCCTTAAGTTCAAATAGCTCATATAAGCCTTTTAACGGATCAATAGAATCTAAAAAGGCGGCATATTCTTGGGAAAAACCATCAGATTTTTCTGAAATTAAGCGGATAAATTCATCTGGATTAGATGTCATTGCCTCAATCAGTTCTTTCATCGTTCCCTCTAAAGTCAATATGGTTAGGCGGCTATAGTAAGCCTTTCTCTGAGATGATTCTATGGCTGTTATT
Organism: Legionella sp. 39-23; assembly: GCF_001897665.1. Classification (NCBI taxonomy): domain Bacteria; kingdom Pseudomonadati; phylum Pseudomonadota; class Gammaproteobacteria; order Legionellales; family Legionellaceae; genus Legionella; species Legionella sp. 39-23. The sequence goes on along the minus strand of NZ_MKTO01000027.1, from coordinate 30,065 downwards.
AAAGAATTTTTGGAGAAAAAAACCGCATTTTTATTCAAATAATTGTCGGGCCTAGACCCGACCTACCAATGCCATTAAATTCCCTCACTTTTTTGGGGAGAGGGGATTATTTGTATTGTAAGGCATAGGTCTTGTAAGTAATTAAATTGTCAGTAATCTCAAATAGTTTACAAAAAGGTAGAATAATTGTATTTTCCGTTGGGATTCTTACGATACTTAAATTGAATCGATTGTCCTATACGTTTCATGGAAAAGTTGACCGCAGAGCGTATCCTTTTATTTTACATTTCAAGAGGTTTTTAATATGAAATTGTTTCGAATGACGTTGCTTGGATTTTTATTTTCTACCACGCTGAGCGCCCAAGCTTTGGCTGCACCAGTAGCGGATACCGCTGCGGTTGTCCCGGTAGATGATTATGAGTTCCAACAAGAGCGAATGAAGCTTACTCCTGATTCTGTGATGGTTCTTTCAACATTTGATAGCGAAGATCATGTTACCGCGTACACATATGCTGGAGTACGTTTATGGAATGCGCCGTTCCATGCGAAAATATTATCATGGCAATTTGCAGGTGATTTTGTTTTTGTTTTTTCTAAAGACCGTAAAGGGACAAAAACATATATTACCTGTCTTAACAGACATACTGGGTCTCTGGTTTGGCAAAAACCTTAAGTGCTTTCATCGAACCGTCGTAGGTTGGACCTTGGGCCGACCTACGTCAAAATGTGTATCATCGTTCGCTATAGCTCACCCTGCCAAGAGTATTTCTTTAAATCAACACAACCCTTAATAATGGCAATGCCTTCTTTTTCTAATAGTTTTTTTTGTACTAAATACTGAGGGGTATCGGCAGGAAAAGAAAGTTTTCCTCCAGATTTTAACACCCGTTGCCAGGGAAGATTATGACTTCCAGTACAAGAGTGCAGAAGCCATCCGACACCACGTGCTCCTTGTGGGTGACCTGCTAGTCTGGCAATATCCCCATAGGTTGCAACTTTACCTCGTGGTATTGATTTAATTAACTTCAGCACTTCCTTTGAAAACTCAGTTTGTGTGTTCATTTTGCGAAAAGTCAGTTCGGTTATTTTTCTATTATAGGCCTTTTACTTAATGTCTCAATTTTCTTAAAATAAGCATTAAATTGATTAGTGTTGTTAGCGAAATATAGTTTTATGCAAAACTCTCGAACATTTATCCTAATTCACGGAGCTTGGCATGCCTCTTGGTGTTGGAAACGTATTGCAAAAGCGCTTTCCTTGAAAGGACATAAAGTGTATACGCCAGATTTGCCAGGCCATGGGAGCTTAAATAATCAAATCAGCGGGTCAATAGGTCTTGCTGATTATGTACATCGTGTTGCGGCATTAATTCAACAGCAACAAGAACAAGTGACACTGGTTGGCCATAGTATGGCAGGGTTAGTTATTTCAGGGGTTGCTGAAATAGTTCCTGATGCTATTCGCGAACTCATTTTTGTCGCGGGTTATGTGCCACAAGATCAGACGTCGTTGTTTTCATTAGCGCAAGAATCCGAATCACATAAACTCACACCTTTTTTAATTATTGATGAGCCTTTACAAGAAATTCGCCTGCAATGTTCACCTCTGTTAGTCGATATTCTTTTTAACTGCTGCAGTAGCGAGGATGTTGAAAAAGCGCTGACTCAATTGCAAGCGCAACCTTTGCGGCCATTTACTGAGTCAGTTCATCTTGGCGAACAATTTACTCGTATTACTAAACGCTCTTTGGTTTGCCGATACGATCACGCGCTATTCCTAAGTGATCAATTACGTATGAGTAGAGAAGTTACTGACAATATTATATATTTAGATGCCGACCATGCCGCCTATTATTCAGGTGCAGGGCAGATTGTAGATGAATTATTAAAATAAGAGAATCGCGTTTATGCAAGAAAAAATTTTAAAAGAGCATAATGTTGCTACTACTTCCTTATTAGCAAACTATTGGAAAAATCAGGCTAAATCTAAAGAGAATTGGCCCACATTAACACAAAAACAAGGCACAAGAGAAAAAGATTTATTTAAAGATCCCCTGATGCAAAATTTTGTTAGTGAACAGGTAAAAGAAGAAGCAGAACAAAGATTAGATAAAAGAATGTGGCTGCCTTTAGCGACGAGAACACGCTTTTTTAGACGAACCGTATCCGATGCGGTGAAAAACAAAGAAGTAAAGCAAGTCATCATTTTAGGCAGTGGCTTTGATACCTTACCTGCTCGCAAAATGAAATATACACAGCAATTGGGTGTGCGCTTTTTTGAAATTGACCAGCCGCAAATTTTAAAATGTAAAGAACAAATTTATGCGGAGCAACAGGTTAACAAAAATGCTACTTATATCGGGCTGGATTATGTTAAAGGCGATTTAATTGCAGAATTAACAAAAAATGATATTGATTTCACAAAACCAACGTTAATTTTATGGGAAGGCAATACATTCTATCTTGAAAAAGAAGAGGTCATTAGAATCTTACGTGATTTATCTAGTAAATTTAGCCACTTAATTATTACCTTCGACTATATGCATGCTTTGATGCAAACAGGAAAACAACAATTGGACTCATCTGCTAAAGAAAAAAGTCTAGAAACCACATTAGATGAGTTTGCCAGTAAAAAATCGCCCTTCAAAACATTTTTTGAACCCAATGAAATTGTTTCTCTTTGCAAAGAGCTGGGAATACAATGCGTGGATCATAAAACAGCCGCGGAGTTAGCTAAAGAATATCAAGTGGATCAAGCTCCATACTATACAGCTGAAACTTATTCGATGGTAACGTTTCAGGGCAAGTAGAAAAATGTAGCCTGGTTGCTTGCAACCAGGAGCTGCTAAATTCCATAAATTGATAAAGTCCAAATGAAGTCCTGGTCCCAGCTGCAAGCAGCCAGGCCAGGTTACTTATTTAATTCAACAAACATGCCTCTCATGAGACTATACTAATAATAAATCAGCGATGTTTTTAAAATGGAATATGCTATGAAAGTTTTTAATAATATGAAGATGTATACTTCTTATCTAGAAAGCCTCTACAAGCATATTTTTGCAAATACGCCTATCTATAGCTGGGGATATTTCTATTATGATTTAAACGGACGTTGTCTGCAGTTGATGTCAGATAATTCGCTTCTCGATGTGTTCCTTAAAAAGGAGTTATTTACTGATCAGATTATCAATTCGCTTCAAAGAGAGAGTGACTTTTATGCGTCAGATGTTATGAATGACGGGATGTTAGCAGATTCACTCAAAGAAACATTGGTTGAGCAACGATATGTTTATTTTTTTGATATGGTTCATGAGCATGCGGACTATACAGAAATTTATACTTTTGCATCAACTTCCAGTGCGCAAAAGTCGAATAATTTTATTCTTAATAACATCGATATTTTAAAGGTAATCAGTCAGGATCTTGCTACTCGTGGTAGGCGGTTATTAACTAAGGACAATACCCTAATTTTACCGAATGATTTTAATATTGAAATGAATGCCCTCGCAGAGTCATATGAACCCGACCATTCCCTAAATTTAAAAAAAATCATTTTGGGGCAAAAAGAGAATTCCCCAAAACTGCATGAAATGGTCAATGATACAGTGTTCGATTTTAATACTCTGCCGTTTAACTTTATGTCTGCAAGACAACTGACCTTAAAAGAAAAAGAGATTATTTACCTTTATTACTATGGTTTTAATGTGCAACGTATTGCAAATATTTTAGAAGTATCCAAACGCACTGTGGATAAGCACCTCGAAAATATCAAGAAAAAACTTGATTGTGACAGTACAGGTCAGATAATTCCTACCTTATTACGATCGAATATTTCTATCAATCAATTTATCCAAAAAGCCTAAGTTATTAGAGGAAGTGAGGTATCTCTTAGGTCTGAGGTGACTTAGGTGGTTTCGATGGATCAGGAGAGGCTTGGTTATCTTGGGGATCTGCTGGTTTACTAAAAAAACTATTCGCTGCATGAGACTTAGCGTGTCGTTCTATCCTTGGTTCCTCAAGAGGTGTGTTAGGAGGCGTCGCGTTGATGGGAGAATCAGAAAAACTATGTGAGTCTGGAGATATTGATCGTCTTATTACGGGAGATCTTGCTGCAATTCTGCGTAATCCTATATGCATAGCATCTTGGATAGAATATAACTCTTCAAGCAATTTTATATCATGGCGCAGGGCACTAAAGTCTCTTATCCACGCTGATGCATCTTTCGCTATCTGAGCACTACTTATTCTTATTTCTTTAAGATCAGCAATAATTTGATCAAGCTCAGCTGATGTTATTGATGCAGGAGTATCTCTTAACTTTTCAACAAGGTGAATGCTTTTAAAATCTTTTTTCTTTGGAAGCGCTTCGTTAAATGCATTGACTTCTATGAGTATCCAAGTCGCTGTTTGTTTGCAATTTTCTATATGTGCTTCTATAGATGCTTTGGCACATTGACAGGTAATATAATGTTTTGCCTGCTTCTTAAGTTCGACGATTCGTTCAGCACTGACTTCCGGTACGGTTGATTCGAGGAGTTTAATTAATTCATCCAATGTTGCGTTTAACCTTTTGCTGTCTGCCTTTTGATCTTTAATATTGGGGTCGGTCAGACATTTTAAAATAAAATTATCTTCTGTCATGAGTTTGGCCAAAAGACGTTTAAGAGAAGGCCTTTGTGTGATTAAATCCATAAAATGGGGGTCGTGATTAAAGACACATAAAGGCGTAACAAGAGGCACTCCCTTATTCTCTGGATGAGTTGCAAAGAATGCATTAGCTTCCATAAGTGTCTTTAGAATAGACAGAATTTCGGTATCTTCTTTAAAAACAGGAATGGAGGATTGAGGTGTCCCATGATGTGCTGCCCCTTCCATTAACGTTGCGATTATTGAGTATGAACGCAGCATATCTTCTATAGTACCTTTTTGATTTTTTGCAATCTCTCCGGCATCACTACGTTTTACTGTTTTCTTAAAACCATAGATGTTTTCATGTCCTTTGATTCCGCTAATTTTGGTAGCCAAAAATCGACGCAATTTATCTCCACCTTTATGCATTGCTTGATCAAAATGCCCCGTTCCAGTCAAAACTACGGGTTCAAATAACATTAATAATTTGGGCTCATGTTTTAAAAACTCTGGGAAATTTTTGATTTGTCCCTTTCTTTGCATTGGTTCGTAGCCATCATATTTGCTGCTTACATCTACAGGTTGATAGCCAAGCCTTAATGCGGAAGGTTTGCGATATTCTCGACTTAAAACGGAGCATATAAAATGTATTTGAAAATATTCATTAATAGGGCTCATTTTTTTATCAAATCTTTTTTCATAATCAGGCCCTTCTTCCAATGCGGCGAATTCAATGACTTTTTTGATAGGTTGCGATAATTGACTGTATTCCAATACAGCTATTTTTTCCCTTGCTTGCAAAGTTTTTAACTGCATTTCATGTCTTACTTCGCTTACAATAGAATCTAAATTATTGGGATTCATACTTAATAGCTTCGCTTGATTTGCAGCATCAAGTGCGCTCCGCCATTCTTCCGGCGTTAGTGTGGCAGTCCCAACTTTTTCTACTGCTTTAGTTATAGTTCCACAAGATCTGTTCTTTAGAATAGATAAATATTGTGTCATCTGATCTTGGAATTTTGAACTAATGCGGCTACTCGTGCTCTGTACCACTTTGTTCATATGGATCAACATTTCGTCGGTAATGGTGTCAAGTGTTTCTTGAGCAAACTCTTTAGCTAACTCCCTACGTATTTCTGCTAATGATATTTCTCCAGCAGCACCTGTTATCACCTCGACACTTTCAGGGTTTATATTTCGTAAAACTTGTCCAATGACATCGCCGACAGCCCCAGCCCCAACAACTCCCAGAGCAACTTTGAACAGGGCGGCGACTAATTCTGTTCTCGCCTCTTTGCTTTTACTGTCTTTTTCAAATTCTTCATTGATCGTGCTTACAGTAGAAGCTATAGAATGTTGAATCGAATCAAGTCCACTTACTAAGTTAATATGAGCGTTCGATAATTTAGATATGGCAACTGGGACGCCAGCAGCTGCCTCAGCATCTTTTTTTATATTTCTTTCTGTCTCTATTAGAGTAAGCTCGGTTAATAAATATTTTTTATATTCATCTAACATGTCAATTTGAGCTTTCAAAAACTCTCTTGCTGCAAGCTCTTTTTCACCAGCTCCAGTTTTGATTTGAGGATCTTCTCTAAGCAATTTCAAGAATTGTTCTAATTGACCAATATTGCGAAACTGACCATCCTCTACACCAAATAATCTGCCCATTTGTTTATGATTTTTTATACCAAGTTCAGAAATTATTTTGCGGAAATCATCTACTTTCCCTAAATTAGATGGGACTACTTCTTGATGTTCAGCAGCCATAATTCTACCTTCACCAACGTGATAGTTAGCTTCAAGTGTTGTTGTCTATATTATAGACAACTTATAAAAAAATAATTCAATTAAAAGGTCTGTGTAGCGCGAGTTGTCCGCGGTATCCAGTTGTTTAGGGATATGAATGAGCACCTTATGGATGACGCGGACAAGCACTGTCGAGTTTAAGGCTAACTGGAAGTTCCCGTTTGCGTAGGAATGACATATGTACCTACCAGCTTAGAGGTGATTTACGGAAATAATTAAAGGGCAGTATATACTTAATTTATCGATCTAAATTATTAGGCTAAATATATGCCATTGCCACCAAGAAAAGCTGTAATGAATCGGTTTGCATTGTTGGACAGGATATATAATGTGGGAGCACTTGATGCTCATTTTCAGTCATTAATTGCCCCTCCTACTCCTCCAGTTTTGCATGATTACTTCACATTACTTAGGGAAGGAAATAAAGATAAATTTAAGGGGTTTTTGGATAAATATGGAAAGGAAGAACCTTTAATGGCCAAAGTGTGTCAGGCCCATTTTCTGATCAATACTGAAGCGGATAGCCCCTTGATCTTGTCGTTAATTGACGAATTAAAACAGGCACATCTTGGCATAGGCTATAGGTTTGAAGCTGAAGTTTCCAAAGATGAGAATAAGAAACTTCAAGATTTACAAGCTGCACATGAACTAGGTGATGAATGGGCAGCTGGACTCATAGGCAACAAATATCTTAATTATTTGCACGAAAACTTAGTCAATAACAAATACTATAATTTTCCTAGGTTAGGTATTAATCCAGCGCGGGAACTGAAGTTAGCAGGAGAGAGAGGAGACCCACAGGCGATACAGCAATCATTATCATTTCTTGAAAATGTACCGCAAATGATTAAGGACTTAAATCCTGTCAATGCAGCTAAAACATCAGGCTATGAATTGAGTTTGTTGCCTGATGATGCAGCCAGAGAAAAAAATAAAATCTATCTAAAAATTACTGATGATGACTTGACTTATGAGTTACTTGATCAACAAGGTCAATTACAGACAGCGAAGATTCCATGGACAGATTTAAATTTCAGGATGAGGAACAATCTGTTCCAAGCTCAAAAAGATATTCTTTTACCCTTAGTATTAAAGGTTGTTGCAGATAAAGGCCATGTGTCTTTTGACCAATCATTTTTTGATGATAAATTAAACTCTGTATTGAAAGGTGCAAAAGAATTAGCGACAGATGATGAGGAATTATCTATGCATCTTGAACAGGCTCGCGATGCACTTGGTAGAAAAGATTATGTAGAGTTAACCAAACTTGGCGAACAAATGCATGGATATATCAATGCAACTTATAAAGAAAAACAAAATAATAAAATGAATGAGGCTTTAGTTCAAGCAAGGTCCTGGAGTCTACCTGTAGGTGTTTATCTTAGAAAGGATTTAAACATCCTTTTCGATCATTATCAGGAAGAAACGAGTAGAATACGTAATGGAAATGCTGGCAAGGTATCAAAAATTGACGAAATAAATATAGAGTCATTACAGCGAGCGCAAAAGGACTTATTGCGAATTAATGAAGAACCTGATGATGAAAAAATGCATGAGCTTTTAAATAGCCATATCCAATCTACAGATACAGAAATCTCCAAGCTTCCTCATCCTAATGCATTTGTACGAGGATTGGAGGCTCTAATTAATAAAATAAGATCAAATTCTTCAGAAGAAGGACGTTTTAGTTTTAATCATAAACAAAAATTTGACTTCATGAACCGCTTTGCGACGATTAAACAAAAACTGGAAGTTTTAAAACAAGCAGATCAACCAGAACCGAAAAATGACCCTTCGGACAGAAAAGGCTTAGGCTTAAATTAGTACCCTTAAAAGTGAAGAACTATCCCTGGCCATGTGTTTGCATAAGTATCATGATGGTATATATTTAATTAAAGTGCTTTTTTATAAGTCAATAATGTCTCAGCTCAAAATAGATGGCTATAATTTTTCAACAGAAGGTGATACCAAAAAACGCAATGGTCCTTCTATCGGGCTTGCAAAAATGCAAGGAGCATTTGGTGAACCTCCCAATATGATACTCATGCAACATCAAGAAGATGATGTGTCTGGAGAGATGATGCCTGGGTTTAATCTCTTATCCGAGGTGGAACAAGAGTTTGCGTTAAAAGAAACGGCTAGGCTCATGCAAGAAAAGTATGGAGACAAACAAGCCGTTGGTTCGACTCTAACTTCATTGGTTGCATGGAAGGATCCGCAGACCAATCAACTGCATGGGGTGACCAGTAATGTTGGCGATAGTCTTGCGATTTTTGTCATTGTTGGCGCCGATGGACAAGTGCGTGTCGCCAAGCAACTCAATGAATTGCATGAGAATAACGATAGAAATGCTACAGGAATAGATATAGGGGTTACTCGCTCCATAGGGGACAGGGCGCAAGAAAAAAATAAACTAAGGCATGATCCTGATATCACCCGTGATGTCATTCCGCTACAAGAAGGGGATAGGATATTTGCAATCGCAGCAACGGATGGGATTTCCTCATACAATAAGTTTTTCAAAACAGACGCGTTAACAACCGCTGAAATTGCGGAGACTGTAAGTCAATTTATCGCGCAACATCCTGGTTCAGGTCCAGACGATATTGCAGAAGCTTTAATATCCAGAGCTTATGCGGGAGGAAAGGGCTCAACAGATAATATTTCTTTAGTTGTCGCCGAAGTGGGTACCGAGCCTGTTTCACTTGTGGCCGCAGATGGGCATCAAGTTAAAATGGATGCTGTTAACCTTGGGGAAAAAGGAGACGATGTTTCCAAAGCTATTGCAGAAAACTTTCATTCCCAATTACAAAGCCAAATAAAATTCAAGCCACAAGATTATATTGATGCCTTAAGAGAGGGAAATTATCCATTGGCAGCAGGTTTGGGACGGTTTCTATATACGAAGTATATGCCATTAAATGATGGAGAGGTCTTAGGCGCTGACGAGGTTACTCCTTTAATGGCAAGTTTACTTGCGGAAACAGACATTACTTCTGCCGACATAGCAAATATTCAACATGGAGTCTTAAGCCTGCCTTTTGGGCTCGAGTCGCAGTATTATATGACTCAAATAATGTCTGGAGCTATAACGTTATTAAGCAATGAAGCAGCGTTAATGAAGCAAGAAGGGAATCAAGGCAAATCAGCAAAAGATATTCGCCAAATGGTCCGGGATGAAATTAATGTTGCAATTACAGGACCTACATATAAGGAAAAAAATAGAGCCCAAGAAGTAATAGCAAATATAACTAATGCAAAAAGCAGTAAAGAGCTGGAAGCTTTGCTGGCTAAAGAAATGACTATCCAGAAAGTATTTGCTTTTGTTGTTGACCATTTAATAAAAGAAAATGTTGGGCAAATACGAGCAAAGGGAACGCGACTTATTCATCATCTCAATAATATAGAAAATCATGTAGCAGAATTAAATAGGGAGGCAGATAAATTAGAAGCTGAGATAGAGGTCCTAAAAAAAGACTTGGAAAATCTGTATAATAAAATTGGCAAGCTTCCTAAAGATGACTTCATGGCGCAAAAAAAGGCATTAGATGACAATATTGCATTAAAGAAAGTCCATCTAAGAGAAACGATAAAATTAATAAGTATAGCCAACGGGCATAAGCATATGGCCGAGGATCAGCTTTTGATATTGTGTAATAAACCAGAAGAGTTTAATAACGACCATATTTTGCACCATTTAAAAGGAATCACGAACAAGCGTGGAGAGGTTTCAGCAAAAAAAGCTTTGGAAGGACTACCCGTTGAAGCGTTTTTGCAAGAAGTACAGCAACAAATCGAATCCTATTTAGACTTTTTAGATAAAAAACCTGTCGAAAATCCTGATAAAAATCCAAGGTTATTAGATGCTTATCATGCCCGTAAAAATGCTGCTGAAAATATGCTTATCTTTATTAAAACGGCTAGTTTAAGAACACCTCAAGAGACAATCATCAATTTACAACATCAGGCTAAAACTATTGAAAGTAACCGTCCTGGTATACGAGAATTAGGCTTTCTTGGTTGGTTGAAAGATTTTTTTATATTTTGGAAAAAATCGGAGATGACAAAAATAACCGATGACACGTTAAAAAATGTCAATTCAGTTTTAGCATCTAAAAAAACTGAATTCAAAGAGCAGCCAGAGAAGCAAGTCCCAGAGGAACCAGCGCCTGTGGAGCAAACGAGTTCCGGTCCTGAGCCTGACGAAGAGGATATCGAGCTAACTACGTTTAAAACCCATCATAATATGTAGCTGTTTGACGTTATCAACTATTTGCGACAAAAGTAAATAATTCATGATCTTCATTAGCCCTCATGTTTTGTAACTCTTCTTTGAGATGCGCTTGCTGATCGAATCGATGTAGCTCTTTAAGCTCAGCGTCGTTATACATACGAAATCCAATAAAGGGGGCGCGCAGCAGTCGTAGTATTACATTCATGATATTTTGAGGGGGATTTACTTTTAATACATTTTTATTCACGTTTTCCACAAAATAACCAACGGCTAACTGATATTCTGTAAGCAGGGTGTTTTTTTTAGTTGTTTCAGAAACCTGACTCAATTGTATTGCAAGGTCCTTTGTTCTTTGTAATTGCGCTATTAATTCTTTTACCGCATCAAATGGTTCTTGTAGCTGAGGAGGAAGCTTCGCATAAAGTTTGTGTTGCCTTTTAAGATATTTATTATTTTGTTGCTTTAATTCATTTAAACCAGCTTGAGCTAATTGGTAAAAATCTTCTATGTTCGCTAGGACATCTTTTAAAGTGAGTGTTGTTTCAAATTCTGCCTTTTCACCACGAAGTTTTTTTTGTAGCGCGAGAGCAAGGGTACGCAATTCTTTAATGCCCTTTTCACCTTGAGTCGCACTGATGCCAATGGTGTCGCCTGTAATTCCATGGTACTGCTTAAGCCACTGAATTTCTGCATCAGATACCTGCCATGGCAGTTCTTTATCCAATTGTGTCAAGGCAATAATAATGGGTGCTTTGGTATCCGTTTTGCGGATCTCTTTCGCATAGTACCAAGCCTCTTTATATGAGTCCCTCACAGATGGATCAATGCATATGATGTTGGTATCTGAGCCTTTTACAGTGCTAGGTATCATATTCTGTATAAATCCCATAAATTGATACCTTTTTTCTCCTGGAAGAGTGCACATTTCAAAATCAAGTCCAGACTGAAATTTTGAAACCTCCATGCCCATCGAAGGGAACGAATCTGGATGGTATTTTTTGCCTGCTAATACGGTACAGAGTTGCGTCTTACCAGAACCTGAGCTACCTAAAAGAGAAATTTTAATAGGTCGATTATTACTTTTCTCAATATTTTGTCGGGGCATAGTAAGTAAATTGATTCTTTATGATTTATTATTAGTATAATAATTTGCTTAAAAAAAAATCACAATGATTTTTGTTGTCCAATAAAACTTGAATGTGATTGTTGTGTTTTTTTGAAAAACATTGTTGCAATGGAGCAAATGAAACCAAACAGTTAAATTGATGAGGATTAGTACCTTCAAGGAGGAGTAAATGCCAACATTTACTGTCAAGCTATTAGACCGAGAAGAGGTCGCTGAAAATACAATGGCATTTACCTTTGAAAAACCGGAGGGTTTTATATTCAAAGCAGGGCAATGTGGCGACTTTACATTAAATAATCCTGCGGAGACTGATGCGGAAGGAAATACCCGCGCATTTTCGCTAACAAGCCCCCCTTATGGAAAAGAGTTAACGATAACGACCCGAGTGCGTGATACGGCATTCAAGCGTGTTTTGAAAACGCTTCCTTTAGGCTCTGTCCTGCAACTTGTTGGTCCTAGTGGCTCTTTTACCTTACATCATAACAAGTTGATTCCTGCAGTGTTTGTTACGGGCGGTATAGGGATTACTCCGGTTAGGAGCATTGTGATGCAGGCGGCTCAAGATCAGTTGCCTCAGCAAATTTTTCTGTTTTATTCAAATCGCAAGCCTGAAGAGGCTGCTTTTCTGGATGAATTGAAGTCTTTGGAGCACGACAATCCTAATTATTACTTTATTCCTACTATGACAAAAATGGCTGAATCAAGTAAAGAATGGGATGGTGAGCAAGGATATATCGATAAAAAAATGCTGCAAAAATACATCGATGATTTATCTAAGCCTATTTATTATCTATCAGGGCCTGCAGCCATGGTTACGGCAACGCGAAGTATGCTTAATGACGCAGGTGTTGATGACGACAATATTCGTGCAGAAGAGTTTCCTGGTTATTAATTGGAGCTCATTCTAGCCAGTGCTTAATAATTTATCTTTTGTCTCATCTTGTGGTATGATTGCCACTTTTTGTAGCGAGAGAACAACATGCCTTCGAGTCAATTGTCTTCTTTATGTGATCTGATTGAAAAGCAAAATACCGATCATTTCGCCAAATTTTATATGTATGCCAGTTTATTGAATACTCTGACAGCAAAAAATAAAACCTTTGCTGGTGGTTTACCTCAATATACTGGATTTTGGGGCGGAACTACGGAGTTGAATCTTGGAGGGCCTTTACCTGTTCAATTTACTAAACAGTTAGCCTTTTATGCTCGAGAGTTTGAAAATACACAACCACACTGGTCGAAAACCCTACATAATGTTGTTATGACCTATCTTCGTAAAGGAAAAATCTCCGATCTAGCCCATATTATTGATATGATGTTATTCCATCTTGCCGCGATACATGGGCGTCAAAGTCATAATAATGATATCTATAAGGACATTTCTTTTGATAAAAATAAGGAAGGGCTAACTCAATTTATTGAAAAGATTTCAGCATTGAATCACCAATTACTATCTACAGCTGATAGTGGCTGTAATACTGCACTTTCTTTATTGGCAGTTACCGCGGGATTCGTGTTGGTTTTAGCTTCTATTGCTTCTGTTTGGCCACTTGTTGTGGGTTTACCTCTCTTATTGGGTGGTGCCTATGCGACGTATCATTATGCGACTAAAGCGAAGGACCAATTCGAGCAATTGATAGCACAAGGCGATCAGATAGAAAAAATGGTGAAGGGACTAGCAGACGATGGAAAACTCAGCGTTGGTGATAAAAATCAGCTTACTTTTTTTGCTGCAGCGGTCAAACCATTACCTTACGCACTAGTGACTGCTGGTGATCAATTAGTGATGGATCAGTCTCAAAAGCAAAAAGTAACTGAGTATCGTGAAAAATTGGATAGAGCGTTTAGCATTCTCCCTAGCTAACTGCTCTCCATTTTAACGATCCTGTAAGTTGCTTGGATTACACAAACTCATTCAAAATGAGTTTGTGTATCTCCAGACAAAGTACTTTTATATTGTTCTGTTTGCCTATATTTCATTGTATGAATTAGGTATGATTGGTTTACTAATAAAAATAAATACCTGGGGCAATGATGAAAAAATTAGTTCTTATTATGGCATTATTTTCATTAAACGCATTTGCTGCTGATGAAGTAAATCCAAACTCTTATGCAAACAATAATTGTGAGCGCATAAAAGATCCTGCAGAGAGAAAAGATTGTTTGGATATTGAAAAGAACAATCAAGCACAAGAAAACTTTAGAAATTTCGAAGAAAACAGTCCAGAGTCTTACCAAGGAACGTTCTAAATTGAACGGGCAGTATTTCTCCTCTCCCGCGAAGAGTCTTCATCATATTTGTAAACTCCTTTTGCGGAAGAGGCTTGCTCTCCATTCAAATCCCTAAGTTTCCCAACTATCTAAAGAAATATTTCTTCAAATCCCTAACAAATGGTTAATTTATGAACTATATATACATATAGCAATCATTGTGTTCAGCTTCAAGGAGAGAAATATGAAACGAATAATAACATATTCAGCTTTGCTTATGTCTGTAAGCTTAGTTGGATGTAATACAATGAATAACGTCAGCCAGTACAGCAATCAAACCGTAGGAGCAGGTGTAAATTATGGTGCTCACGTAGTAGGTACTGGGGTTGGTTATGTAGCCAATACAGGGGCATTTATAGGTAATGGAGTTGGTAAGGTAGTTGATACTGGCGTTGGTGTTGTAACTGGTCATCGAGCTACTTATCACCAAGTAGGCTATACTAATAAGCATGTTGTTTATCATAATGGCCATCGCTATGTACTTAAAAATGGTCGCTATGTTCTCGTACGTTAACCCTCAATGGCTCTTTCTTAATTGATTTAAGGAGAGCCACCATTAAACCTTATAGTTTATTGAGGTTTAGACATCTAATTTCAGTTATTGTAAGGTAGTACCCTATTCTTAGGGACACTGCGTTAAGTTAAGCTTCTAATCTTTAACTGAATAGCAGTGGCTCTTAGGCAGGTCACTTCTTTTAAGTGATAAGTAAAGATTTCTCCCTTGTAATAAATTGGAAGAACATATGTCAGAGTTGAATCAGTGTTCAGTTAAGACATTATCACAATTAATTCGTGGCCGTGAATTGACGGTTTCTGAGTTACTTGATTCTTTTATTTGCGAAATAGAAAGGGTAAATCCTAAAATAAATGCTTTGATTCACACTGATTTTAGGGCTGCGCGTCAAGCTGCATTTGCTGCGGATCAGAAGCTTAAAGATTCTAATTTCGTACCTGGTGAATTATTTGGTATCCCATTTACGGCAAAGATTTATATGCTGTTCCAAACCATATTGTTACTTTTGGTACAAAAGGATTAATGAATACTTTGTGCCATCAGGAAACGACGGTTATTTCTCGTTTAATTCAGCAAGGAAGTATTTTTTTAGGTTTGACGAATACGCCGGAATTAGGACTCTCATTAGAAACCGATAATTTGGTTTATGGGCGTACCAATCATCCTATGAAACCTAATTATTCAAGTGGTGGCAGCAGTGGGGGAGAGGCTGCATTAATCGCAAGCCATGCTTCGCCAATGGGGTTGGCTGGAGATCATGGTGGTGGCGCCAGATATCCGGCTCATTGTTGTGGTGTATATACTTTACGTCCTTCATTAGGACGTTTACCTCAAACAGGGTGTGTGGTGCCGAAACGTGGTTGGGTGGCTTTAACCAGTCGCATTGCTCCCATGACCAATTGCATTGACGATTTAGACATTTTATTCCATGCGATTCAAGGAGGGGATGGTCTTGATCCTTATGCAGAACGACATGTGTCATCTAAAAAAATGAACTTTGCAAAGAATATGCGTATTGTGTATTTAGTCGACCAAAATTGTTCTGATCTGGATCCGGCAATGCCTATTGCATTCGCAGCAATATGCAGCAATTTGCCGCGGATGGAATGCAGATTGATACGATAGAAACAAAACTTTTTGAAGAGGGGATTGGTATTGCAACTCAATTGTTTCAGGCAGATGCAGGCGAAGGTTTAAATAATCTTCTGCAGACATTGGGAACAAAAGAAGTGTCTCATCAAGTACAAGCATGGTTGAATCAGCTGCCAGAAAGTCCAATGACGCTTGATCAATATTTAAAGCTTTGGGCAAAATGGGATGAATATAAGATCAAATTTTTGCAGCTGTTTCAAACGTACGATGTATTACTATGCCCCGTTTCACCCCAATGTGCGCTGCCGCATGGAGAAACACTTAAACCCAATGCGATTTGGCCGCTTATCCGTTATACAGCCAGTATTACTTTAACTGAGTGTCCAGTAGTTGTTATTCCTTGCGGCACGAATCAGCAACAGTTTCCTATAGGTATGCAAGTTGTAACCAGGCCGTGGGAAGATGAATTGGCGTTGGCAGTGGCCAAATATTGCTCATCATGGAAATAAGCTATAATAACCATTAACAATCATAGAGTGAGGAGTCTGTCATGGCTAATTATTCCCATGAGGTTATTGCTCGTATCGATACCATTTGTACTATGCCTGAGTTTTCACAAGCCGATCCCTTTATACAAGTTATTGCCACTGGAATACGCGAAAGCATTCATAATCATAAAGATATAGATACCAACACTACGATTCAAGAGTTACAACCCGGTTTAAAGCAACAGCATAAGCCATCAACAGTGATGATTGGCTCTCTTGTTGCACTGCTACAAAAAGTTAAGGATGAACGATTCCAACATGCTTTGTCTCAGCATAGTGTTTTTCATCACGAAGAGGAACAACCAAAGGAAAGACTCAGTAATGAGTCATTAAAAGTAATTACGGACAATCTAAGGACCCTGTTGGGAGATAAAGCTGAAATTACACTCATGCCCGGATATATGCATCAAATGGCTCGAAAACCACTATATTTTCTCAGTATTAATTCAAATGATGTGGATACCGTCAAAGGGCTTTTAGAACTTTATATTCCCCACTTTGATCAATCGAAAAATTTTGATGCTCAGAGCAATACTTTTTCTGTGGCATTTAAAGATAATGAGTTACTAGAATTTAATGCCGAGATGCAAAAGTTAGTCAATGCAGCGACACAAGGACCTAGATGACAAAGCATCCCACGGTATTGCAGCATCATCCGACAATTATTTCAAAGATTACGTTTTTAATGATGTGGCGGAGGTTAATGTTGCTCCCGAGCTCTCCTTTGTTTCAAAAAAGTCTTTAGACTGTTCTAAAGCAGCGAGCTGTTCTTTTAAGGCAGGCGTTAAATTATCTTCACTAATGATTGCAGGTAATTTGATGTCATATTCGCTTCCAGGACGATCCTTGGATAATGCATTATACAACTCCTGTGCTTCTTGAAATGATAAAACGTACGGATTTTTCGAACCGTCTTTTTTTTGCACAATAATCAAATATTCAGTGTCCCAATTTTGTTCATTAAAAGCACTTTCACATAACTGGCGCACCATAGAGCCTTTGACACCCATGCCTAAATATTGGATTAGTTTACGTTCTTTTTCATATTTGTCGTCCTGTGTTATTTTGTTGAATAGTTCCTGGAATTCTTTAAATAACTGTTCTGGAATTTGATTTAGTTTACTTAGGTGTTTGCTGGCTTTATAGGCTTCAATTTCTTTATATTTTTGCATTAATTCCTTGGGAATATCTCCATTAAATAAGGTATCAATAATTGCAACTTTCAATGAAAAACCAATAAATTGGTTGCAAGATACCCCTTTATTTTTACTTAAAGGAACATGCTCCTGGTTGCGCATAAAAGAACGAAATGCACGATAGAGTTCATGTTGTTCTGATAGTTTTTCAACTGCTGCCAATTCATCATCATCCAATAGATGTTGTTTGTCAGTTTCTTCTTCCATGAAAAACATCATTGCAGCGGTACTGTCAGTCTTTATCGAAGGCTCTTCCGCTTTTGCCAATTCCTCTTTAGCAGTTTCCTTTTGTTTTTTAATACGTGCATAATCTGATTGGCGTCGCTCATCAGCTAAAGTGGCATAAGGTGTTGGAAGTTTAACCTTATGTGTTTCAAACTGCTCTAAGAAGGGTGGTAATTCGATTTTAGGTAATTCAGTTTTACCTTGAGCCACCGCATCAAGTAACTGCATTATTTGCTTTTCTTGAGCAAGTAGTGCACGTAGCGCATTATTAATGGGATCGAATGTGGTTTTGTCTAAATTGGCTCTTTTTAGAATGTCTTCATATTGTTCCTTTATCATTTTGATGCTTTTGGAAATTGCTTGACTAGCCAATTGCTTATTCTCAGTGGTTTTGATATCCATTAAAAAATCGCGAGTATTATTAAACACAGAAATCAAGTGATTTAGCTCCATTTGTGCCCGGTACTCTACTGTTTTTTGTTTCAATTGAGCATATACAGTCGGATCTGCCGTTGGATCCCATTGTTGCAGCGCTTTGGCTAAATTCCTTGAGACTTTAGGGTGAGAACAATGAAACACTGCGGTTGTGCCTAAAACACCACGAGTACTCATATCCTTAATTAATTCGTGACTCCTCACTCCCTCTTGATTTTCGCCGGAGCTTGAATGATAAATTCTATTGTTATTGTAGGCCATTACATGCGAACCACTGCTATCTATGTGCTGCATGACAACTGCTCTTTGAGCTGTGTTAGTAATTTTTAAAGGATCGCTATTTTTCTTTAAACTTCCTTTATCAAGTTCTACTAATACATCACCATTTGATAAGGGCCG
Organism: Legionella sp. 39-23; assembly: GCF_001897665.1. Taxonomy (NCBI): domain Bacteria; kingdom Pseudomonadati; phylum Pseudomonadota; class Gammaproteobacteria; order Legionellales; family Legionellaceae; genus Legionella; species Legionella sp. 39-23. The sequence continues at coordinate 11,588 of NZ_MKTO01000027.1, read as the reverse complement.
CATCATAAAATCCTAATGAAGAATGCTTCTAATAAGTATAGCATCTGCATGATTGATTAGGCTTTTGCGGCCGCTTAATTCCTTTTACCTGATGTTAGAATAACTTATAAAGAATATGTGCTTCTGTGCACAATTTCCTCTAGTTTTTGAGTGCTTCTAATTTCAGCGACAATGTATTCAATTAGCGATCCTTTGCATCCCAAAGGAATGTCTTTATGTACTTTTAAAACTCGATGAGTCTCATTGGTACGGTGACGTGCGTTTAATACCTCTAACTCTTCAGAATTGACTACACTACGTGCATCAGCAAGTGTTAGTAAGCGTTCATCATTTCCTATTAATCCTAATTTTCGAGCTCTGTCATTCATTTTGTCATAGTGTTTCGGAGCAGTTCCTTCCGAGAAGACCACTTCAAGGGACCAGACTCTTTTTTTGAATTCAGGATTTGTCCAGTCTTGGACATGCACGATTTCCTTTGAGGACATAAATTTACCCAGTAAGCGGCCTGGCCCCCTTACTTGAATTATTTTCGCGACATCCTCAGAAACTCTAAGTGCCCAATTATCTTCGTTGCTCGCGCCAACAATGACGGTTATTTCATTATTATTTGCCGCAGTTGCCTTAATCGGATGATATTTTTCTCCTTCCTCTAACTGCTGGATCTGTCTTCTTGTATAGCTATCAAACATTTCTTCATTTAAGAATAAATGTTTTTGCGGGACTGTATACACTTTAGGTAATCCTGTTACCCAAATGTACCCTTTACATGGAATAATCGATATTCCTGCAGCATAAGGTCTTACTGTGAACTTACAGGGAGAAGTAGAAAAAAAGAATCTACTGTTATTGCTCACGAGGTAATCCACCAAATCATGGCTTGATGCTTTTTTTCTTTGTACAGAAGACATTCCCAGAAAGTCGGTAGTCATTGCCTCATGTACTTCTTTAGTTCCTTCTGTTCCTCTAAAAATAAAGTCTGTTCCTGATGGGAGGCTTTCGTGTAATTGAGAAATACCCTCATTTATTTCTATTGCTGTTAACTTAGGATAAGTTGTATCTAACTTATCAGGATAAAAAAGCGAAGTATTCATTTTGTTCAAAGATGCTAAAACACTTCTATTAAAAGTTTTTAGCGGATTTAAGTGTGATAATCGTGCCAACATTGCTAGGTACCCCGATGTAATTCTATATTTTTAATTAAGCAGACTTATTGATGGTCTTAGTGTTTTAAAAAGGATCATACCAAATAAAGTTTGTTTTGTTGACTTAAAAATGGGATTTTTAAAGGCATTTTGTAGCTTTAATGCGATCCATGTTTCTTTTGAATGCATTTTTATTTTATAAATGAGCTTTTTGCGCAAGTTGTATGCGCTCATTGAAGCAGGGAAAATACACCCTTTAGTTAAAGGGTGTTGTTGTTAAATTGAAGGAGTCTGAGATAGCCCTTCGTTAGTTGTGGGTTTTGTGTCTCGTGGTGCATACAGGCCATAAGGAGATAATGCGGATTTACTGGCTCCAAGCTTTAGACCATCTAAATGCTTTTTGAATATTTCGAAGTTTGCTTCATGTTCTGTATCGATTATAGGAAAGACAATATGTTGAAAATTTCCTGCTCGCTTTTCAATTTCTTCACGATAGACCTGAGCAACAATATCAGGATAATTTTTAAAACTTCCACATCCCCATGCACCCAAAATAGCGTCAGTTTTTCCTTTAAGTATCAAGGTATCCAGTTGAGCGCCTACTCTACGACTCAAATCTTCAGCATATAGCTTATCACTGGGTTCGATTGTTTTTCCTATGAGCTCAGGAGCAGCTGATCTGAGTTCATAAAAAGGGAATATTCTGTTTTTGGGAAGGAATTGGTAGCTCAAATCAGCATCAGCAACAAATGCGTGTTTTGATGAGAATCCTTCTTCAGCTCCTGTTGGCACAAACACTTCTGCACCACGAAAACAAATCTGAGGTTGATCCCCCATAAAGACTTTATAGGCTTCCGGAACTTTTACTCCTCGTCGTATACCCAAAGCCTGCAGTTCTTCAGGCGTCATTTTTTCTTGTGCGCTTAAGAGTTTTCTGGTGTTCTCATCATAGAGGAAGCATTTTCGTGCTGCATCATAATAAACTCCCTTAGACAGTAATGTTTGGGCACAAGTTGAACGATGCCATATATTTTCTTCCTGAGCATCCCCTCCTTCTAGAACAGCACCACCAGGAAAGAAAGAACTAGCCATGTTCAGTACAGGATATATTTTTCCATGTTTCATGGTGGCATCTAGGGCAGCATCTCCGAAGTCTTGGTGAACCACCTCAACTTTTTGAGGAGGGGTTTCTTTACTTTTTTCCCATAGTTTTAAATTATCTGATGCATGGAGTTGCAGTTCAGCCAGTTTCTCTTGATCGATAATATGGTCCAATGTTAAGCCCATACTTTGATGACGCCAGCGAGATCCAGAAAGCGTGCCCACAATAAAACCCGGTTTGTTGTCGTAATGTGCTTCTTTTATTCTCATGAGTGGAAGGGGCTGGGGCTTGCCTGTATGACGTAATTCTCGTAATGCTCTCATAGATAGCTTCCTTTGTTTTTTGTCGCTTCCAGGTGTTTTGGAGACAGATAATCCTAAAATTGTGGATACAAATTAAACAATATGAGCTATATTTTACAGTATTTCTTTTTTTGTGTCATCATTTTTGTTTCAAATGTGATGTTATTGATTAAAATGCCTTTAGAAAAAAAGCAAGTAGAAGATGTAGAGCCCATTGGCATACTGTTGCTATGACACTCAAGTTTGTGTCATAGCAACATGATCGAATTTTAAAAACGCCTGTGTTTTTTCCTCTGTTTAATGCTGATTTAGCCTGTTTATTATCGATGATGCCGATAATAGCGATGATGCCTGTAATGATATTTTGCTGGGCGTACTTTATGATAATGCCGATAGTGATGACCGTAGTGTCTATAGTGGTGCCCATAATGATGACCATAATGATAGCCGTAGTGATATCCATTATTGGCTAGGGCAATGGTACTGGCACTCATTAATAATCCGCCTAAGAGGATTGTTCTTATTTTCGTCATGTAAAACCCCTTTTTAATAATCCATGTATTTATTTTAGCTTAATTTAAACTTTGTGCCTAAATATTGATCTCTTGAGGCGCTATTCATGAATTAAAAAAATGCATTGAATAAAACAACCAGCCATGTGAAAGGATTAAATGATGCAATTTGAGGGGGTAAAAATCCGTTCAAAAGGAAAATTGAATTAATTTATAAAACAACGATTATATGGTACTTTGGGACATCTCCAATTTTGAGATTTAATGGCGAGGGCCTCGTGACATTAAGATGTCTCATTTAAAAGGAATCTGATTTGGAAAAAATCCTTAGATGTGTTCCGCTTCTTTTATTACTGCTACCACTCATTTTTTGTGAGAGAGGATGGACTACCCAAAGAGCGCCGCTTTTGAGTGATTTTATGCGAATTAAGACAGTCAACGAACCTGATTTATCGCAAGATGGGAAATGGGTGGTTTACACAGTAGAGGAAAATGTTAGTAAAAAGGAGTCAATACGAAACATCTGGTTGGTGTCGTACGATGGGAATGTTTCAAAACAACTTACGAACAGCAAAAAAGAAAGTAATTATTTGCCTAAGTGGAGCCCTAATTGTCAATGGATTGCTTTTGTATCCGAGCAAGGTGATACAAAGAGCCTTAAATTATTCAATAGAAAAAGTGGCCAAATTATCCAATTAACAAATAACCAGTATGAGGTAAGTGATTTCACTTGGGCTCCCGACTCCCAAAATATTGCGTTTATTGGACATAAAATAGAAGGTGAAAAAGAATCTAAAACCAATCCTATAGTGATTACGCGATTTCTCTTTAAAAAAGATAGGGAGGGGTATCTGGGTGAAAAGCGAACACATCTTTATCGTATCGCAATCCAAAGTAAACACATTGAACTGTTGACTCCAGGTTCCTATGATGAATGGGCTCCAACTTGGTCTCCTGATGGAAATTATATTGCTTTTGCGTCGCAAAGAGCAGCGGAATCGGATAGAAGTTTTAGTTCGGATGTGTATGTGATCAATACAAAATCCAGAAGTAGCGCGGTGCAATTAACGCGTTCCCCTGGGGCTGAAATGGATCCGGAGTGGGAATCTGTGCCTTCATGGAGTCCTGATAGCAGTCAAATTGTTTATTTAAGTAATAGTAATCATTCCCATATTTATGCTCCGACACAATTAGCTGTTGTTGATTTAACGAATCATCGAGAGAAGATTGTTGCTCCTGAGGATCGTTGGTTTACCAAACCCAAATGGTCTGCAGATGGTAAAAAAATATATGCATTAGTTGAAATAAGTAGAAATACACATCTCAGTGAAATTGATGTGCGTACTGGTACTGTTAACGCATTAACTCATGGAGCGGGTGTGGATAGTAATTTTTCAGTGGCAAATCAACGCATCGTAGTCATTTCTTCGAATGATCAACATCCACCAGAACTTTTTGCTGTAGAAAATATCCTAAGGCCGCTTACTCACCATAATCAAAAACTTTTAGAGCAAGTAAAATTTTTGCCGGTAGATGATATTGAGTTTAAGAGTACTGATGGAACTGTGATTGAAGGGTTATTACTAAAGCCAGCACATTACAGAGCAGGCAATCAATATCCTGCAATTTTAAATTTACACGGAGGGCCAGTATATCAGTTCAGCCATGATTTTAATTTTGATTGGCAATGGCTCGCCGCTCAGGGATATGCAATTATAGCTCCAAATCCGCGAGGAAGTTCTGGAAGGGGATATGATTTTTCTAGAGCGATAAATGCAGATTGGGGTGACTTAGATGTCAAAGATGTTTTAGCTGCGGTTGATTATGTAATTAACAAAGGTATTGTGGACCCTAATAAATTGGCCGTAGGTGGTTGGAGTTATGGTGGTATGCTTACTGATTATGTTATTGCCAGTACATCACGTTTTAAGGCAGCAGTCAGTGGGGCAGGTACTGGCAATATCTTGGGAAATTATGGTGTAGATCAATATACGCTAGAATATGAAACGGAGCTGGGGAAACCTTGGCTAAATGCCCAAGCTTATTTAAAAGTAAGCTACCCATTGATGAAAGCAGATAAAATCAAAACACCTACTTTATTCATGTGTGCCAGTTTGGATTTTAATATGCCATGCATTGGTTCCGAACAATTGTATCAAGCCTTAAAATCACAAAATATACCAACCCAACTCATCATTTATCCCGATCAATATCACACCCTTGATAGGCCCGACTTTCAAATGGATCGTTTAAAACGATTTAAGGAGTGGATAGATACCTATCTTAAGAATGTAGAAAGATTCAAAACACACAGCAAATAAATTTTATAATGATGATTGTGATTGGCTTGAGTTTAATTAGTGCCAAAATTTTGAAGTTTATAAATGAGCACTATTAATCAATTCAAAGGAAAGAGCCTCACGCACCCTTATCTTTTAGTGCATTCGTGGCCTGTATGACTCCTCCTCTTGAAGATTGTCTAATATTTGTTCCGCCTGTTCTGCATTAATCAGTCCTTTCTGCTGTATTTCCTTAATAAATTCCATGGCTTGCTCAGTAGTATCAAATACAAAAATAACTAGATTTTTTCCCTTATATTGTTTTAGATGCTCTTTTTCTTCTTCAGACATGTCTTGATAATGTTGGCTTTTTTTAAACTCATCTAAACTATCATAAGCTTGAGGCTGAGCGTTTTGTTGCTCCATAAATTGGTTATAGAACTCGGCAAGCTTCTGTCTTTTTTCATCATCGTCAAGGCTAAGAACTATAGGTTTAGTCATAATAAAATCTCCAAGTTTAAATAGTATAAATATTAACTTCACCATGTATTAATAATACTCACAAAGAGTCAAATTTACTTGTTTTTTACGAAAATAATTCAAATACAAAAGAATATTTAAACCTCTTTATATCAACATCAAAACTGGTCAAAGTGATTCTCTATAGGCTATAAATATCTATAGGGCGTTTAATTTGTCTCTGAAAAAGAGAAAGAGTTCTTATGGGCAAAGAAAAACGGAATATTCTTTACGTTGATGATGAAGTGAATAATCTTACGGCCTTTGTCGCTACATTTCGCCGCAATTTCAACGTATACACTGCTACTTCTGGACGCGAAGGTATGGAGATTATGCGTCGCAATAACATTCAAATTGTTATTACTGACCAAAGAATGCCAGAAATGACGGGAGTGCAGTTTTTAGAGTCGATTATTCCTGAATATCCCAATACGATTCGGATGATTTTAACCGGTTTTACTGATATTGAGGCAATTATTAAAGCCATTAATACCGGTCGGGTATTTCGTTATATTACCAAGCCATGGGATCCGGTGGAATTAAAGATTAATATTGATACCGGTTTGAAAATGCTAAATCTGGAAGAAGAGCGCTTGTCTTTAATTGAACAATTGAATCAGGAAGTGTTATATCAAAAACGAATTATGGACTTATTTCAAAAATATGTGCCTAAAGATATAGTCAATGAAATTTTAAATGGTCAGGGGGAAGACTCCCTAACTCGTGGCGAATACCGTATTATTTCCGTCATGTTTGCCGACATTCGTCAATTTACCTCATTATCAGATAAATTGGGTTCAGTTAAAACCGTTGAACTTCTTAACGCTTATTTTGAATTAATGACCGAAAAAGTACGAGCGCATCATGGATGTGTTAATAAATTAATTGGCGATGGAATCTTAGCTTTATTCGGTGCACCGGTGTCTCATATTGATAATCAGCTCAATGCGGTCTTCGCAGGATTAGCAATGATTGATGCCTTAAAAGAGTTCAACGATACCTATCGTAGTGAAATAGGTCATGATATTACTATGGGAATCGGTATTAATACGGGCGAAGTAATCACTGGAAATATAGGCACTAGTGAGCATATGGAGTATACCGCTATTGGCGATACGGTGAATACTGCATCACGAATAGAGGCGCTGACTAAAGATAAACCCAATACTTTGTTGATTAGTGAAACGACGTATAAGCCCATTTCTAATGAAATTCTGGTTGAAGAGTTAGAGCTACAAGTGATACGAGGCAAGGATGAAAAAATCAAACTCTATAGAGTACTTGGAAAGAAAACATGAGCCTCAATACCATAAAAACTTGGCGGTTCTGGTACCAGAATATAATCACCGCTTTTCTTTATACATTAGGGGGGCTTGCAAGTAATATTTGGACTGTTCCAAACACCATGGTGACACCACTTTGGCTCCCTTCGGGTATCGCTCTAGCGATGGTGCTTTGGTATGGAAATCATGTTGTTCTTGGTATTGTGATCTCCGAGACCATCGTGACCGCCGTGTTAGGCAATATAGTGTCCTGGCAAAATTGGTCTGCATCGATCATCATCGGGTTTGGGGCAGGACTTCAGGCCATTTGGGCTGGCAAGTTCATTCAATACTATACCCATACCAAAACCCCATTCTATACCGTTCACGATATCCTGTTATTTATATTCGGGGCTAACTTTTTGATATCTCTTACGAGCAGTACTATAGGCTTAGCGGCGCTCTTTGTATTTGAGCTTATTAAACCAGATTTCGATTTAATTTTAGACAATTGGTTTGTTTGGTGGATTGGTGATGTTGTTGGTATTATTGTGATGACGCCACTTATCATGACGTGGTACCAAAAAAAATTCACATTTCATTTAAAACGCTTTATTGAATATATCATTTTAGTTATTTTGCTAGGTTGTACTATCAGCATGATTTATATGTTGCATTATCCTTTAGCCTATATCTTAATTCCTTTTAGCGTATGGTCTGCAGTACGGTTTAGTACACGGTATGCAACAATCATTGCTTTTTTAATATCAATTTCGATCATTTGGCTTGAAATACATGGTTATAAGGAGTTTCATACAGCGGACATTTCAACCAGCTTGTTATTTTTGCAAGCGTTTGTTGCGGTGATATTTTTTACTACTTTAGTTTTATCTGCGCTAATTACCGAACGTAGAAAAGCACAAAACGATCTCCTGCTGGCAAATATGGAGTTGGAATCACGTGTAGAACAACGCACCCAAGATTTAAATGAAAAAAACCTGCAGCTCAATCATGCGTTAGATACATTAAAGCAGGCAGAGTCTCAATTAATTCAAGCAGAAAAAATGTCTTCCTTAGGGGTGTTAACTGCAGGAATTGCACATGAAATTAACAACCCAGTTAATTTTATTTCCGCTAATATCGGTCCCTTAAAAAATGATATTGCAGAAATTATGCAACTATTAAATAAATATGCAGAAATTACCTCTGACACCTCAATAAAAGAGAAATTACGTGGGATTAATCAATATAAAGAGGAAATCGATCTACCATTTACCTTGCAAGAGACGCATGATTTACTTGATGGTATTGAGGAAGGTGCACGACGCACAGCAAATATCGTGAAAGATCTGCGTACTTTTTCTCGGCTTGATGAAGGTGCATTGAAGCGAGTTAATATTCACGAAAATATCGATTCCACTTTAACCTTGTTGCACAATCAATTTCGTGACCGAATCATTATCAAGAAAAACTATGGCGATATTCCTGAAATCGAATGTTTTTCTGGAAAAATTAATCAAGTATTTATGAATATTCTTATCAATGCGACACATGCAATTTCTGATCAAGGTGAAATTACAATTACCACGAGCCAAGAAAATGAGCATATTTTGATTCGAATTCGCGACACAGGTACTGGTATGAGTAAAGAAACAATAGCTAAGATTTTTGAACCTTTTTTTACGACTAAGCCTGTTGGAAAAGGGACTGGTTTAGGTTTATCCATTTCATATAGCATTATTCACGAACATCATGGAACTATTTCAATTAATAGTACTCTTGGAGAGGGAAGTGAATTTATTATCACTTTGCCTATAAAGCATACCCCTGGAGGTTAGTTAGGTAGTTTTTCCTGAAGGGAACGACCGAAATATTTTTGATAAAGAGTTAAATATGTTCCATCAGTTTCTATTGCTAATAGCGCCTTATTAATTTTATCAATTATGGCGGCATTTTTTTTAAGGGCAATGATTCCATATCCGTTTCCCAAAGTAATAGGTTTCCCCACCAGTTGAAAGCCTTTAAGCGTGTTGTTGAGTAGGTATTTGGCAACATTTTCATTTAACAAGGCTGCATCAATATCACGATTATTGAGTGCTAATATTAGTGTTGTAATTTTAGGATACACCTTAATATTTTTTTGGGAAGTATATTGTGGCAGAACATTATATTGCAGTAAGGTTGCTTGCATTACGCCAATTTTCTTGTTTTTAATATCATCGATTGAATTGATATTTGAGTTCTTTAGTGACACAAATTGTCCATTGCTTGTTATATAAGGCATACTGAACTGATATTGTTCTGAGACATCAGGAGGTATTGGGCTTGCCAAAAAAGTAACGTCAATAGTACCTGTCTGCAAATCATTTAATTGTGTTTCAAAATCAGTTGCTTTGTAGACACATGGTTCATTAATGCGTTTGCATATCTCATTCATCAGGTCAACAGCAAAACCAAAATAATGATTATTAGTATCGACTGATGAAAAAGGTGGGGCAAATTTTAAAATACCTATGGTGAATGGATTGGCGTAAGTAAAGAGGCTCGTCACTAAGAGGGTTATAAAAACAAGATACTTAATAAGCTTCATGTTGTGTGCCCATCCCTTTATTTATTTAAACTCTAGATGGTTAGAATCGGGTTGTCAATCAAGTAGTTAATGGATTCCCATTTATTCACAAGAACATTTTATGTGCAATAATTGTACTATAATCAAATCATCAAGAGCATTATCAGATAAAGATTGTTTATCTGAACTTCTCATGCGTCTTGTAGAACGGTGCTGGCTGATTGAGAAGCACGTATAAATTTTTCAATTGAACGATATCGAAATATTAATCCAACGGGCATTATGGCCGTTTTTATTTCGTTGTAACTCAGTTACTCTATGAGAATTTTTCCTGATGATTGATTTATCAGAAAAATCTTGATTTTTGCCTTCACACTCATCATAGTGCCTACGTCCTGTACTTGAGACTTGAATATGAGGTTGGGTCCTTGGCCCAACAGAGCCAGTATCATGTGACTCAGTGGTGTTGGCCAAAGTCTAAGTTACCTGCAGACAACTCTAATCCAATAGATAACTAATACATTCTGACAAGGAGTATCATAAATGGGTTACAAATTTCGCCTAAGTTGTGTGTTGTTATTGAGTGTGCCATCACTCTTATTTGCAGATGATACACTTGTTTTTGCGGTTGATATCATTCGCCATGGTGATAGAACACCAATTATTCCACTTCCAGCATCAAATTATCACTGGCGGGAAGGTCTAGGCCAGCTAACTGCTGAAGGCATGCAGCAAGAATATAAGATGGGGATGGAGTTCCGTAAAAAATACGTGGAACAAGCCCATTTGTTACCTGAGCACTATGAACAAGGAAGTATGTATGTTCGCTCTACGGATTATGAACGGACGTTGATGAGCGCCGAGTCTTTATTAATGGGATTATATCCATTGGGTACAGGACCGAATACTACAGGATCTTCCTCTCCCGCTTTACCTAATGCATTTCAACCTATCCCAATTTTTAGTGCACCATCCAAATATGATGAGGTGATTATCCAGCAAGTAAACCCTGCAGAACGCGCAAGACTAATGGAACAATATGTGTACTCAACGAAAGAGTGGCAGCAAAAAAATGCAGAACTCCAAGATAAGTATCCAGTTTGGAGCGCACTTTTAGGCGCACACATTAGGAGCTTGAATGATCTCCAATTACTTGGTGATACTTTGTATATTCATCAAATACATAATGCACCAATGCCGGTTGGCTTGAGTGCTCAAGACGTTGAAACAATTATCAATGCCAGTAACTGGGCTTTTATGGCACAAGAAAAACCACAACAAGTAGCAACGGCTTATAGTACGAAGCTCATGACTAATATTGCTAATTATCTCAATAGCGGTAGTCAGAAAAAAACGAAGCTTAAGTATGTTTTATTATCTGCTCATGATACAACCATTGCTGGTGCCTTGAGCTTTATGGGGGCTCCTTTGGAAATCGCTCCGCCGTATGCTTCAAATCTTAATTTCTCGCTTTATGAACGTGATGCCAATTATTACCTTGTAAAAATTACGTATAATGGACAGCCTGTTTCTATTCCTGCTTGTGGGGGAGATACGTGTGAACTACAACAATTTATAAATTTGGTGAACAGTCCTAGAAATACTTCCATTTAATTTCAGGCTAGCTTGGGTTGCGCTTCGCGAAGGATCTCCTCTCGTAACATGGTGCTACAAATGGGGATCCTGCGCTTTACTCGGGATGACGGTAGGCTGGGCTGTTAAGCCCAGCGTTTGTTGAGTTCAATGTCCATCATGAAAACCATCACTGTACTCTCAATTAACAAGTAACAACTTTCATGCATTAGCATTGTTACATGCTGGGCTTATGCAGTGTATAGACCGGGGACATCCCTGACATATGTTCGGGGACATAGTTGACACTTTACAATGGCATATTGATT